>CAZMSN010000004.1:0-18304 GCA_964569015.1 uncultured Acidimicrobiaceae bacterium | reverse complement strand
GTCACACGCCCTTTGCGGAGTATGCGATCACCCGATCGAGGACCGCCTGGGCGTCACCCGAATCCACGGCCTGGGCCGCCAGCGCCATCGCCCCCATGAAGCCGTCGGCGAGCCCGGCGACGACGATGGCGGGCGCCGCGTTGACGAGAGCGATGTCACGGTAGGGACCGGGTTCGCCGGCGAGCACCCCTCGGGTGATCGCCACGTTCTCGGCTGCGTCTCCGCCGCGGAGGTCCTCGATCGTGGCCCGAGGCACCCCGAAATCCTCCGGCGTGAACTCGGCGTGGGTGATCTCACCATCCTTGAGGCGGTAGATGAACGAAGGCCCGGTCGTCGTCAACTCGTCGAGCCCGTCCTCTCCCCGGAAGACGAAAGCGTATTCAGCACCCAGGTTGGCGAGCACCTCCACCATCAGCTCGGCCATCCTCGGGTCCGACACGCCCATGGCGTAGCGGCGGGACCGGGCTGGGTTGCACAGTGGGCCGAGGAAGTTGAACACCGTCCGCACCCCCAGCTCGCGGCGCACCGGCCCGGCGTACCGCATCGCCGGGTGGTAACGGGGTGCGAAGAAGAACCCGAATCCGATCTCCCGGATCATCTCCACCGTGCGCTCCGGCTCCATCTCGAGATCGAGGCCCAGGGCTTCGAGGAGGTCGGCCGAGCCCGTTTTCGAGGAGGCGGCCCGGTTGCCGTGCTTGGCGACCTTGGCTCCGGCCCCCGCCGCGATGAACGCCGCCGTCGTTGAGACGTTGAAGGTGCCGCTGCGGTCGCCCCCGGTGCCGACGATGTCGACGACGGGCTCACCGACGTCGACCATGACCGCCGCGTCGAGCATCGCCTCGACGAATCCGGTCATCTCATCGGAGGTCTCACCTTTGGATCGCAGGGCAACGACGAGAGCCGCGATCTGCGCTGGCGTCGCCGAGCCGGCCATCACCTCGGCCATAGCCCATCGGGCGCGCTCGCGACCGATGTCCTCGCCTGCGATCAGCGCGGAGAGCACGTCGGGCCATGTCGGTTCGGTCATCGGGAGCCGACGCTAGCAGCCCGACGGCCACCCGCGCCCTCAGGCCGAGCGGCGGAGCAGGGCGAGGCGCTGCTTCTCCGTCAAACCGCCCCAGATCCCGAAACGCTCCCTCGTGTCGAGGGCGTACTCGAGGCAATCGACGCGCACCGGGCAGATGGAGCAGAGCGCCAACGCCCGATCCCCCTCTTGCGGAGTCACCGGGAAGAAGAGATCGGGCTCAGCGTCACGGCACGCGGCGAACACCATCCAGGGACGCTCCTCGGTCACCGGCACTTCGAGAAAGGCGAGGGAATCGAAGATCTCATGCATCAAGGCGACCTCCACGAGGTGTCGGGCGAACCCCCACGGCTCGCTCAGCGATAAGACGGATAGCGGCCGCGAATGGTTCCCGACCGTCGCCGCTCGTAGCGGTTTCTGTCTCATCTGCGGTGTCATGTCGATGTGGAAAGGCACTACAATTCGAGGTCCGGTCCGTGACCTGACTCAACACGTGGTAAGGAGGCACACCCTGTTGTACTTCGCCTACACCGCGAGGATCGCCCCAGATCAGATGCGGGATGTGGCACCTGGGGCCGAGTTCCAGTTCATCGCCCACCTCCCGGAGTGGGGCCTGGATTTCCCGATCGACGATGGCACCTGGGACGGGGCACTACCGACGGTCAAGCCTGAGACCGGGAGCACCGTTTGGGGTGCGGTGTTCTCCATTCCCGAGGACGAGTTCGACCGACTCGACGAGATAGAGAGCGAAGAGCATCGCAGCGTGACCACCGTCGAAGCCATGGACCGAAGCGGCAAGCGGCACCAGGTCGCCGTCCACCTCCACACCGACACGGCCAACGGTCATCACCACCCCTCGTCGGAGTATCTCGGCATCATGCTCGACGGATCCCGGCACTGGAACCTCCCCGCCGGCTGGATCGCCGGGCTGGAGGAGCATCTCCAGAACGGCGGATGACCCGGCCCGGTCTCGCCTGACTCGTCGCAGTCGTCCTGAACGCGCCCGCGAGGCGCCGATGGGTTCGACGAGTGGATGCCTCCCCACGGACGACGCTCGCTGTTGAACGGCTCCGGGGACCGCTACCGTTGCGCATGGCGAGTCCGGGAGACGGTCGCGGCCGGGTTTCCGGCCGAGGAAAGTCCGGACTCCACAGGGCACGGTGCTGGGTAACACCCAGGCGGGGCGACCCGACGGAAAGTGCAACAGAGAGCAGACCGCCGATGGCCGGCAACGGCACAGGCAAGGGTGAAACGGTGGTGTAAGAGACCACCAGCGCCCCGGGTGACCGGGGCGGATCGGCAAACCCCACCCGGAGCAAGGCCGAGCAGGGACAGGGTGGCCCGCCCGCGATGTCCCAGGTGGGCCGCACGAGCCCGACCAGCAATGGCGGGCCCAGAGAGATGACCGTCCACGACAGAATCCGGCTTATCCCCGGACTCGCCTCATCGAAGCGTATCGATGACGAGGCCCCAGCCGCGTCGAACCAGGCGCGAGGCTCAGCCGTCGCTCCACTCGGTAACCACCGCGTAGGCCCCGGACGAAGCGGTTCCCTCTTCCGACGTCGGATGGAAAGTGGCGAGGAAGGCCGCTCGTTCTCCCTCGTCGCCGCGAAGCGCGATCAACTCGACCCGCACCCGCACGTCGGCGCCCGACGGATACAGGTAGCGAACCACCAGCTCCCGCTCTTCGCCGTCGGGATCGGCGGCGGCTTCCTCGAGGGTGCGGGTCCAAAGCGAATAGTCCGCGGGATGGCACACCTCGTCCAGGGGAACGCCGATCACCTCCGCCAGCGGACGGCCGATGAGATCGGCGATCGCCGCCTCGGCGTAGAGCATCGTCCCGGCCGGATCGAGCACCGCTTGGCTTGCGTGCTCGGCTTCCGCGGGCACCGTCAGCGCGGCCGGCCGGGCGGCGCCGAGATCTCGAGTCCGCGCGCGCTCGATCGCGAAAAGGATGGCACGGCCAAGGCTGTCCGGCGTCGCCGTGCCCTTGACGAGGTAGTCCTGCGCACCGGCCCGGATCGCCTCGAGGGCCAGAACGTCGTTCTGATGGGAGCTGAGAACGATGAGAGGGAGATCCGGCGCGCACGCCGTCAGCGCCTCCACCGCCTCGAGACGACTCGCATCAGGGAGCACCAGGTCGAGGAGAACACAGCTCGGCGGCGCTTCCTGCACCGCTTCGATGGCGCCCTCGAGGCGCTTGACGTGTCGCAGAGAGACACCCTCGGGCCAGATGTCGTCCACCATGGTCGTGACCAGGCGAGCGTGGAGCGCGTTGTCTTCCACCAACAGCAGATCCGGGGCGTTGCCCACCGGACCCATCGTCGGGCCGTCTAGCGTCATCGAGACCCTCCGCGCCGTCGTATGCGGTGTCAGCCTAGCGCTCGGCGCTGCCGTCTTTACGCTCGAGAGAACCTCGGTGCTCTCTGCCGCCTCGAATCCCTACGCTTCCTGTTCGAAGGGATTCTCGATCTTCCCCTGGGTCGACAGCCGGTACAGCGCCCATCCGAGCACCGCGCCGATCAGCGGTCCCACCAGGTAGATCCACACGTCGTCGTAGCGGTTGCCCACGATCGCGGACCCGAGTGTGCGGGCCGGATTCACCGAGGAGCCGCTCACCGTCAACGCCGCCAGATGGATGGCGACGAGAGTGAGCGAGATCACCGCGAACACCGAGCCTTGGTACTGCACGCTCTTGGTGACCTTGAGAATCACAGCCACAAAGACCGCGGTCAGGATGATCTCGACCATGAACGCGGTTCCCGCGCCGACTCCCGTACCGGGAACGGTGGCGGTGCTGGCGACCGCATCTTGAGTGGCAGCCCACAAGATGGCAAGGCCGGCGAGCACGGCTCCGGCGATCTGCGCAACCGTGTACTGAACGAACGTCCAGGCATCGATGCGGTGGTCGAGCAGCGCTCCGAAGCTCACTGCGGGATTGAAGTGCCCGCCGGAGATCTCACCGAAGGCGTAGAGACCCGCCAGCAGCGCCAGCCCGAATCCAAAGGCGATCGCGACCACGCCGCCGCCAGACAGGATGCTCATCCCGCCGATGAACAGCAGAATGAACGCTCCAAGGAACTCGGCGAGCAGCGCCCGAACATTGTCCTTCATCGTGCTCTCTCTTTCTCTCGCATCCGCCCGGTGCGGTTTCACTCCCCGTCTCGGCGGTGCCTGCAACAATGACCGTAGCGCGATCGAGCGGCCCGTAAGCTGATCGCCCGTCGATGGAGGGCTCATGACCCGGTTCGGATACTTCTGCGGCCACGAGCAGTGGCAGCCCGAAGTGCTCGTCCGGCACGCCGTACTCGCCGAGCAGGCCGGCTTCGACGTCCTCGTCGTCTCCGAGCACTTCCACCCCTGGGTCGACGACACTTCCGCTTCCGGGTACGCCTTCTCCACGATCGGAGCGATCGCCCACGCCACCAGTCGAGTCGAGATCGCCATCGGGGTCACCACTCCCCTGTTCCGCTACCACCCGGCGGTGGTGGCACAGGCCGCCGCGACACTCGATCGCCTCTCGGGAGGGCGCTTCCACCTGGGAGTCGGCACCGGCGAGAACCTCAACGAGGGCCCACTCGGCTATGCCTTCCCGAAGTACGCCGAGCGAGCGGCCCGGATGGCCGAGGCCCTGCAAATCATGCGCCGTCTCCTCGACGGCGAGAAGGTCGACTTCGAGGGCGAGTACTACCGCACCATTCGGGCTCGCCTCTACAGCCCTCCGATCGGACCGGTACCCATCTGGCTCGCCGCCGGCGGGCCGAAGTCGGCGGCGCTCGCCGCCCGGCTCGCCGATGGGATCATCACCAGCGTCAAGGTCCCCTCCGACACCAAGGAGCGGGTCATCGACCCGGCTCACACCGCCGCCCGCGAGGCCGGCCGTGCGATCCCGCGCATCCTGGCGACACGTTGGACCGTCCATGCCACCTCTGACGACGACGCCTGGGAAGCGCTCTCGGCCTGGCGGGGGCTCCGGGCTCCGGGCCGCCTGGAGGCGCTCGACCCGGCGGTGCTTCGCGAGCGTGCCGACGCCCTGCCGCGTGAGGACATCCTGGCGCAGTACACCCGGGTGACCTCTCCCGACGAGTTCGTCGACGCATACCTGCCTCTGGTCACCGAGGTCGGAGCGGACATCGTGACGATCCAGACCACGTCCGTCGACCAGGAAACCACGATCGCCATGCTCGGTGCCGAGGTGTTGCCGCGCCTTCGCGCCGCTGGGTGATCCCGCTCCCCCCTGTTCTCAACCCAGGGTTGGGAACCAGCAGAACCCGACCTCACAACCCATGGTTCACAGCAGCCGAACTGTGGGCCGGCAACTGGCAGAACCCGGCCTCTCAGCCCAGGGTTCGCAGCAGGAATTGCTGGACCCACAGCCCACGGTCCGTTGGGAACGTGATCACGGAAGGGGACGCTGGGCCAGCACCTGGACGATGAATTCGATGTCGAACACGAGCTGCCGGTTGGTGGGATTCCGCTCCAGGGCTGCGCTGAGGCCCGGTACCACCGCGGTTTCGAAGGCTTGGGCGATCAGCTCGCCGGTCGCACTCGTGAGGGCGTTCACGAGGTAGTCGCCCATCGGTCCGGCCAGACCGGCTCCGACGGTTCCGACCATGTCGACCTGCCAGGCGCCGTCTTCCTGCTGTCGAGCGATCACCTCGCCGGAGACCTCGCCAGAGCTGATCTCCACCGCGGAATACGAGACGCCGTCTATGGATAACTCCTCGGTGTCGCCCACCACCACCGAAGCCAGCGGCAGGCCGCGAAACGCCTCGAAGGCTTCGCCGAACGAGGACCAGTACGCAGCAACGAGCTCGGGAGCGACGCCATCTTCGACAAAGGTGGCGAGCTGGTCTGTGGTGAGATCGTTCTCGACTGCTACGACGACTGCAAGACCGAGCGGTTCGACCAACGCATGCGCATCGTCGAAACGTGCGTCTGCCAGCGTGTCGATCCACAGCCGTACCACGGAAGCCGGGTATTCGACCTCGACCGGAGCCGTTTCGTCGACCGCCCGGTCCCCTGAGCAGGCGGCGACGGCCGAGGCCAGGAGAAGCACCAGGGGAATACACCGCATTCGCCGCATCGGGCAAGAGTAGAGCGTGCGAGGTTTCCGTCGATCGTGGCAGCCCTTCCCCGCCTACACTCGCCGTGTGTCGTCCTCGGTGTTCCGCCCTGCCGTCCTCGGTGTCGCCGCAGGTTTCGTCAGTGGCATGTTCGGTGTCGGAGGAGGCACACTGGTCGTTCCCGGCCTGGCGTTGTGGATCGGCCTCGAGATGCACCGGGCGTCGGCTACGTCGCTGGCCGCGATGGTGGCCTTTTCTTCCGCGGCGGTGCTGAGTTTCGGCATCGATGGCGCCGTCGATTGGTGGGCAGCGGCGCTGATCGTCATCGGAGCGGGCGGCGGCGCCGTCATCGGAGCGCGGCTGATGGGGCGCATCCCCGAGCGGTGGCTCTCCGGGATCTTCGCAACCGTGATGCTGGTGGCCGCAGCGCGGCTGGCATTGTGGTGAGCGTCCTCGGGTTGATCGTGATAGGGATCGTGGCAGGCGCCATCGCTGCGGCACTGGGAATCGGCGGCGGCATCGTCTTCGTGCCCTCCCTGGTGGTCTTCTACGGTTTCTCGCAACACATGGCGCAAGGAACGTCGCTGGCGGTCATCGTCCCCACTGCGATCGTGGGCACGATCGTGCACGCCCGGGCAGGAAGGGTGGAGTGGCGGCTCGCATCGCGGATCGCGGCCGGGGGCATCCTCGGTGCTGTCGCCGGCTCCCGCGTCGCCCTGGCGCTCGACGGCCGCCTCCTGCGCCGATTGTTCGCGGCGCTCCTCGTCGTCATGGCACTTCGGTTGCTGTTGCGCACCCGCCGCACCGTTGACGACGCCCCCTGAGCCGAAGCCTGATCGACGCTGTGCTCGTCGCTCGAGATCGAGTTCAGCGTCCTCGGAGCCGGGCGATCACAGCACCAGGATCCGACGGCAGTGGATGCAGCGCGGCGGATCACTCCGCTGGGCTTCGAGCTGCTCGGCGGCCGTCAACAGGAGGTGGCAGCCGCCGCAGTTCCCTTCCACCAGGCGGCCGACGGCGACCCGATCCTTGGCCACACGTAGCTCGTCGTAGAGCGTCAGGAGCTCCGAGTCGATGAGAGGCACGATTTCGGCTCTGCGCGCTTCCTTGCGAGCAAGCCGGCTGTCGATTTCCTTCCATGCCTCCTTGATGACGGCTTCGTGCGCCTTCTTCTCGGACTCGATTCCCTCGAATCGGGAGTGAAGCTCCTCAACCCGGGCCTCCTGCCGCTCCCGCTGCTCCATCAGCTCGAGAATCGACTCCTCTTGCTCACCCTGCTGCCGCTCGAGCATCTCGACCTCGCGCCGCAGGTAGTCCGCATCACGGGCGCTCATACCGCCTGCGTACAGCCGATTCTGCTCGGCCGCCAGTCGCGTCTCGGCGATCTCCAGCTCACCACTGGTGCGATCGAGCGCCAGGCTGACCTCCCGCAGCGCCGTCTCGGCCTCGCCCAGCTCGCTCTCGGCTCGCGACGCCCTCTCGTGGGCACGCCGGAAACTCTCGAGCGCCGGGAGTGACTGCCGTTCGTGGATGAGCCGATCGATCTGGAGATCGACGTCCTGGAGATCGAGGAGATCGGCCAGGCTCTTCAGCTCCTCCATCTACGGCTCCTTCCGGAGGTCGGGATCGAGATTCGCCGGGTCCTCGTGGAGACCTCAGCGTACCGTGCCACGATGCCCAATCGTTCGACGGCACCATGGTCGAGCCGGACGACTCGATCCAGGATCTCACCGATCGTGCTCACCATCGGCCGGAGACTACCGACACGCGGCGAGAACTCCGCTCCCGATCAGACTGGAACCAGGTCCTTGAAGACCTCGGCGACGCCTTCCCTGATGCGGGGCACCGAGAAGCCGCGCCCCGCCAGTAGCCGCTCGGCACCGTGGTTCTCCGCGAGGTAGAAAGCCTGGAGGCGCGTGATGCCCCGGGCGCGCGCCGCCTCCTCCAGCAAGGCGAACAGGGCGGAAGCGATCCCGACCTTCCGCCAAGCAGGCATTACGGCCACTGCCATCTCGACGGCACCTTCCTCAAGCGGTTCATAACGGGCGACGGCCACGCCGGTGCCGTCCGCCTCGAAAGCCGCGAGCGCGAACCGCGTCTCGTAGTCGATTTCAGTCAGCCGGTGAATCTGGTCATCGTCGATGGTGATCGAAGAGTTGAAGAACCGGTAGTAGAGGGTGTCAGAGTCGGCCGTGTCCACCGCGTCGCGCAGGGCGGCAGCGTCGGTGGGCACCACGGGGCGAACCCACACTGTACGGCCATCGCGCAGTGCGACGGAGCGTTCGAACTCGCGGGGGTAGTGCTCGAATGCCACCATGGGCAGGACAAGGGCTCTCGGGCAACACGCCCTTCCTCCACTCGCAATGGTAAGCGCATCGCTCGCCGTTGCATGCACTATCTGGCGCGTCAGAAGACCTCGGGAACGAACGTCTGGTCCCCCATCGGCGGGCGCACGTAGCCCTGGCCACTCTGGCGGGCAGGGAGCACGATCTCGGGCGGTGCGAGGTCCTCGTGCGGGACCATGCTGAGCAGGTGGCTGATGCAGTTGAGGCGGGCTCGCCGCTTGTCGTCGGCGTTGACCACGAACCATGGCGCCTGCTTGATATCGGTGTGGGCGAACATGAGGTCCTTGGCTCGTGAGTAGTCCACCCAGCGGGCGCGCGATTCGAGATCCATCGGGCTCAGCTTCCAGCGCTTCGTCGGGTTCTCTCTGCGCTCGAGGAATCGGCGCTCCTGTTCCTCGTCACTCACCGAGAACCAGTACTTGATGAGGATGACGCCGGAGCGGACCACCATTCTCTCGAACTCGGGGCAGGTCCGCAGGAACTCCTGATACTGATCCTCGGTGCAGAACCCCATGACGGGTTCCACGAGCGCGCGGTTGTACCAGGACCGATCGAAGAGGACCATCTCGCCCGCCGCCGGCAGATACGGCACGTACCGCTGGAACCACCACTGCGTGCGCTCTCGCTCGGTGGGAGTCCCGAGCGCCTCGACGCGGCAGACGCGCGGGTTGAGGCGTTCCGTGATCCGCTTGATCACGCCGCCTTTTCCAGCAGCGTCACGGCCTTCGAAGATCACCACGACCTTGAGGCCCTGAGTGCGGATCCAGCGCTGGAGCTTCACCAGCTCCATCTGGAGGCGTTTCAGCTCGGTTTCGTAGTCTTTCTTGTGGATCTTGGGGAGTGGTTCCGTCCTGGCGCTCTTCTCTTCGATTGCACTGGTGAAGATCGAGGACCGGTCGGTGTCACCGGTGGTTCCTTCAGCCTCTGACGATGCCGTGCGATCGTCGTCTGGGGCGATTCCCTCGTTCTCTGCTGCTTCAGAGTCGGATTCCATGCCGTTCGCGGTGGTTTCCATGCCGCCTCCCTGCTCGCGAGAACAATACCGGGGACCGGGTCCGGCTGCAGGAGCGCCCTCAGCTCAGCCCGGCGCCTCGCTCGAAGTGCACGTGGCGCTGCCGGGTGACGTGGGCGGCGTCGTCCAGCGCAATGGAGCCATCCTCGAGATGCACGATCCCGATACCGTAGGCGGCCGACAGTCGGTCGGGAGAGAGCACGACGGCGGGGGGTCCGTCGATCACCACCCGGCCCGACATCAAGATCACGTGATCGGCCTCGCCCGCCTCCGCCAGGTCGTGCGTGGTGAAGACCACGGTCCGGCCCTGTTCGAGTTCTTCCCCCATGGCGGTGATGATGAGGTCCCGTGAGACGATGTCGAGCCCGGTAACGGGTTCGTCGAGCAGGAGCAGGTCGGCTTCCTGAACCAGCCCCTGGGCCACGAACACCCGCTGTCGCTGCCCACCCGACAGCTCGGTGAGATGACTTCCGGCGAGATCCACGATCTGGAGGCGCTCCATAGCCCGTTCCACCGCGTTTGCGTCCGCGTCCCGAAACGGGCGGAAGATACCCAAGGCGGCATAGCGCCCCATGGCGACGACCTCACGGACTGTGACCGGCATCACCTCGTTGACCTTGGTGGCCTGAAGCACGTAGGACACCCTGTCGCGTGCCTCGACCGCCGGCTCCCCGAGGACTTCGATCACACCCCCGGTGACGCGGACCAACCCGGTGAGAGCGTGCAACAGCGTCGATTTGCCCGAGCCGTTGGGCCCGATGATGGCGGTGAGGCGTCCACTGGGAATGGAGAATGTCGATTCGGCGACGGCGACCCGATGGTCGTAGGAGAGCACGATGTGCTCGCCGTGCGCTGCAAGGCCGTCTACCGGACACACGATCGACACACCCCTTCGATGTCGATCCTGTGACCCGTGACTGCGTAGCCCGATCCAGAGGCGATTCGCTCGACCAGGCAGCCCACCTCGCCCTCGATGTCGGGAGCGATCTGGATGTCCTCCACTGCCCCGCATTCGACACACACCAGATGGTGATGGTGGCCGAGGAGCCACTCGGCGAGCTCGTACCGCGCCATCCCCTCGCCGTCGTAGGATCGATCGAGCACACCGGCCTCAGCCAGCACGATCAGCGTCCGGTAGAGCGAGGACAGCGGCACTCGATCTCGCAGCACCGCGTGGAGTTCGGCGGCCGAACGAGGACCTCCCGCCCGGGCAAGCGTCCGCACGATGGACCGCCGGCCTCGCGTGAATCGCACTTCGCTGCTGCCGAGACGTTCCGCGACCCGCTGCTCGATGTCCGCTACGTATTCCACGACACTTCAGTGTAGACCGGCATGGTTTTGATTCTCATTCCAGGTCCACTATAGTGAGACTGGTTCTCATTCACAAGAAGGAACCGGCCATGCTGCGACCATTCCGGCGATTCCTGCTACTCCCGACGCTGCTCGCCGTCTTCGGCGTGGTGGCGCTCCTGGCAACTGCTTGTGGAAGCAGCGAACCGACCGACGGCGACCGGCTGGGGATCGTCGTCACGACCTCGATCCTCGGTGACGTCGTTGAGCAGATCGTCGGGGGCGACGCCGAGGTGGCGGTGCTCATGCAGCCCGGGCAGGATCCCCACTCGTTCCAGGCGTCGGCAGCCCAGGCCGCGGCGATGTACGACGCCGACCTCATCGTCGTCAGCGGTTTGCAGCTCGAAGAGGGACTCGGCGCCGTCATCGACATTGCGGCCGATGAGGGCGTCCCGGTGCTGTCGCTCGGTGAGCAGCTCGATCCTCTCCTCTGGGGAGGCGACCACCATCGCCCCGCCACCGACGAAGAGAGCACCGACGACGAAGACGCCTCGTACGACCCGCATTGGTGGATGGACCCGCTGCGCATGGCCGATGCCGCGGAGATCATCGGCGAGGCACTGGGCGCGGCCGATCCCGACGACGCCGATCTCTGGGAAAGCCGAGCCGCCGCCTACGCCGAGGAGACCCGGGACACCCACGACGAGATCGTCACGGTGCTCGAGGGCGTCGCGCCCGAGCGTCGCCGCCTCGTCACCAATCACAACTCCCTGCAATACTTCGCCGACCGGTACGGATTCGAGGTCGTCGGTACAGTGATCCCCTCGGGAACGACACTGGCTTCGCCCAGCCCGGCCGATCTCGCCGAGCTGGTAACAGCGCTCGACGGCCTGGGACTCGACGCCATCTTCGCCGAGACGACCCAGCCCACGCAGCTCGCCGACGCCGTCGCCGCCGAGTTGGCGTACGACGTGGAGGTGGTGGAGCTCTACACCGGATCACTCGGCCCGCCGGACTCCGGTGCCGAGCACTACCTCTCCATGATGCTGACCGATGCCGAGCTCATCGCCGATGCTCTGGCAGACTGACCCCTGAACGAGAACGGATCGTATGGACTGGCTCACCGAACCATTCGCGTACGCCTTCATGCAGCGGGCTTTGGCCGCCGGCATCCTGGCAGTGATGACGACGTCGGTGGTGGGCACCTGGGTGGTGCTGCGTGGCCTTGCCTTCATGGGCGATGCCCTTGCCCACGGCGTCGTCCCGGGAGTTGCCGTAGCGCTGCTGCTCGACCTCAATCTCACCCTGGGAGCAGCCGCTGCGGCCGTCGTGATGGTCGGGGCCATCTCGCTCATCCATCGCACCACCCGCCTCTCGGAGGACACCGCCATCGGGCTCCTCTTCGTCGGCATGCTCGCCCTGGGAGTGGTGATCATCTCGCGCTCGGGCTCGTTCGCAGTCGACCTGGTAGCGGTGCTCTTCGGTGACGTCCTCGCCATCACCTCGGGCGACCTGGCGGTCCAGGCCATCACCTCGGTGGTGTCGGTGGCAGGTGCGATCCTCTTCTACCGGCCGCTGCTCGCCCTTGCCTTCAACGAGGAGAAGGCCGAGGTGCTCGGACTCGCCCCCCACAGCACCCATTTCGTGATGCTGGCACTCATTACTCTGGCCGTGGTCAGCTCGTTCCAGACGGTCGGCTCACTCCTGGTCTTCGGCCTCCTCATTGCCCCCCCGGCAACCGCCTCGCTCCTCGCCCGCCGGGTTCCGATCATGATGCTCGTGGCCGTCCTCGTCGGAACGGTCTCCGTCGTTGCCGGTCTGCTGCTCAGCTTCCATTTCGACACCGCCGCCGGTGCCACCATGTCCGGCCTCGCCGTCGCCTTTTTCTTCGTGACACTGGCCGTGCAAAACGTGATGGGCCACCTCAGCCACGACGTCCCCACGAGCTGACCGGCCGGCTCTCCCGATTCGGCGGCAGGCCCAGGCGGATTTCGCGGGCGCGAGCGGGAACAGAAGACACCCGCTCCGTGTTTCGTTCATCGTCGCCCATGTGAGGAAGAACACCATGTGGCCCAAGCGCACGGCCCGAACGATGCCCGTCGCCGACACGGCGCTGCCCGGACGTGCCGAGCGCACACCCGTCAGCGGCGTGCACCACATCAACGGCAACCCGACCGTTCCCCCTTTCCCTGCGGGTTTGCAGACCGCCGTGTTTGCTATGGGATGCTTCTGGGGCGCCGAGCGAGTGTTCTGGCAGCTTCCGGGCGTGTTCTCCACGGCCGTCGGTTACGCCGGCGGCTTCACCGAGAACGCCACCTATGAGGAGGTGTGCACGGGGATGACCGGCCACGCCGAGGTGGTTCTGGTGGTGTTCGACCCCACCGAAGTCAGCTACGAGCGGCTGCTGGAGGTGTTCTGGGAGAGCCATGACCCGACCCAGGGCGCGCGCCAGGGCAACGACGTGGGAACCCAGTACCGCTCAGCCATCTTCTGTTCCGACGAGGCGCAGCGGAAAGCCGCCGAAGCGAGCCGTGATCGCTTCCAACCCAATCTGGAAGCTGCAGGGTACGGCGCCATCACGACCGAGATCGCGCCCGTCGGGCCCTTTTTCTACGCCGAGGAGTACCACCAGCAGTACCTCTCGAAGAACCCCAACGGCTACTGCGGGATTGCTGGAACCGGGGCGTCGTGCCCCGTCGCTCCCTGAGCCGCGCCGGGAGCCGTCAGGGAACGATCGGAAGTCCGGCGCTCTCCCATTCCATGATCCCGCCTCCGATCTCGTAGACCTCGACGAAGGACAGATCGCTCATCAACGCCGAGACCTCAGCGCTGTATCTCCCCCCACGGCAATAGAGGACGTAGCCGGCACCCGGATCGAGCGCCGCGATCGCGTCGGCAAACTCGGGATCGAAGAAGCTCATGTTGACAGCGCCCGCGATGTGCCCGGCGACGTATTCCTCCGGCGTTCGCACGTCGAGGATCGTGAAATCGGCATCGCCGGCGCGCTCGACAATGATGTCCGCTGCCTCCGTCGCCGACACCCGGACCACGCCGGGCGTATCGACGACCGTGTCGCTCCCGCCGCAGGCAGCGGAGCCCAGCACCGCGCCAGCTAACAGCACCAGCAGCGATCGTCTCATGCCTCCGCACCTCCCCTCGCCGGGCGCCGCAGACTACCGCCCCGACGGGCGCGGAAGCGCCTCCGCCGATAGGCGGAGGCGCGTACCGTTCGCTAGCGGATACCGTCCTCGATCAGAGGAGCGATTTCGCTGATGTTGTCCGGCGTGACCGTGCCGACGCCGGTGTTGATGTTCAGGCCCGGGATCAGGTACCGCGACGTGAGCGCGACCTGCAACACGGGCAGGAAGCCCTGCAGGTACAGCACCTGGTCGAAGCTGACGCTGATGTAGCCTTCTTCGATCCCCTCGATGGTTGCCGGCGACAGGTCGATGCCGCCCACAATGACGTCACCCGGCGCCTTGCCGGCCGCCTCGAGCACGCCCGGCAGGTTGGCGGTGACGTTGCCGTGCTGGGTGCCAATCGCCTTGGTGTCGGGATTGGCCTCCAGGTAGCCCGTCAAGATCGGGATCGCCAGCGAGGCCTCCGAATCGACCTCGTCCGAGACGTCCAGCTTCTCGACCACGAGCCCGGCTGCCTCGAGAGCGTCGAAGACGCCCTGCGAGCTGACGCTGCGAGACTCGTTGTGCCAGATGTCGTAGACGACGGCCTTGTCACCGGCTTGGAGGCCGGAGGCGACCATCGCCTGCCCGGTCAGGTAGCCACCCGCATAGAGGTCGGCTCCTGCATACCCAAACCCGTCCGCCTGGAACTGGGCCGCCAGATTCGGCAACGGGTTGTTGCCGCTGGTAATGACGATCCCGTCCGCTTCGGCGTCTTCGACCAAGGATGCGAACGCATCCTCACCGGGGTGCCCCATGATGACGATGCCGTCGGGGTTGGCCGCCACGGCCTCCTTGAACTGCTCGACCATCACCTGTGGGTCCCAGCCCGAGTACTGCTCGATGAGCTTCACATTGAGGGCCTCCGCTGCCGCCTTGGCACCGTTGGTGCGGGCCAACGTCGACGGATCGCCCTGGTTTCCGCCCATCTGCATGTAGACGGTGATCTCTTCCCCAACATCGACGGCGGCGCCGTCATCCGAGTCGTCGTCGGACCCGCAGGCCGCCACGATGAGAGCCATCGCCGCGAGAACGGCGATCAAACGTAGAGAACGCTTCATCCTCTCCCCTTACTGCTCGTGTGTTGTCTTCCAGTTACGCCTCGGTGGATAGTGCCCACCTCCTCGCTCCTTCTCTGCACATGTGACGGCGCTTTGCTACCCCCCGTCGTCCCTCTCCGGCACCATCCAGTGCCGGACGCGTCTGGAGGCTGCCGCCAAGCGCCCGTCCCCGATAACGATGTTGAGCACCACCGAGGCCCCCATGACGAGGCCGCTCACCAGCTCGGTCCAGTATCCACCGATCCCGGTGGCGACGACGCCGGCCTCCAGCGAGCCGATGATGTAGGCCCCGAAGAAAGTGCCAACGACGAATCCCTCGCCGCCGGCGATCGAGCTGCCGCCGATGAACACCGCCGCCATCACCGGGAGCAGGTAACCCTCACCCTGGGTGGTCCAGAAGGTGTTCATCTCGGTAGTGAGCAGCACCGCGGCGAAACCGGCGAGCACCCCGTTGAGGACGAAGAGCTTGATCTTGGTCCTCTCCACGTTGATGCCCATGACTCGGGCGACGTTGGGGTTGTCGCCGACGAACATGACCTCCTCGCCGAACCGGTGGCGATTGAGCAGGAACCAGCAGAAGACGGTGAGCGCCAGCGCCCACACCGCCTGGGCCGGAATCGATCCGAAGATGCGGCCCACGAAGAGGGTGTGAATGAACTCGTCCTGGATTCCCTTGATGTTCCAGGAGGCTCCTCCGGCCAGCAGCACGGTGAGGCCCGACCAGAAGAACTGCGCCGCAAGGGTCGCCATGATCGATGGCACGCCGATCTTGGCGACGAGCACACCGTTGATGTACCCCACCAGGGCGCCCGCCGCCAGCGCCAGCACGAAACCGATCCATGGCTCGTCGAAGGTCCGGTACGACCAGGCGTACATGAATCCCGAGAAGGCGACCACGGCCGAGAAGGACAGATCGATCTCGCCGGCGGTGATGACGAAGGTGAGGCCGAGGCCCAGGACGAGCATGGGCGGGATCGTCTGGAGGAACGACATGTAGATGCGGTGCCCGGTGAAGACGTTGGGCGCCGTGATCATGAAGACGAGATACATGGTGGCGAGCACGGCGGCGATCGGAAGGCCTTCGATCTTCGCCAGGCGGGCAAAGGTGGTTCGGCGCCCCATCACCGCTCCCGATCCTTGAGCCCGTGGGCGTATTCGAGGAGGAAATCGCTCAGGGCTCGGAGGCTGATGTCCGCCTTGGCGATACTGGCCACGATCTCGCCCCGGTCCATGATCACGAAGCGGTCGGAGATCTCGTACACGTCCTGGATGTCGTGCGAGATGTAGACAGACGCCTTGCCGGCCTCCTTGATCTTGTGCACGAAATTGAGCACCTTGCTCACTTCTTTGAGGGAGAGGGCCACCGTCGGCTCGTCGAGGATGATGAGCTCGGCGTCGAAGTGCATCGCCCTGCCGATGGCGACACCTTGCCGCTCACCCCCCGACAGGTCGCTGACCTTCGATTCGACCGTGATGCCCTCACCGCGGAAGCCGATCGTCTCGACCATGATCTGGTTGGCGATCTTCTTCTCCTTCTTCACGTTGATGAAGCCGAAGCGCCCGGTGATCTCGCGCCCGATGAAGAAGTTCCGCCACAGGTCTTGCTTCTCCCCGAGCGACTTGTCCTGGTAGACAGTCTCGATGCCGTAGGAGTGGGCACGCTTGACGTTGTAGCCGTGGAAGTCGACGTCGCGCCCGGCGATGGAGAGCGTGCCTCGCGTGGGCGGGAATACACCGGTGAGGACCTTCACGAGCGTGGACTTGCCGGCTCCGTTGTCCCCGATGAGCCCGACGATCTCGTTGCGCCCCACCTCGAAGTCGATGTCTCTGAGGGCGCACACGAGCCCGAAGTACTTCTCGATGCCGACCATGCGCAGGGCGTAGCCACCGGACGGGTCATCGGGATCGACGGTCCCCAGCTCAGCCGGGACGTCGATGGGAAACCGCAGCTCGGGCTCGCGCTCAGCCATCGGCGTTCCCCCGCGGAGATGCACCCGCCACCCGGAAATGCGGATGGATGCGAGCGTCGTTCTGTCCCGTCATCGACCCCCTCGTTCGCCGGCAGCTTACGCGATGCCGGTGTGCCTTCCCAACTCAAACGCAACTAACGAAAAGGAATATGGCAAGTAAACATACCAAATCACAAGCTTCGGCGTGGCAAAAACAACAAATACGCCCACAACGAGCCAGGTTCGGGGGTTCGGGCGGCGTGAGGAGAGAGGCCGCCTTCAGATCGCCGGTAGGCTCTTCGAAGCCGATGCCGCTTAGCAGGGTGACAGGATGGCGTCTTCAGCACATCCGGCCGTGAGCCGGAAGGTGAATCGGGCGGAGACGGTGCTCACCGTGTGGGCGGCGCTCGTGTTCGCGATCCTCTGGATCGGATTTGCCGTCGCGCTCATCTGGAATCAGGGGAAGCTCGATGACCTGTGGCAATGGTTGCGCGACCTGCCGCCGGCGCTCGAACTCGTGCTCTGGGTGCTGTTCCTGCCCATCGCCGTCGGGTTGTGGGTCTGGCAGTCGACGTGGGCTCAGATCGTGCGACTCGCGGCCTTCGCCGGCATCGTCGCTTGGACGGTTGCGGCCGTGTGGAATGTCGTGAAGCTACTCCAACAGCGCTGAAAACGGCGTTGCCGGCCATCAGCGACCCCGATCGCGGTCCCTCTGCTCTCGGCCTTCGCGCCATTCCCGGTCGGACCGCTCCCGCGCCGCGTGCCGTTCGGCATCGGCCTGCTCCCGTGAGGCTCGCCGCTCCCCGCTCTCCCGGTCGTGCTCGGCCTTGCGTTCGGCCTCGTACCGCTCGTGGTCGGCCTTGCGTTCGGCCTCGTACCGCTCGTGCTCGGACAGACGCTCGCGCTCCTGATCGGCGCTCGAATCCTCACCGTCCATGATTCCGGTCCCGCCTCATCTCGATATCTGTGCTTTCGGAGACCAAACTAGCGCCGCGAGGGTCGCAGGTCAGGATCGAGCCGACACAAAGACAGCCCCGACCGCTACCACCTGGTGCATGACCGTGGTGGGCGTTGACGGATTCGAACCGCCGACCTCTTCCTGGTAAAGGAAGACCAGCGATTTCGGGAACCTCGACGGGCACACCCGAATCCGCCGGTCCGGACCGCCGCTCACGCCACGGGTTCGAGCATCGCCAGGGAGTACCGGGTTCGATCGTCGACCTGGGCGGCGACGATCGTCCCCGTCGACTCGAGGGTCAGCAGCGTCGCTTCCAGCTTGGTGGGCGTGAGGAACGGTCCGCGCCCCAGCCGGAGGCCGACCTCGTCGAGGATGGTGAAGGCGTCGGCACCGCCGGCTCGACCGAGCACATCGACGACC
>CAZMSN010000003.1:74941-95322 GCA_964569015.1 uncultured Acidimicrobiaceae bacterium | reverse complement strand
GGACGACGCCGTCGTCACCGCGGTCGCTCCTCCCCCGGTCATCGATCTTGAGCTCGTGAAGAGCGCTGGCCCGGGCGACGTGACGGTGGGGGACGAGACCACCTTCACCATCACCGTGGTCAACCAGGGTCCCGACGCCGCCAGCGGCGTCGTCGTCACCGACACTCTCCCCGCCGGCGTCACGTACGTCTCGGACAACGGGGATGGGGCCTACGACCCGGCCACCGGCGTGTGGACGATCGGTAGTCTCCCCGTCGGCGCCTCGACCATGCACACGATCGTCGTCACCGTGGACGAGCCAGGCACGTTCACCAACGTGGCCGAGGTCACCGCAGCCAACGAGGACGACGTCGACTCGACACCCGGCGACGGTGAGGGTGACGACTGGGACGACGCGACCGTGCTCGCCAGCCAAGTGCTTGCCTCAGGAACCATCGGTGACACCGTGTGGTTCGACGAGGACAAGGACGGCATCCAAGACTCCTACGAAGAGGGCGTTTCGGGCGTCACCATCCGCCTCACCAACCGGGACACCAACGAGGTCCTCACCCAGGTGACGAACGCCGACGGCAGGTACCTGTTCGCGGCCCTCGATCCCGGTACCTATGTGGTTACGATCGTGATGTCCACTGCGCCCGAGAGCACCTCGCTCACCACGGCCGGATCGTTCACCGTCGATCTCGGCCTGGACGAGAGCTTCCTCGCTGCCGACTTCGGCATCGCAGGATCGCTTCCCCGTACCGGTATGGAGGTCGGCACCATCGCCCTCTTGGGCCTGCTGTTGCTGGCGACCGGAGGTGCCCTCCTCGTAGCTACCCGTTCCAAGCGTCGCCCGCTCTCAGCCTGAGCCCGTCTGGTTCCCGCCCTGCCCGAGACGGAAGCGGCTCCCCCCCGAAACGGGGGGGCCGCTTCCTCGTTCTTCACCTCCTACGGAGACGGCCGGCCAGCGTCAGCGCGCCAACGACGATCACCACCAGCATGACCGTCGCGAGCACGAAACGCAGAAACCCGACGACCTGCCGCAGCACGAACAGAACGACGATGATCACCGCGATGACGACGAGAATCGACGCAACCAGATCACGGATCCGATCCATGCCTCGCCTCCTGCCGTCTCAGGGAACCAGCTTCACAAACCGGCGCTTGCCCACCTGGAGCACCCCGCCACGCAATGCGTCGCGCGGTGCCTCCTCATCCTCGACCCTGACCCCGTCCAGCTTGACTGCGCCTTGGCTGATCATGCGCCTGCCCTCACTGTTCGATCTCACTAGGCCGGCGTCGTTCAGTAGTCCCGGGATCCACACGGGATCCGCCTCCGGCAGCGCATGCTCGGGGATCTCATCGGGTACCTCGTGATGGCGGAAGAGCCGATCGAATGCCCCTTCGGCCTCCACCGCTGCCTCCGGGCCCCAATACCGCGCCACGATCTCGCGACCGAGGCGACGCTTCGTCTCACCCGCATGGAGTGAGCCGTCCCGCAGGCCGGAGCTGATCTCCGCGACTTCGGCCTCGCTCCTTCCTGCCGCCAGCAGGAACCAGTCCCCCATCACCTCGTCGGGAATGCTCATCGTCTTCCCGAACATGTCGGCAGGCTCGTCCCTCACCGAGATGTAGTTGCCGATCGATTGAGACATCTTCTTGCAGCCGTCGGTGCCCACCAGGAGCGGCACCGTCATCACGGTCTGAGGACACTGGCCCATACGCTCCTGCAAATCACGCCCGACCAAGAGGTTGAAGAGCTGGTCGCTCCCGCCGAGTTCGACGTCGGCTTCCACCGCCACCGAATCCATCGCCTGCAACAGGGGATACATGAACTCGATCATCGAGATCGGCTCGTGCGCAGCCCAGCGTTTCGAGAAGTCGTCGCGATCCATGATGCGCGACACCGTGAACCGCCCCGTCAGGTCGAGCACGTCGTGCATGTCCATCGCGCCGAGCCACTCCGAGTTCCAGCGAATCTCCAGAGGCTCGGGTAGCAGGAGGGCCTTGGCCGTCTCCAGGACTCCGGACACGTAGCCGCCCACCTCCTCGGCGTCGAGCCTGCGCCGTGTCACCCCCACACCGGACGGATCGCCCACCCGAGCCGTGAAGTCGCCGATGATCAGCACCGCGATATGCCCGAGCTCCTGAAATCTACGGAGCCGGCGGAATACCACCGCCCAGCCAAGCGTCACGTCCGGAGCCGTCGGATCGACCCCCAGCTTCACCCGCAGCGGCCTGTCTTTCTCCAGACGTTCCAGGAGCTCACCCTCAGGGAGGACGGTGTCGACCCCGTCGGTGAGGATTGCGTATTGCTCAGCCGGTGGTTTCTGCATTCGACCGGGAGGTTATCAGGCCTCATGCCGAGGTCTGCGCGTGGTGCGCGCCTTGGTTCGGGCATCGGTGCAGTAGCGTTGCCTCTGAGGTACCGATGCGACGCTGGCTGATGCTCGGGGTCGTCGCTGCGCTGGTGGCGACCGCCTGTTCCGTGGAGCCCCTCCCCGATCCCGGGATGGGCGAAGGGGCGTTGACATCGACTGTGTACGCTTCCGACGGGTCGGTGCTGGCGCAATGGCATGCCGGCGAGAATCGCACCCTCGTGGCCTACGAAGACATCCCCGGCTATGTCGTGGATGCGGTGGTCGCCATCGAGGACGAGCGGTTCTGGGAGCACGGCGGCGTCGACCTCCGGGCCGTGATCCGAGCCCTTGTCGAGAACGTCGAGGCCGGCGACGTGGTGGAGGGCGGCTCCACCATCACCCAGCAGTACCTCAAGAACGTGCTGCTCACCACCGAGGTCACGGTCGATCGGAAGCTGGAGGAGGCCGTGCTGGCGCTCCGCCTCGAGGAAGGCCTCCCCAAGGAGACAATCTTCGAACGCTACGTCAACACCGTCTACTTCGGCCACGGGGCATATGGCATCGGCACCGCGGCCCGCACCTATTTCGACAAGTCACTGGCCGATCTCACCCTCGCCGAGGCGGCGTTGCTGGCTGGGTTGATTCGGCGCCCGGGCAGTACCGATCCGTTTCACGATCCCGAAGCCGCCCTCGAACGGCGTGACGTCGTGCTCGCCAAGCTGGTCGAGCTCGGCTGGGCCACCTCCGACGATTTCGACGCCGCCCTCACCGAACCTCTTGTCCTCGCGCCTGCTGACAGCGCCTCCGACGTGCGATACCCCTACTTCGTCGAGGAGGTCAAGCGCCTGCTCCTCGCCGACACACGCCTCGCCGCCACCCAGGAGGAACGCTACGACCTCCTCTTCCGCGAGGGACTCGAGATCCACACCACGCTCGACCCCGGCCTCCAGGCCATCGCCGAGGCCGCGGTGGATGACATCGTGCCCGGCGACGGTCCGTCGGCGGCCCTGGTGGCCATCGATCCCCGAACCGGTCACGTTCTCGCCATGGTCGGCGGTCGCGACTTCTACGATCCTGCCGCGCCGTCCGCGCAGTTCAATCTCGCAACCCAAGGCAAGCGACAACCCGGGTCGGCGTTCAAGCCGTTCGTGCTCGCTGCCGCCGCCGAACAGGGCATCGGCCTCGATGAGGTCATGGCTGCCGGGCAGAGCGTGACCATCGAGACGCCCTCCGGCCCGTGGGTAGTGGACAACTACAACGACTCGGTCTTCCCCGATCTCACCCTGCTCGAGGCAACCGTCTTCTCCGTCAATGTCGTCTACGCCCGCCTCATCGACCGCATCGGCCCCTCCAGCGTCACTGAGGCCGCCGCCGCCGCCGGGATCCGCTCCGAGCTGAGCCCCGTCCACTCCGTGGCCTTGGGAACCGAAGAGGTCTCGGTGATGGAGATGGCCTCCGCCTACGGCACCTTCGCCGCCGACGGGGTTCACGTCGACCCGATTCTCGTCACCTCCATCGAGGATTCCGCCGGCGTCAACATCTACGAGGCGGTCCCCGTCGTGACCCAGGCATTCGACCGCTCCGTCGCCCGCGAGGTCACCGCGGCTCTCACAGAGGTCGTGCGTCGTGGCACCGGCCAGCAAGCTCGCATCGGGCGACCCACCGCCGGCAAGACCGGCACGTCTCAGCAGCACCACGATGCCTGGTTTGTTGGATATACCGGCGAGATGGTGGCCGCCGTCTGGGTCGGTTTCCCCGATGCCCAGATCCCTCTCGAGTACCCGGCTACCCCCTACACGATAACCGGAGGCACCTGGCCCGCCCAGATCTGGGCCGGTTTTGCCGCAGCTGCGCTCGCGGGGGTCCCCTACGGAGAGCTCGCCACAGCCGACACCGCTGACCTCGTCACCGTCGAGGTCGACCTGACGACTGGCTTCCTGGCCGGCCCGCTGTGCCCCCGCGAGTACGTACAGCGCATCCAGGTTCCCGCCGACCTCGCCCCGACCGTGATCTGCCCGGTGCACAATCCCGCAGATCTCTCCCAGCTCGACACACAGGTCACTCCTGACCTCATCGGACTCGACCTCGTCGAAGCCCTCGAGCTACTCGCCATCACCGGCCAGGGCAGCACCATCGAGTGGGCCGACGGCGAGCCTCTGGCTCAGGGCACCATCTTCGGCCAGGATCCTCCACCCGGCGCAGACGCCGTTTCCGGCAGCTCGGTGCGGTTGACGGTGGCCGGTCCTGAGCCCGGCACGACAGTGCCGGCGGTTCTCGGGCTACCCCTTGCCGACGCTGAGCTGTGCCTGGCCGAAGCATCCATCACCAACCCAACCGTCGTGGTCGAGGCCGAGTCGGATCCCGACGATGCACGTAGGCGATCGGGGATGGTGTGGAAGCAGGACCCGGCAGCCGGCGCCGCCAACGATCAGGCGGTGACGATCTGGGTCAATCCCTGACCGCGCCGCCGCTCACCATCACGAAGCGCCACGGCCGATCAGCCGCTTTCGTGATGCCGATCCGTCGGGTCGTGGCCACCGTGCGTCCTTCAGGAACCGTCCCCGGCAACAGTTGCACGGGCCCGTCCCGCAGCGACGTCCCGTTCTGGTCGCCGCTCACCCCGAGCGCCTGACACACTTTGCCCGGCCCGTCGCTGAGGTGGTCGCGGCGCCCCCGGCGCCGTTCCATCACGGCCCTCCCGAGTGTCGGGACCCCGGCCCGCACCAGAACGGCGCTCCCGGTGCCCTCGGGACCCGCCACCACGTTCATGCACCAGTGGATCCCGTAAGAGCGGTAGACGTACAGGGTGCCGGCCGGCCCGAACATGGCCGCGTTGCGCGCCGATTTCCCGCGATGGGCGTGGCTCGCCGGATCGTCCGCACCGCCATATGCCTCCGTCTCGGTGATCAGGACCTCCGCCGTCTCGTCGCCAAGAGCGGTGCGCAGCCGCCAACCGAGGAGCCCGGCGGCAATCTCGATTGCGTCACCATCCAGCAACTCGTCGAAGGTCGCGGCTGGCCGCGTCCGGGTCATCCGGTCCCGGTCAGGTACAGGAGCAAGGCTCCGAACGAGTGCATGCGGTTCTCGGCCTGGTCGAATACCCGCGAGCGATCGTGCTCGAGCACCTCCGCCGTCACCTCCTCGCCCCGATGAGCCGGGAGGCAGTGCAGGAAGATGGCATCGTCGGCGGCTCGTTCGAAGAGCCCGAGGTCGACCTGAAAGGGAGCGAACCTCGCCTGCCGGGCCACCGCCTCCTCCTCCTGCCCCATCGAGGTCCACACATCGGTGTACACGACGTCCGCGCCATCGACCGCCTCTGCCGGATCGTTGGTGATCCGCACGCTTCCCCCTGACGCTTCCGCCAGGGCGGTGGCCCGTGCCGTGACGTCGACCGCCGGCTCGAAGCCGGCGGGGCTCGCCACTCGAATGTGCATGCCGACCAACGCCCCGGCCAGCATCAACGAGTGGCAGACGTTGTTGCCGTCTCCGACGTACGTCACCGCGGCACCCGCCAGGGGCCGGTGTTCGGCGATGGTTTGCAAGTCGGCGGCCGCCTGGCAGGGATGAGCACGATCTGAGAGGAGGTTGATCACCGGAGCGTCGGCATACTCCGCGATGGTCTCGAGATGACGGTGATCGAATACCCGGAAGGCGAGCACGTCGAGGTAGCGGTCGAGCACGCGACCCACGTCCTCCACCGCCTCCCGCTTGCCGAGGCCGACCTCGTCAGCCGTGAGCACGACGGGGTGGGCGCCGAGATCCACCGTCGCCGCCTCGCACGAGACCCTGGTTCGGGTGGACGGCTTCTCAAAGAAGAGGCCAACCTTGCGGCCGCTCAGACGGCCGGCATAGGCTCCCGGGTTACGCTTCGAATCGGCCGCCAAGCGCAGCACCTCCCGAAGACCGTCGTCCCCCAGGTCCGTTGCCTCCAGATAGTCGGCCATCACGCCTCTCCTCGCAGCTCGCCGCCCGTTTGCGCCTCGACCGCAGCCACGATGCGACGCCGGATGGGCGCCACGTCGCCGTCGCTGAGCGTGCGATCCGGATCTCGCAGAACCAGACGCACCGCGATGCTCTTGCGGCCCTCGGCGATGGGTCCGCCCGTGAAGACGTCGAAGATGTCGCCGCGCTCGATGAGGCGTTCGCCGGCGGTGTCGATGGCGGCGAGAACAGCACGAGCAGGCACCTCGTCATCCAGCTCGAACGCCAGATCGAAGACGACGGGCGGATACAAACTCGGTCGATCGAACACCCACAGATCCTGGTCGACGAGCAACCGCGCCAGATCGATCTCCCCGGCGATCACCGGGCTCTTCAGCCCCACCGCCTCAGCGACCCTCGGGTGGATCTCTCCCAGCATGCCGATCTCTCTGTCGTTCACCAGCACGGCGGCGGCCCTCCCTGGATGGAACGGCATCGCCGAAGCCGGCGCGAGGGCGGACTCCGGGACGCGCAACTCATGGGCGATGAGGTCCCACAGCCCGGACGCATCGCGCACATCCACCAGGCGGCCGGTGCTCTGCCAATCGCCGTCACGGCGGCCGACTGTCACAAATGCCAGGCGCTCCGGCTGATCTGGGATCTCGCTGTTCCCCGGGAAGAAGACTTTCCCCACCTCGAAGAGCGAGACATCCGCAAGATGCCGGTCCACGTTGAGTGCCGCTGCCCGCAGCAGGCCTGAGAGCATCGTGGTTCGCAAGATGCCCTCTTCCTCTCGAAGCGGGTTCAGCACCGTCACCGCGCTCCGCCGTGGGTCTTCTCGCGGAAGCTGAAGCGCATCGAGGTCGTCCCCGCCCATGAACGAGAACGTCATGGCCTCGTGATAGCCGGCGCCCACCATCACCTCGCGGAGTTGCCGCATGACGGCTTCCTTGCGAGAAAGGCCGCCGCCGGAGCCGGTGGCGACTCGGTCCGGGATGTTGTCGAAACCGTGGAGCCTTGCCACCTCTTCAACGAGGTCCACCGGACGGCTCACGTCGGGACGCCGAGTGGGGACGACTACCTGCAACGGGTCGCTCCCGCTCACCCCGAAGCCGAGACGGCCCAGCATTCCGGCGACGGCGTCCGGCGCCACCTCGGTCCCGAGCACGCGCGGAATCTCGCTGAGGGGCAGATCCACCTCAAGAGGCTCCACTTTCGTCGGGTAGACGTCCACCTGGCCGGCCACCGTTCCCCCGGCGATCTCCGCGAGGATCTCGGCGACGCGGTCGGCGGCGACATCGCAGAAATTCGGATCCATTCCCCGCTCGAAGCGCGCCGAGGCTTCCGAACGGAGCCCGAAACGCTTCGACGTCAACAGAACGCTCGCCGGATGCCAGTACGCCGCTTCGATGAGTACCGCTGTCGTTCCGTCGTGTACCTCCGTGTCGGCGCCTCCCATGACGCCGCCGATGGCCACCGGCCGCTCGGCGTCGCACACGACGATGTCTTGGGTCTGCAACTCTCTGTCCACATCGTCGAGGGTGACGACCCGCTCACCTTCCGCGGCACGCCGCACAACGATCGTGTCCCCGAGCCGGTCGAGATCGAAAGCGTGGGTGGGGTGTCCCACTTCGAGCATCGCGTAGTTGGAGGCGTCCACCACATTCGAGATGGCTCGCACCCCGGCCGCCTGGAGACGGAGCCTCATCCAGTGCGGCGACGGGCCCACGGTGATGTTGCGCACCTGACGGCCCACGAAGCGTGTGCAGGCTTCGGCGTCGTCGATTCGCACCGTCACCGCCACACCGGGCTCGCTTTCCACCAACGCGGGGACCGGCGCGTGCAGCGGTGCATCGAAATGCGCCGCGAGCTCACGTGCCAACCCGACAACCGACATGCAATCGGGCCGATTGGGGTTGACGGCCACGTCGTAGACGGTATCGGGAAACGGCAGGATCGAGCCGAGGTCTTGGCCGATGCGCTCTGCCGCTCCCGGGTAGTCGTCGTTGAGCACCATGATCCCGGAGGCGTCTTCTCCCAAGGAAAGCTCCTGCTCGGAGCAGATCATGCCGTGCGACGTCACTCCGCGGATCGCGCGGCGCCCGATCTCGAATTCACCCAACATCGCACCCGGCAACGCCACCGGAACGATGGCGCCGGCCTCAAAGTTCCACGCCCCGCAAACGATCTCGGCGACCTCGTCCCCGACGTCGACCTGGCACACCCGGACCTTGTCGGCGTTCGGGTGAGCCGTCACCTCCAGTACCTTCCCGATCACGACACCCGAGAACTCCGCCCCCACGGGCCACATCTCATCGACCTCGAAGCCGAGCGATTCGAACGCGTCCGCCACCTCCTGGGGATCGTCAGTCGGCAGCGACACAAAATCTCGGAGCCAGCTCAATGTCAGCTTCATCGGAACTGCCCCAGTACTCGAAGATCGTTCTCCCAGAAATGGCGGAGATCCGTGATGCCGTGGCGCACCATGGCAAACCGGTCTGCTCCCATCCCGAAGGCGAAGCCCGTCACTGCCTCGGGGTCGTAGCCGACGTGCTCGAAGACAGCGGGGTGGACCATGCCGCAGCCGAGCATCTCGATCCAGCCTGTGTGCGAGCAGATGCGGCACCCCCTGCCGGCACAGGCGAAGCACGAGGCGTGCATCTCGGCGGAAGGCTCGGTGAACGGAAAGAAGTGCGGAAGGAACTTCACCTTCGTGTCGGGACCGAAGAACTCCCTTGCGAAGTGAGCAAGCGTGCCCTTGAGATCGCCGAAAGTGATGTTCTCGTCGACGGCCAGGCCCTCCACCTGATGGAACACCGGCGTGTGCGTCGGATCCGTCTGATCTCGCCGGCAGCATCGGCCCGGCACTACCACATACACCGGAGGATCGTTCTGCTCCATGTACCGCGCCTGCATCGGGGATGTGTGCGTCCGTAGCAGCACACCCTCCGGAACGTCTCCGTAGTCGAGGTAGAAGGTGTCGGTGTCGAGCCGGGTCGGGTGGGCGTGCGGGAAGTTGAGCGCCGTGAAGTTGTAATACTCCGTCTCTGCTTCGGGTCCCGTGGCCACGGTGTAGCCCAGCGAGATGAAGATGTCGACGATCTCGTCCATGACCTCCTGCACGAGATGGTGCGAGCCGCGTCGGGGACGCCTCCCCGGCAGCGTCACGTCGACTCGATCCTGTTCGAGCTGGGCCGCCTCGGCGGCCGCTTCGAGGGACGCCCGCCGGGTGTCGATCGCGGCAGAGATCTCTGAAGCCACCTCGTTGATGAAGCGCCCGTACTCACGGCGTTTCTCGGGATCGATGCTGCCCAGACTGCGGCGCGCCGCGGCTACCACCGATTGCTTGCCAACGGCCGCCGCTTCGAGGTCGGCCAGCTCCTCGAGAGCGTCCGTGGCGGCAACCTTCTCCGGCACGTCGCGACGGAGTTCCTCGAGTCTCTCCTTATCATCCATGCGGCCGGTCAGGTTAGTCATGGGGCATCTTGCTCCTGGTATCGGTCTGGTGAGAACTCGGGCCGACCATTGAGAAGCCCGAGACCGGTTCGGCCTCGGGCTGAGAATCGCTCCTGCGGTTTCCCGCTAGTCGCAGCCTCCTGCCCGGGCCGCCGCCCGGCGGAAGAAGGCGAACGAGAATCGCGTCCGTTGCATGGCGCTCACTGTATCCGATGCCTCCGGCGGCCTCAAGACGACCTCGCCAGGCGATACCTCTCATGGATGAGGATGGCGCCTGCGGCCGCCACGTTGAGGCTCTCGGTCCCGCCCGGCATGGGAATGGTGATCATCGCCACTCCTTCGCTGAGAATCTCGGCCGGGAGTCCATGTGCCTCGCTCCCGACGAGAATCGCCACCGGTTCCCGCTCACGCAACACGCGCTCGGGCGCTTCACCGCCGCGTGCCACCGCTGCTACCGCCACGAGGCCCGTTGACCGCAACTCATCGAGCGCACCGGCCCCGAGCGTCACCAGATTCCGCCCGAAGTGGGCGCCGGCCGCCGCCCGCAGCACCTTGGGCGACCACAGATCAACCGTCCCGGCCGTCACGGCGACGTCACAATCGAATGCAGCGGCGCTGCGCAGCAACGTGCCGGCGTTGCCAGGGTCGGCGACGCCCCACAGCACCACCGTGTCGATCCGCCGCAGCTTCCCCGCCGCCGGAATCTCGATCACCCCAACCGGCCCCCGTGGATGCTCCGTCGCGCCGAGTCTGCTCATCACCTGCTCCGCCACGACGTGGAACTCGGCCTTGCTCGCCGCTGCATCGCGCCGTGCCGCCTGGTCGTCTTCGAGGGCGAAGATCTCTTCGATCTCCACACCTCCCGCGACTGCGGCATTCACCAAATGGGGCCCTTCGACCAAGGTCCGGCCGGTCGCCTCCCGTTGGCGTCGCCGCCTGAGCCGAACCACGGCCGCGATCCGCGCGTTCCGGGTCGACGTGATCAGAGGTGCCACCGGCCCGCGCGCACCGAACGGCCGACCGCAACCCGCCTTTCGAGGGTTCTGCCCCTGCTCATCCGCCTGCGGCTTTGGTGACCTCGACAAGATGAGAGAAGGCAGTCGGATCGTTCACCGCCATCTCGGCGAGCATCTTGCGATCGACGTCCACCTCTGCGGCCTTGAGCCCGGCGATCAGCTGGGAGTATGTCGTCCCGTTGAGCCGGGCTGCAGCGTTGATGCGCTGAATCCACAACCGCCGGAACTGCCCCTTGCGAGCACGCCGATCCCGGTAGGCGTACTGCATTGAATTGAAAACCTGCTCTCGCGCCGTCCGGTAGCGCCTGCTGCGTGCCCCTGTATAGCCGGAAGCCCGCTCCATGACCTTGCGGCGCTTCTTGTGCGCACCGACGGCTCGCTTGACTCGTGCCATGGCTTCCTCCTACCGGCCGAGGAGACGGCGCGCCCGCTTGGCGTCGCCTCCCGTGAGTGTGCTGTCTCCGGCCACCCGTCTCCAGCGGCGCGCCGTTTTCTTGTGACGGTTGTGGCCCCGCCAGGCGTTGCGGCGGCGGATCTTGCCCGATCCGGTCACCTTGAGGCGCTTCGCGGCGCCGCGATGTGTCTTCTGCTTGGGCACAATTCTCACACTCCTATTCGGAGTCCTCCCGGCCGGAATCTGAAGCGCTGGCGGGCGCCGTGGTTTCGGCGGCTCGACCCGAGGATCGGGGCCGTTTGGCGGGTACGAGCACCATCGTCATCTGCCGTCCTTCGAGGCGTGGCATCGTCTCGATCGTGCCAACGTGTTCCATCAGCTCCGCCAGTCGCTGCAGGATCTCTCGCCCTATCTCGGGATGAGTGACCTCTCTCCCGCGGAACCTCATCGTGACCTTGACCTTGTCGCCTTCGCCGAGGAACCGTTCGACTCGCTTCCGCTTCACCTCGAAGTCGCTCGCCCCGATCTTGGGCCGGAACTGGACTTCCTTGATCACGGTCCTGGTCTGCTTCTTGCGTGCCTCGCGAGCCCGGACGGATTGGTCGTACTTGTACTTGCCGTAGTCCATCATCCGCACCACCGGCGGATGGGCCCCCGCGGCCACTTCGACGAGATCCAGACCGAGCTGATCGGCCAGCCATCTGGCTTCCTCGATCGACTTGATACCCACCTGGCCACCTTCTGGATCGACCAGTCGGACCTCGCGAGCGCGGATCCGCTCGTTGACCCTCGGTTCTGTGCTGATAGGAGGACCTCCCTGTGGTTCTCTCTTCGGTTCGTCAGACACCCTGCGTCACCCCCACAAAAGGAAAAGCAGCACGACGCGGTGCTGCCTATGGGTCGGGTGACCTCAGCGCACGGAAACGTGGCCGGGTGGGAGGCAGCGCCTCCGCTTGTGTCGGTTGTCGACGGGAGTATACGGATGGCACCAATCGTGTCAACGTGACACGGTCACTCTGCCAGCTCTCTCAACAGGAGTGCGGTCCCGGTGGCCGCGATGGCCGCCTCGGCGCCCTTGTTCCCCGCACCCGGCTGGCTCCGCATCAGAGCGGATTCGGCGTCCCGCGTCGTGAGCACCCCGAAACCCACCGGGACCCCGGTCTCGAGCATCACGCGCATCAGGCCCTCCGAGGCGCGATGCGCCACGTGCGTGTAGTGATCGGTTTCGCCTTCGATGACCGCTCCTAGGGCCACCACCGCGTCGTAGCCCTTCTCCGCCAGGCGCCGGGCCACCAGCGGCAGCTCGAAGGCGCCCGGGACCTCGATGACCGTGACATCGGCGGCGCCGGCATCCCGTAGTGCCTCGACAGCGCCATCCCGCAAGCCCGCGGTTACCGGTTTGTTGAACGCAGCCCACACCACGGCGATTCGGAGACCGGAGACATCGAGATCGCGTCCCGCAAACCACGCCGTCCCGCTCATGGCGTTGCCTCGTCATCGGGTGGGTAATGCCCGAGCCGATCGATCTTCGTCTGGAGGTAGACCCGATTGTGACGGTTTGCTCCCACCACGTGCGGGACCCGGGCCTGGACATCAACCCCGAGCGCCTCGAGCTGCGAGATCTTGTTGGGGTTGTTGGTGAGGAGCCGAATGCTGGATACTTTCAGTTCGCCGAGAATCTGAGCGTCCACGCCGTAGTGCCTTGCATCGGCCGGATACCCGAGCTCGAGGTTGGCGTCCACGGTGTCGAGCCCCTCGTCTTGGAGGCGGTAGGCGCGCAGCTTGGCGAGCAGCCCGATGCCGCGGCCCTCGTGGGTGCGGTCGTACACAACGACGCCGAGCCCTTCGTCGGCGATGCGCCTCATTGCCTCCTCGAGCTGGGTCCCACAGTCGCAGCGCTGGCTGCCCAGCACATCACCGGTCACACATTGCGAATGCACCCGGGTGAGCACGCCGGACCTGCCCGCCACGTCTCCCATCACGAGGGCGATGTGCTCGGATCCATCGACCAAGGAGCGGAATCCCACCGCGCGGAACTCACCGTGGACGGTCGGGATGCGGGTGTCGACCTCGCGGGCAACGAGCGCCTCGGTCCGCCACCGGTAGGCAACGAGGTCCTCGATGGTGATGAGAGGGATCTGATGCTTGTCGGCGAAGTGGCGCAACTCGGCGCCGCTTGCCATCGAGCCGTCTCCGGTGACGACCTCGCACAACGCCGCCGCCGGGAACAGTCCGGCGAGTCGAGCCAGATCCACCCCGGCTTCGGTATGTCCCGGCCGGACCAGCACTCCCCCGCTGCAATAGCGAAGGGGGAAGACGTGACCGGGTCGCGCCAGGTCCGTGGGCCGCGTTCCCGGATCGGCCACAGCCCTGATGGTGGTGGCCCGGTCAGCCGCCGATATGCCGGTCGTCGTGCCGTGCGTGTAGTCGATGGACACTGTGAACGCCGTCTTGTGGGAATCGGTGTTCTCCATCACCATCAACGGCAGCCCCAGCTCGTCGAGCCGCGATCCCTCCGCCGGCAGACAGATGAGCCCGCTGGTGTGGCGCACCATGAAGGCGATCTTCTCTGCGGTCACCTTCTCGGCGGCCAGGATCAGATCGCCTTCGTTCTCTCGCTCCTCGTCATCGACTGCCAGCACGAACTCGCCACGGGCGATGGCGGCGATGGCCTCGTCGATCGTGGCTTTGCTCACCGTGAAGCCTCCATGAGCCGCTCGACGTACTTCGCCAGCACGTCCGCCTCCAGATTCACAGCGTCCCCGACCTTGCGAAGACCGAGAACCGTCACATCCAGCGTGTGCGGGATCAAGACCACCTCGAACCATGCCGGATCCGACCCGACCGGCGACACCGCGGTGAGGGTCAGGCTCACCCCGTCCACCGTGATCGAGCCCTTCTCCACGAGGTACCGGGCGAGCACCCCGGGCACGGTGACCCTGACTCTCCGTGCGTCACCCTCGGCCGAGATCGCCGCCACTGTTCCCACACCGTCGACGTGGCCCTGAACGATGTGGCCGTCAAAGCGCCCGTTGACCGGCAACGGCCACTCCAAGTCGACCGGGCTCGCGGCTTCCAGCGCCCCGAGGTTGCTGCGACACAGCGATTCTTGCACGACGTCCACCTCGAATCGCCCAGGAGACACCGCCACCGCGGTCAGACAGACCCCGTTCACCGCCACCGAATCGCCGACCGACAAATCCCCGATGAGCGGCCCTCCCGAGATCACGATCCGCCGGCCGGTGCTGTTTTCGGCCACCTCCTCGACGGTGCCCACTTGTTCCACGATTCCGGTGTACATCAGCTTCCTCTTCCAGCGACGATCTTCAGGTCTGCTCCGACCCGCGACACCTCGGTGACGACCACGTCGGTGGCATCGGTCAGGCTCTCGAAAGCGCCCTCGAACACTCCGCGCCCCGCCCCGCCGGCGATCTTCGCGCCCACATAGAGAACGATGCGGTCGACGAGGCCCGCCTCCATGAGTGCTCTCGAGATCGTCGCTCCGCCTTCCACCAGCAGGTCGAGCACCCCCCGCGCCCCAAGGTCTTTTACCATTGCGGCGAGGTCGACCCCTCCCGGTCCCGCCACCACGACCTCTTCCACTCCCCCACCGATATCGTGCGCCACCGGCGTGTACACGAGCGGATCCCTGGCGAAGACGGCGGCGCCCCGGGGCAACGCCTCCCGCCCTGCGACGACAACAGGCCGCGGCTGGATGCCCTGGAAGCCATCGAGCCGAACGTCCAGCCGCGGATCATCGGTCCGCAGCGTTCCCGCACCGACGAGCACTGCGTCGGCCTCCGCCCGCAGGCGGTGGGCGTCCCGGCGGGCCTCGATCCCGGTGATCCATTGCGAGCTGCCATCCCTGGCGGCTGTTTGACCGTCCAGTGTCATCGCCGTCTTCAAGGTCACGAGCGGCCGTCCTGTCGCGCGGTGGTGGTGGTATCCGGGGTCGAGGGCCACGACCTCAGAGGACAGCACGCCCATCGTGATGTCAAGCCCAGCCTTCTCCAGACTCGCAATGCCGCGTCCGGACACGAGCTCGTCCGGATCCTCCGTCCCGATCACGACCCGCTTGATCCCCGCCCCGATGATCTGCTCCGTGCAGGGGCCTGTTCGGCCGTGATGGGCACATGGCTCCAAAGTGACGATGAGCGTTCCGCCCCGCGCCCGCTCCGCTGCCGCTCGGAGGGCGGCGGCCTCGGCGTGGGGCTCTCCGGGGACCAGATGGGCCGCCTCGCCCACCACGTCGCCGCCCGGGGACAGCACGAGCGCGCCCACCCGCGGGTTGGGATGGGGATGAGTCTCGGCGGCAATGGCGATCGCCCTGCGCATCAACGCCTCGCAGTGGCGTTCATCCACTCCGTTGTCGGGCTCAGCGCGTTGCGACACACGCCCTCCTTCTTCCATCCGGACTGTCACCGTCGGCTCCGGGTTTTCACCGGATCCACCCTTTGTGGGGGGTCGCGGGCTTTCACCGCCGGTCGGGAATCTCACCCTGCCCTGAAGGGGGCTCTCTCGTGAGAGCGAGTGTAGTGCACTTTGGCGGAGAGGTCGCCGCTGATTCGAGCCGGAGGACGTCGGCCGCGTTCGGGTCTCAGGTCCGGCGGTCGATCTGGTAGCAGGACCCCGACTGCCGCTTGGCGTACTCCTTCATCTCCGACGCCACCGCCGACGCTTCCCACTCGGAGGTGATCGTGCGCTTCAGGTTGGTGGCGACGCCCATCGAGATCGAAGAGATCGGAAAGGCGTGTCGCTCGGCCCTGCGGTCGGTGACCTCGATGTACCCCTGAAGCGCATCCGCGGTGTCGTAGAAATCGAGGATGCCATCATCGAAGCCGCTGATCACCGACTTGCAGAACTCCTCGACATGGTCGGGATGCACGACAGCCACAAAATCGTCGCCGCCAACGTGCCCGACGAAGGCTTCTGTGTCTCCGCACTCTTCTGCCGCTCGCAGCAGAACGCTGGCCGAGAACTTGATGACGGAGTCGCCCCGCATGAAGCCGTAGTGATCGTTGAACGACTTGAAGTTGTCGAGGTCGGCGTGGACCACCGCGATGGGGCCGCCGTCGCGTACCCGGGTCTCGAGCTCACGGGCGATCCGAAAGTTGCCGGGCAACCCGGTGAGAGGCGAGAGGTCCCGCATCTGCTGGGCCCGCCGCAGGACCGTCTTGACCCTGGCAATCAGCTCATCGAGGTCGAATGGCTTCGTGACGTAGTCGTCGGCGCCGAGATCGAGGCCTTTCACCCGGTCCTCGGCGAGCGCCTTGGCGGTGAGGATGATCACCGGGATGTTGGCCGTCGCCGGGCTGCTGCGGAGACGGCGCAGCACGGTGAGACCGTCCATCTCCGGCATCATCACGTCCAGCAGGACGAGATCGGGTGGCCGCGCTTTGGCCATGTCGAGAGCGATCCGGCCGTTCTCGGCGGCATCCGCCTCGAATCCCTCCAGCTCGAGATTCATCCTCACGAACTGGACGATGTCCGGATCGTCGTCTACGACCAGGATCCGTTCCTTCATGCTCTCCTCTACCTGTCGATCTCAGCACGCATCGCCAACACAGCTGCAACGGGATCCGGTGCCCGGAACACGGCATTGCCGGCAACAAACACATCGACGCCTGCGGCACGAGCCCGTGCCACGTTGCCGGGACCGATCCCGCCGTCGATCTCTATATCGGTCGGCAATCCGTGCGAATCAACCAACTTTCGCGCCCTCTGCACCTTGTCGAACGTCGCCTCGATGAACTCCTGTCCGCCGAATCCCGGCTCTACCGACATCACGACCAGCAGGTCACAGAGCTCGAGGTAAGGTTCCACCGCCTCGAGAGGCGTCGCCGGATTGAGCGCCAGGCCGAATCCCATCCCTTCGGCGCGCGCCTGCTCAGCCACCCGGCTCGGTTCCGGGAATACCTCGATGTGCACGCTGACGATGTCCGCCCCCGCTTCCCGCAGCTGCTCGAGGTACGTATCGGGATTGGTCATCATCAGGTGGCAGTCGAATGTCAACTCTGAGACCTCGCGGATGCTCTTGATGACGGGAACGCCGAAGGTGATATTCGGCACGAAATGCCCGTCCATCACGTCGATGTGCAAGAGATCAACGTAGGGCTCGACCCGCAGCACCTCTTCCCCCAGCCGGGCGAAATCGGCCGCCAGAATCGACGCCGCGATACGCGGTGGAGAGATCATGACCAGCAGGATAGGGGTATTCCGGCTCCTGGCCGATTCTCTCCGGCGGTCCGCACTCACCGTGGCTAGATTGCGAAGAGAGGAGAGAACGTGAAGCAGTATCAGGTGCAGGGAGGGGGTCCGCTCGATCTCGCGGAATGGGATCCCGACGACACCGCCGGACTCGACAAAGACGGTGTGCGCGGGCGCCTCAAGGATCTTCGCGAGCGGCTCGCCTCGCTCCAGCAGATCATGTGGGCCGACGAGAGGCATCGCCTGCTGGTCGTCCTCCAAGCCATGGACACCGGCGGGAAGGACGGGACCATTCGCAAGGTCTTCTCCGGCGTCAACCCACAGGGCGTCCGAGTGGTCAACTTCAAGACTCCCACCCCCAGGGAGCTGGCACACGACTACCTGTGGCGGGTGCACCAGCACACGCCTCCGGCAGGCGGCATCACCGTCTTCAATCGCAGCCATTACGAGGACGTCCTCATCGTGCGGGTGTTCGGCCTGGTACCTGAGGAGCGCTGGTCGAGGCGCTACGACCACATCAAGGCCTTCGAGCGTCTCCTCGTCGACGAGGGCACCACCATCCTGAAGTTCTACCTGCACATCTCCAAGGAGGAGCAGGCGAAGCGCCTGCGCGCCAGGCTGGCCGATCCCGACAAGCACTGGAAGTTCAACGTCGACGATCTCGAGCATCGCGAGCGATGGGACGACTACATGGCGGCCTTCGAGACGGCCCTGGCCGAGACCAGCACTGATTTCGCTCCGTGGTACGTCGTGCCGGCCAACCACAAGTGGTACCGCAACCTCGTGGTGGCGGAGACAATCGTTGCGACCCTGGAAAGGCTTGGCATGGAATATCCCGAATCGGACGACGACCTGAGCGGAGTGCTTGTCCCCTCGTGACACCAGATACCGGCCGCGCTCTGCGACACTGACATCCGCAGCACCCATGCCGTCCCGCAGGAGGTCGACAATGCCTGATGAAGAACCCCTCGAGGTGATGCCTCACGAAGCGGCCCCTGAAAAGCTCGAGAAGGGCCGCTGGCAGGCCGTACGACTCGCCGACTGGTTGATGGTCCTCTCCGGGTTCGCGGTCCTCGCCGGCTCCTTCCTGCCGTGGGGCTCGATGACCAGCACCAGCGCGGGAAGCACCGCCACCCTCGGCATGGACGCGGACGGCCCCATGACCGTGGTGCTCGGGGGCGCGCTCATCCTGCTGGCCATCATCTCCACCCAGGTGGGACGCGAGGCGCTGGGGGTGCTCTACGGGCTGGTGGCCCTCGGCGCCGTCACGGTCTCGGTCGTGAGCTTGCTCGACATCGAGCGGGTCACAGGAAAGGTCGCGCAAGGGCAGGTTGCCTCTCCCGAGATCGGTCTCTTCGTCATCGTGGCCAGCGCCGGCGTCGGTTTTGTGGTCCTGCTGCTGCGACAGATCGGTGCCCGGCAGCAGGCGTGAGGCCCCTCCCGCCCCAGGACGCCGTCAGCCACCCATCGAATCGAGCACCGCGCCCTCGCCCCTGCGGCCGTTCGCCCAGTCACGTCCGCTGATCGTGCGCGTGCCCGCCGGCTGGATGAGGCGGAGTTCGAGGGCCCCGTCCCTCACCCCGAGATGGGGCACACCCCCGATGATGTCGATACACCCTGTGTCGACGACCTCCCCCGACGCAGCGGTCTCGAGGACCTTGAGACGCTCCCCCGCCGCCGACAGCCAAGCGCCCGGGCGAGGATTGAAGGCGCGCACCATTCGTGCCACGAGTCCCGAGTCCGCTCCCGGATTGATCTGGGCCTCCGCGGTGGACAGCATCGGGGCCATCACGGCCCCCGTTTCCATCTGAGGCGCCGGCTGGAGGTCACCGGTGGCGAAGGGGATCAGCCCGTCTGTCACCAGGTCGGCACCGAGGTGGGCCAGCCTGCCGGTGAGAGTGCCGCCCGTCTCATCGGCTCCGATGTCGGTCTCGACCACCGAGATGACCGGACCGGTGTCGACGCCTTCGTCCATCAGCATCAGCGATACCCCGGTGCTGTCGTCGCCGGCCAGGATGGCTCGTTCCACCGGAGCAGCCCCCCGCCACCGGGGCAGCAGGGAGAAGTGCAGGTTGATGAACCCGATGCGGGTGGTATGCAGGGTCTCGGGGCGGATGATGCGCCCATAGGCGACGACCACGGCGAGATCGAGGCCTCGCCCCTCGAGGATGCCGTGAAGTCGGCGGTGGTCGTCGGGCTGCTCGACGTGCAATCCCCATTCGGCCGCCGAGAGCTTCAGCGGGGGCGGCACCGGGTGCCGGCTACGGCCACGAGGCCGATCTGGGCGGGTGATCACCACATCGACATCCACGATATCCAGGAGCGCCGCCAGCGTCGGTACCGCGGAACCTGGCGTGCCGAGGAAGGCGACCCTCATCACGCCATCCCGCGCAGACCGAGCGCCTCCTCGCGAAGATCGCGCAACGCCTGCCTCCGGACACGCCGCGGCAGCCGTTCCAGCAAGAGGACCCCTTCGAGGTGGTCGATCTCGTGCTGGAGGAGGCGACCCAGGAGCTCGTCGCCCGCAAGCTCGATCTGGTTGCCGTCCAGATCGAGGCCCCGTGCCCGAGCGAAGCTGGCCCGGCTGATGGACCAGAAGTACCCCGGCACCGAGAGGCACCCCTCGTCGAAGGTCCACTCGCCCGAGGTCTCCACGAGCTCGGGATTCACCATCACCAACGGGCCCTCGCCCACGTCACCCACGAACAGGCGCTTCGACACGCCGATCTGCGGAGCCGCCAGCCCCACCCCCGGGGCGTCGTACATCGTCTCCAGCATGTCGTCCACGAGCCGCTCCAAGGCGCTCGTGATCTCGTCTATCGGCTCGGCTCGGGTGCGCAGCACCGGATCACCGAACGTCCTCATTGGGTAGAGAGCCATATCGTTCGGAACTCTAGCTCTGCTACCCCTGTCTCACAGATCGATCGGATCGGCGTCGATACGCACCCGTGAACCGGCATCGCGCCATCCCTGCACCAGCCGCCGCAGCCGTACTCGCACCTCGTGGAGCCGGTCACCCTGGATCAGCCAGCGCTGGCGCCCACCCCG
>CAZMSN010000003.1:0-74841 GCA_964569015.1 uncultured Acidimicrobiaceae bacterium | reverse complement strand
GTCGATGTCGGTATCCCCGCCCTCCACCTCCAGGGCAATCAGCTCGGTAGCGGGCGGAAACCCTGCCCCGGATCGCTCCTCGGCCAGCAGCGCGAGGAACGCCCCCGGCCGTCCCCGCCGCAGGGTGACCATCACTCGATGATGCGGCTGCCCTGTCTGCACCACGCATCGATGACCACGGCCGCGCTGTACCAAACCCGCCAGCCGCGCCAGGAGGCGCAGCGCATCCTCCTCTGCCCGATAGTGCGGCGCCAGCAGCAGCGCATCAGCATCGACCGCCACCGTGAGCGCCGCTTCATGAATCGACGGCAAGTCCCGCTCCGTTCCCACCCAGACCGGCCGGTGACCGCCCGCCGGCCCCACCGCGCCGCGGAAGCGCCCCCGCAGCTCGTCCAAAACCCTGCCGACCCCGGCACCGAGCGGTTCGAAGCGCCTGCCGCCACATTCGGGACATGGCCCCAACGTCGCCCCACAACGACGACACTCGTCCCCCTTGTCCGGTCCGGCCCCGCACTGCGGGCATCGCCGCAGGGTCCGGCAGCGCACGCAGCGGAACGCCGGGGCATACCCGCGCCGAGACACGAACACGAAGACCCGCTCGCCGCGGCTCAGTGCCCCCGCGATCGCCCGCCGCGTCGCCTCCATCACCACGCCACCACCCGGCGGCTCGCTCGACCGATCCATCACCTCGATCAGCGGCCAGACGCGCTGGGGTGGCTCGCGGACTTCCACCCCGCGGGCAACGGTCTCGACGGTCGGCACCGGTCCTGCGAAGACCAGGCCCGACCGCTCGATGGCAGCCCGGCGCCGCAAGATGTCGCGCACGTGCAGCGTTGGAGTCTGCGGTGCCTTCATGGCCCTGCGGCCCTCTTCGATCACAATCCACAGCGCAGGGCCGCCGAGGGGCCACAACGCTATCTCACGCGTCCCCACGACCAGGCGCCCGTTGCCGAGCTGCGCCTCCAGCCACACTTCGGTGACCTCACGGGCCGGCAGGGACGACGACGCCAACAGGACGCGAGGGCCCAAGACGCCCCTCAGCTCCTCTCCCAGGCTGTCCGCTTCCGCCAGCGTCGGGAGAACGATCCCCACGTTGCGCCCTGCTGCGATCAAGGGGGCAGCCAGGCCGGCGGCGGCCCCGACCCATGGCCCGGAACCGACCAGGTAGACCGGGCGGCCGTGGCGACCCGCCACGAGGGTCTCCGTCAGTTCCGGGAGAGGGGACGGATGTCCCATCGTCACCGCCGGTCGAGAGGGAAGGCCCCCGCGCGGGAGATTGGGCGGCGCCGCCTTTCCCAACAGCGTGGCCACCGGGGCAACGTAGTGCATGGCGGCCCATCGCAGCGTGTCCAGCAGCCGGTCGGTGAACACCGGGAGATCCCCTGAGATCGACCCAAGGTCCTTCAGGTCGCTGCGCTCCCGTGACTCGCGCACATCGACGACGTAGCCACGCACCCGGCGGCCCCCGAGCGGAACCCGCACCACCGAGCCCACCACCACCCCATCGAGGGCATCCGGTATTCGGTAGGAGAAGCCGTCGTCAACCGAGAACGTAGGGAGGTCCGGGACGACTTGGGCGATCCTCGTCAGAGTTCCGCTCCGGAACCGGATCGTAGCTCCACGATGCGATCCCACAGACGGGCGGCCACGTCCTCCTTGGACAGCAACGGCCAGGCCGTGGCGGCGCCCCCGGGAGTGATGACGACCACCTCGTTCGTGTCGCTGCCGAAGCCGGACCCTTCCTTGGTGACATCGTTCCCGACGAGGAGGTCGACGCCCTTCCGTTCGGCCTTGACGGCGGCCTCGTCCAGTGAACCGGTCTCGGCGGCGAAGCCCACCAGGAAGGGACGTGGATCCATGGCGGCGATCCCGGCCAACACGTCCGGGGTTGGCTCGAGCGTCAAGGTGGGGACTCCTTCGTCACGGCGCATCTTCGACGTCTCTGCCACCTTCGGCCTGAAATCGGCGACCGCCGCCGCCATGACCGCCACGTCCATCCCTCCGGCGATCGACCACGCCGCCTCGGCCAACTCCTCGGCGGTGTCGACTGTCACCACATCGATGCCGGGGTGGGCCGGGGCCGGGGCCGCCGTCACCAACGTCACGTCGGCGCCCCGCCGCGCCGCTTCCACCGCGAGCGCGTTGCCCATCTTCCCCGATGAATGATTCCCGATGTATCGCACCGGATCGATCGGCTCCCGTGTGCCCCCGGCGGTCACTAGGACCCGCCACCCGGCGAGCGGCCGGGGTCCCACGACCATCTCGATGATTTCGAGGATCTCCTCGGGCTCCGCCATGCGTCCGACGCCCTCGTCACCCCCCGCGAGCTCGCCGGTGGCCGGCCCCACCCGGTGACATCCGTCGGCCTCGAGCGTGGCAACGTTCCGCTGGGTCGCGGGGTGTTCCCACATCTGGGTGTGCATTGCGGGAGCGATCACGACCGGGGCACTCGTCGCCAGCACCGTGGCACTGAGCGCGTCCTCCGAGAGCCCAATGGCGATCCGTGCAATCGTGGCGGCGGTCGCAGGCGCCACCACCACGACGTCGGCCCACTGGCCGAGTGTGATGTGAGGAGCGACGTCTTCGTCATCGAACAGGCCAATCACAGGATGACGACCCGTCACGGCCGCCAGAGTCGGCGGACCCACGAAGCAGACCGCCGACTCCGTCATCACGGTACGAACGGCGGCCCCTCGCTCGACGAGCCGCCGGGCGAGAGAGACGGTCTTGTATGCCGCCACCCCGCCAGAGACCCCGAGCACGACATGTCGCCCGGCCAGCACGGTGCTACTCCTCGGTATCGATCACGACCTTGTCGTTGTCGATCTCCTCGAAGGCGATCGAGAGCGGCTTTCGTGACAGCGAATGAACCTGCGGCGGCACATAGCTCCCGAAGCCATCCCCCAACTGATTGAAGTAGGCATTGATCTGACGGGCACGACGTGCCGCCAGGACCACGAGCCCGAAGCGTGACGAGTTGGCCTTCGCGAGTACGCGTCCGATGGGTGGGTCGATCATGACGGGATGGCTTCTCCTGGGTCTTGATGCTTCGACCTCTACGGTCGAGCCGCTAAGCGCGCGCTCACGCTCGCGCCGACCGGCTCCCGGAGTATAGGCCGCCCGAGGAACTCAGCCCCTGCCTTCGCCCCTCTCCGCCACGTATGCCACGATCGTGTCGACGATCCCTTCGACGTCGAGAGCCGACGTGTCGACCACGAGGTCGTAGTTGATCGCGTCGAGGTAGTCGATTCCGTAGTAGCTCGCGTACCGCTTCGATTCCGATACCCGGCGCGCCTCGGTGTTGCGTCGAGTCGCCTCCAGATCGACGTTCTCCTCCTCGGTCCCCCGGCGATCCCCATAGATGCGGGCCGCCGCTACGTCCAGACTGACGTCCAGGAACACCTTGAAGGCCCTCGGAATGAAGTACCAGGCCAGCCGGGAATCGATCACGAATCCGTCCCGCGTCTCCCCCAGCCGGCGGCTCCGCTCATCGATCTCCCGATCGATATCCTCGTCCGCCTCGGCGATCCGGGACAGCTCCAGCACCGATATTCCACGCTCTTCCGCCATCTCACGCATGAAGTCGCCCGCTGAGACGTGGTCGAGTCCGAGCCGCAGAGCGAGCGCCTTCGCCACCGTGCTCTTCCCCGAGCCCGGCTTCCCGGAGATCGTGATGATCATCTTGCGCGCTCTCGGTACCGGCTGGCCGCCTCGCGCCCGTGGGCCAGCCGGCTCAAGAGAGGACAGAGAGCAGCGCGGCGCGCTGGCGCCATCCGAGCCCCCGGATTCTCCGATTCTCCGCGATGCCCTGTTCCTCCATCAGCCGCTTCGCCTTGACCTTGCCCATGCCCGGCAGGGCGACCAGCAGAGAGGTCACCTTGATCCTGGCCACAACGTCGTCCACCTCGGCCCTTTCCAGGACCTCGGCCAGACTGAGCGAGCCCGTTCGCAGCAGCTCTTTGATCTCGGCACGCACCCGGCGGGCTTCCGCCGCCTTGCCGAGCGCCGCCATGCGCTGTTCCGCGGTCAGCTTCGGTGGCATGTGTGCATCTCCTCCCGATGACTCCGGCACTCTATCAAGCGTCGACGCCCGACTCCGGGATCACCGTCTTCACCTCAGCCGCGATCGCCGCCGCGGCGGCTACCGGATCGGCCGCCCCCGTGATGGCCCGTCCCACCACCAGCCAGTCGGCTCCACGAGCAATGGCGAAAGCCGGAGTGCCGATCCTGCTCTGGTCACCGGTCTCGACTCCCTGAGGACGAATCCCCGGGGTCACCTTGATCAGCTCGGGTGCCACCGTCGCCACCACTTGCAGCTCTCGAGGGGAGCACACCAGTCCCTCGCATCCCGACCTCGCCGCCGCCTTCGCCATGCTCGACACGAGCTTGCCGGGCGTTGCGGCAATGCCCACCGCGCTCAGCGCAGCCCCGTCGAGACTGGTGAGAACGGTGACTCCGAGCACGCCGGCCGAGCCGCCCGATGTCTCGCCGAGGCCCTCGGCCGCCGCTTCTAGCATCGCCACTCCCCCGGCCACGTGCGCCGTCACCCAGCGGGCACCAAGACGGCCGAGCCGCCGTGACGCGGCCCCGACCTGGCTCGGAATGTCGTGCAGCTTGGCGTCCACCAGCACCGGCAGGCCGAAGGACACAAGAGCGGTCGTCACCGCGGCCCCGGGGCCATAGAGCAGCCCCAGACCGATCTTGAAGCCTCCGACGTGGGGAGCGACGCTCTTGGCGAGGCGCACGGCTTCTTCGCCAGTCGGCAGGTCCAGCGCCACCAGGATGGGAGGGCGATTGCTCACCACGCGGCGGCACCTCCGACGAGGTCTGCCACGGCGGTGACGCCGTGGCGCCGGCAGTACCGCGCCAGCTCTCCGATGATGCGCGCCCCGCACCGGGGCTCGGCGAAGTGGGCAGTACCGATCATCACCGCCGACGCCCCGGCGAGCAGGTACTCCGCCACGTCGGATCCGGTGCGCACTCCGCCGCATCCAACGATGGGAAGGCCAGGCAGCGCCTCATGCACCTCCCACACGCAGCGCATGGCGATCGGCTTCAGTGCGAGCCCGGAGTAGCCGCCAACGCCCCGCGACAGCACCGGGCGGCGCTTCTCGACGTCGATGGCCATCCCCCACACCGAATTGGTCAGCACGACCCAATCGGCACCGCCGGTCGCTACCGCGTCGGCGACTGCGACGATGTCCTCGGCGTTCGGTGACAGCTTGGCTCCGACCGGAAGCGTGGTCGTCTCCCGCACCGCGGCCACGACCGCGGCCGCTGCCGACGCATCGAGTGCAAACATGCGGCCCTGCTCGAGATTGGGACACGACAGGTTCAGCTCGATCGCAGCGACTCCCGCCGCGGCCAGGCCCTCGGTGACCTCCGCGAACTCCGCCGGATCGTTGCCGACTGCCGAGCCCCACACCTGCGTAGGAGCACCGGCCAGCCTCGAGCCGTACTGCTCCACCCAGGCATCGATCCCCGGGTTCTGGATCCCGATGCCGTTGAGCATGCCCACAGCAATGGGCGCGAGTCGCGGCGCCGGCTGCCCCGGCCAAGGCTCCCTGCTCACAGACTTGGCGACCGCAGCTCCATAGACATCGAAGGCGCTCACGTCGGCGCAGTCGACCACGGACCCCACCGTGCCGCTCGCCGCCACCAGCGGCGACTGCATCACATGGCTCCCGAGGCGAACGTTCAGATCAGTCACTGGATCCTCCGTGGTACTGCTGGAGCGACTGCACGATCGATACTGCGTCTTGGTGCGTGGCAATGCTGCGTGCCACCGCCCGACCCCCTTTGACGGTTGTGACACAGGGAACACCGTGGCGGGTCGCGGCGCGGCGGATCAATCCTCCGTCCCCCCGAGCCCGGCGGCCTCGCGGCGTGTTGACGATCAGATCGATCTCTCCGGCCTCGATCAGCAGGATCGGGTCGTACGGCCCCTCTCCCACCTTGTCGACGTGGGTAGCGGCAATGCCGTTGCGGGCCAGGAACCCGGCCGTGCCGTGGGTGGCGAGAATCCGAAAACCCAGCTCAGCGTAGAGACCGGCGACGTCGAGCCCCCGTTCCTTGTCACGATCGGCCAGTGAGAAGAAGAGGGTGCCGCCCCGCGGGACCCGGTGGCCGGCCCCGAGCAAGGCCTTGGCGTAGGCGGTGCCGAAGTCCGGACCGATCCCCATCACTTCGCCGGTCGCCCGCATCTCGGGGCCGAGCACGGTGTCCTCTGCCGGGAACCGCTTCCACGGCAGCACCGCTTCCTTGACCGTCGTATACCCGCCTCCGGTGATCCGGGGGATCGCTCCGGCTGAGCGCAGCGAGGCGATGGACTCGCCCATCATCACCCGCGTCGCCACCTTGGCGAGGGGAATCCCGGTCGTCTTCGAGATGAACGGCACGGTGCGGGACGCCCGGGGATTCGCCTCGAGCATGTAGATCTCGTCGCCTCGCACCGCGTACTGGATGTTGAGAAGCCCCCGCACCTCGAGCCCACGGGCGATCCGCTCGGTATAGTCGCCGATGCGCTCGATCACATCGCCCGACAACGTCGGAGCCGGCACCACGCAAGCCGAGTCCCCCGAGTGCACCCCGGCCTGCTCCACATGCTCCATGATGCCGCCCAGGAGCATCTCGCTGCCATCGAACACCACATCGACGTCGACCTCGATGGCCGCCTCCAGGAAGCGGTCGATGAGCACGGGCGCATCCGATAGATCCACCTCGCCGCCGGGCACTGCCTCGTATAGCTCGTGCAGGTAGTCCGACAGCTCGTCGATCGTGTAGACGATCCGCATCGCCCGGCCGCCGAGCACGTACGACGGGCGCACCAGCGCCGGGAAGCCCACCGCGTCGGCGATCTCCTCGGCCTCGGTCACCGTGGTGGCGGTGCCATGGGCCGGCAGTGGGATCTCGAGACGCCGGCACAGAGCCGAGAAGCGATCCCGATCCTCGGCGGCGTCGATCGCGTCCGGGCTCGTCCCTGCGATGGTGACTCCGGCGGCCTCCAGGGACCGGGCCAGGCTGAGCGGGGTCTGCCCCCCGAGCTGCACGATCACCGCCAGCGGACGTTCGGCCTCCACCACCGCCAGGACGTCTTCGATGGTGAGCGGCTCGAAGTAGAGGCGTGCCGACGTGTCGTAGTCGGTCGAAACTGTCTCCGGGTTGCAGTTGATCATCACCGGCTCGTAGCCGGCGTCCTTCAGTGCGAACGACGCGTGCACACAGCAATAGTCGAACTCGATGCCCTGGCCAATACGATTGGGCCCCGACCCGAGCACGACCACGGTGCGATCACCCGCCGGAGGCGCCTCGTCCTCGTCCTCGTGGGCGCTGTAGAAGTACGGCGTCCTCGCCTCGAACTCGGCGGCACACGTGTCGACGGTCTTGAACGTCGTCGACACCCCCCACTCCTGCATCCGCCGTCGCATGTCCGTCACCGACCCTCCCCACAGGTGGGCGAGCTGGGCGGCGCTGTATCCCAGTCGCGCCGCCCGCCGGGCGAGGCCGGCATCCGGCGAGCCGCGCTCCAGCTCGAGCCGCATCTCCACCATCGTCGCCATCTGGTCGATGAACCACGGATCGATGGCGGTGATGTCGCTCAGCCGCTCCACGGATTCTCCCCTTCGCAACAGCTCCCCGAGTGCAAAGACACGATCAGGTGTCGGGGTGGCGATGCCGCCCAGCATCTCCCCTGTGTCACGCCCCAAGACCGACACTTCCCCGACATCGGCATTGAGTCCGCTCCGGCCCGTTTCGAGGCTCCTGAGGGCCTTCTGCAGGGCCTCAGGGAACGTACGGCCGATCGCCATGACCTCGCCCACGCTCTGCATGGAGGTGCCGAGAACCGGCGCCACCGACGCGAACTTGGCGAAATCGAACCTCGGGACCTTGACGACCACGTAGTCAAGAGCGGGCTCGAACGAGGCCGGCGTAGCCCCCGTGATGTCGTTGGCGATCTCGTCGAGGGTGTATCCCACCGCGAGCTTGGCGGCGATCTTGGCGATCGGGAATCCCGTCGCCTTGGAGGCCAGGGCAGAGGAACGGGACACCCGAGGGTTCATCTCGATGATGATGCGCCTCCCGGTCGCCGGATCGACGGCGAATTGCACGTTCGATCCTCCGGTGTCGACGCCGATGGCGCGCAGGCAGGCGATCGCCTCGTCCCGCATCGCCTGATACTCCCGATCCGAGAGTGTCATCGCCGGTGCCACGGTGATCGAATCGCCGGTGTGCACGCCCATCGGGTCGAGGTTCTCGATCGAGCAGATGACGACGGCATTGTCGGCGGCGTCGCGCATCACCTCCAGCTCAAACTCCTTCCACCCCACCACGGACTTCTCCACCAGCACCTCCCCCACCGGTGAGGCGTCGAGGCCGTATTCGACGATGGCGCGCAGCTCGCGCTCGTCGGCAGCGACCCCGGTGCCCCCGCCCCCCAGGATGAACGAAGGCCGGATCATCACCGGATACCCGATGCGCGTGGCCGCATCGAGCGCGGCGTCCATGTCATGCACGTACTCGGCCGCCGCGGTGGCGATGCCGATCGCCTCCATCGTCGCCTTGAAGCGCCCACGATCCTCGGCCGCCACGATGGCGTCCATCCCGGCACCGATCAGCTCCACCCCGTACTTCTCGAGGACGCCTCGCTCGGCGAGCGCCATCGTCACGTTGAGCGCCGTCTGCCCGCCGAGGGTGGGGAGCAGGGCATCGGGCCGCTCCTTCTCGATGATGGCCGAGACCACCTCCGGGGCAATCGGCTCGATGTAGGTGGCGTCGGCGAACTCAGGATCGGTCATGATCGTCGCCGGATTGGAGTTCACCAGCACCACCCGGTATCCCTCCTCACGGAGGACCTTCACCGCCTGGGTGCCGGAGTAGTCGAACTCGCATGCCTGGCCGATGATGATCGGCCCCGATCCGATGACCAGGATGGTCTCGATGTCGTCGCGCCGAGGCATCACCCCACCGCCATCAGATCGACAAAACGGTCGAAGTGGGAAGTCGCGTCGCTCGGCCCGGGCGCCGCCTCCGGGTGGTACTGGACCGAGAAGGCGGGGACATCCCGGCATTCGAACCCTTCGAGTGTGCCGTCGTTGAGGTTCTGGTGGGTCGCCACCACGACACCGAAGGGCCCTTCCACCGGCGGCGGGAGCAGCTCCGGTCCGGCAGGTTGCGTCGGCGGCGGCGCCACACGATGGGCCAAAGGCCAGAGGTCCACCGCGAACCCGTGGTTCTGAGAGGTGATCTCGATTGTCCCGTCGGCGAGACAGCGCACCGGATGATTGCCACCGTGATGGCCGAACGGGAGCTTGAAGGTCTCCGCCCCCAGTGCCAGCCCGAGCACCTGATGCCCGAGACAGATCCCGAAGATCGGAACTCTCCCCAGCAGAGCCCTCACCGCCTCAACCGGCTCGACGAGGGGCTCCGGATCCCCCGGGCCGTTGGAGAGGAAGACGCCCTGCGGCGATTCCGCCAGCACGGCGTCGGCCGATGTGGTCGCAGGCACCACCACCACCTCGAAGCCGCGGTGGGCGAGGTGGCGGAGAATGTCGCGCTTCAGCCCGAAATCGTAGGCGACGACCCTTCCCCGGGTCGGCCCTTCGGCATCGATCCGATACGGCCGGGCGGTCGTGACGAGACGGGTCAGGTCCTGGCCTTCCATGCGGGGCGCCGCCGCCGCCTTCTCCGCCAGCTCGGCCGGAGAGATCCCTGCGCCCATGGCGGCCGGTTGGGCTCCGTGATCACGGATGTGGCGGGTCAGCCGCCGGGTGTCCACCTCCGAGAGGACCACCACGCCGTGCCGGCGCAGGTAGGAGTCGAAGCCTTCCTCGGACCTCCAGCTGGAAGCTCGCGGGCTCATCGAGCGCACCACCAGACCAGTGCAATGGGGCGCCTCAGATTGGGAGTCTCCTGGGTTGGTCCCGTAGTTGCCGATGTGGGGAGCCGTCATCACCACGATCTGGCCGGCGTAGGACGGATCGGTCACGATCTCCTGGTACCCGGCCATGGCGGTGTTGAACACCACCTCGCCGGTCGCCACGCCTTCGGCGCCGACCGACACACCTCCAAAACGTTCCCCATCGGCGAGCACCAGCGTCCCGGCGTTCACCCAGCCGCTCCCGCTGGCGTCGCGGCTTCTCCGTCGCGCACCGTCAGCCGGCCCCGCAGCATCGTGTGGATCACCCGACCTCGCAGTTCCATTCCGAGGTAGGGTGAGTTCGGCGCCATTGACACCGTCCGGCTCGTGTCCGCCGCTTGGTTCGGGGCGAACACGACGATGTTTGCGTCCCTCCCGACCGCGAGCCGCCCGTGGTGCTCGAGTCCGACCAGATTCGCCGGAGTGCCCGAGAGAACCCGGAAGAACGCCTCGGGGTCGAGCCCGACCATGGTGTTCACCACCGCGCCGGCCCACTCCAAACCGATGACGCCAAAAGGCGCCTCCTCCCACGGCACGTCCTTCTCATGGGCGGCGTGCGGGGCGTGATCGGTCCCCACGACGTCGATGATCCCGTCCCGGAGGGCTTGGCGAATCGCCTCCACGTCCGAGAGCTCCCGCAACGGCGGCATCATCTTGTAGACCGGGTTGGCTTCCTCGACGTACGAGTGATCGAAGCAGAGATGGTGCGGTGTCGCCTCGGCGGTCACCGGGAGACCCTCGGCCTTCGCTGCCGCCACCAGCTCCACCGCGCCGGCGGTGGAGACGTGCTGCACGTGGTAGCGAGCCCCGGTGAGTCGCACCAGCGCGAAATCGCGGGCGATGATCATCTCTTCCGCCTCACGGGGAATCGTCGCCATCCCGAGTCGGGATGCCACCTCGCCCTCGTGAACCTGGCCACCGGCAGCAAGGCCGGCGTCCATACAATGCTCCGCGATCACACCGCCCCGCTCGGCGAGGTACTCCATCGCCCGCCGCAGCAGCCCGGCATCCGCCACCGAGTCGCCGTCGTCGGTGAACAGGCGAACCCCGGCGTCCCACAGCTCATCGAGGTGTGCGAGCTTCTGACCGCGGCGCCCGGCGGTGATGCACCCGGCCGACATCACATCCACCAACCCGACCTCGCGTCCCCGTTCCTGGACGTACCGCGCCAGATGACCGGCGTCGATGGCGGGTTCGGTGTTCGGCATGGCGACCACCGCGGTATATCCGCCGGCGGCCGCCGCCGCCGAACCGGACGCGATGTCCTCTTTCCACTCCTGGCCGGGCTCACGCAAATGGGTGTGCACGTCTACCAGCCCGGGACCCACCCAAGCGCCGTCACAGTCGATCACGTCGCCCGCCGGCTCGAGATTCGGGCCGATCTCCGCCACCACGTCGTCGCGAACCACGAGATCGTTGCGTCCCTCCAGGGCTCGCCCGTCCGCAACGATCACAGCGTTGCGCAGCGTCACCTCACTCATCGCGCTCACCCCCGAGCAGCTGGAACAGCGCCGCCATGCGCACCGCTACCCCGTTGGCCACCTGGTTGAGCACCAGGCATCTCGCATCATCGGCGACCTCGTGGTCGATCTCCACCCCGCGGATCATCGGACCGGGATGGAGCACAGCCGTGTCCGGCTTGAGGCGCGCAAGTCTTTGGCGGGTCATCCCGAAACGCTGGCGATACTCCTGCACCGATGGGAACACCGATGCTCCACCCCGCTCCGACTGGACTCGGAGCAGGTAGATCGCATCCAGCTCCGTGAGGACGTCATCGAGCTCGCGCGCCACCTCCACCGGCCACCCGGTCAGATCCGGAGGCAGCAACGTCGGCGGCGCCACCAGGGTGACCTCGGCCCCCAGCGTGGAGAAAGCGAACACGTCGGAACGCGCCACCCGGGAATGGCGGATGTCGCCGACGATGCCGATGCGTAGTCCGTCGAGACTCCCGAAACGCTGCCGCAGCGTCAGCGCATCCAGCAGCGCCTGGGTCGGGTGCTGATGGGCACCGTCCCCTCCGTTGATCACCGGGAGGTGGGTCCACTCTGCAACCCGCCATGGGGCACCGGTGGAGGTGTGGCGCACCACCATGAGATCGGCCCCCATGGCCTGGATGGTCAGCACGGTGTCCTTGAGGCTCTCCCCCTTCTTCAGCGATGAGGTTCCCGGCGCAAACGACAGCGTGTCCGCCGACAGCGCCCTGGCGGCCCGCTCGAACGAGAGACGGGTACGCGTCGATGGCTCGAAGAACATGGTGGCGACCGTCTTGCCGCGCAGTGCGGGCACCTTGGGAATCGGGCGGCGGAGCACCTCGGCGAACTCCTCCCCATCGTCGAGCAGGCTCTCCAGCGTCGCCCGGTCGAGCCCCTCGGTCGACAGCAGATCTCTCATCGACCCTCTCCTTCCGCTTCAACCGGCGGCCGGTCTTCGATCCACACACCCTCTGCCCCGTCGATCTCGTCGATCTTCACCATCACTCGCTCGTCGAGCGACGTCGGCATGTTCTTCCCCACGTAGTCGGCCCTGATCGGCAGCTCCCGATGCCCCCGATCGACGAGCACCGCCAGTTGGACGCGGCGTGCCCGCCCGATGTCGGCAAGGGCATCGAGCGCAGCCCGGATGGTGCGCCCCGTGTACAGGACGTCGTCGACCAGCACCACGGTGCGGCCGTCGAGCGATACCGGAATCTCGGTCGGCCCCAGCGGCGTCGTCGGCCGCTGATCGAGGTCATCCCGATACATGCCGATGTCGAGTGTCCCCACCTCGACCCCGGTCTCTTCGATGTCGGCGAGGTACCTGCCCAGCCGAACGGCGAGTGGCGCTCCACGGGTGTGGATCCCCAGCAGCACGAGATCCTCGGCGCCTCGATTGCGTTCGAGGATCTCGTAGGCGATGCGGCGCAGAGCCCGTTCAACGTCGTCCCCCGTCATGACGGCGCGCATCAGCCTGCTCCAAGAATCACGGGAGATGCGGCGTCTCGCGCCGCGGACCGGGACGCGCCTTTCGGCGTCTTCATCGGTGCTCCTTCCTTTCCGGCCTCACGGAACCGGGCTTAAAGGTTGGCTCAACGGACCATAGCACCAACTCCTCCAACCCTTACGATGCTCGCCCCCGAACGCGAAAACTCGACCTGGCCCGTTCTCGGGCGAAGGCGCCCTCAGCCCCGGAGCGGCCTTCCCCACCCAGTGAACTGCCCGCGACCAGGTCAGCTCTCCGCCGGACTCCCGCGTTCCTCCGCGAGCTTGGCGATCACGCCGTTGACGAACGAGCCGCTCCGCTCGGTCGAGTACTCCTTGGCGAGAATGACCGCCTCGGAGGCGATCACGCCCACCGGGGTATTGGTGTAGCGCAGTTCGTACAACGCGAGGCGAAGAAGGTTGCGATCCACCGCCGGCATGCGCTCGAGGCGCCAGCCGGTGGCCGCGGCGCCGATCGCAGTGTCCAGCTCCTCGAGGTGTTTCCATACCCCGGTCACCATCCGGGCCGCCCGCGCCGTCAAGTCCGCGAGGTCGGGAGCGTCGCGGCGCTGCGCTTCGGCGGCGTAGAGCGCACCGAGCGCCTGCTGACGAGGATTCCCCCGGATCACGACACCCGCGTGATGTAGTCCCCGGTCCGGGTGTCCACCTTGACCACGTCACCCTCCTCGACGAACAGCGGAGCCTGGATGACGAGGCCGGTCCCCATGGTCACCGGCTTGGTGGCACCGGAGACCCGGTCGCCTTTGACACCCGGCTCGGCGTGAGTGACTTCCAGCTCCACCGAGGCGGGAAGCTCGACACCGACGGGCTGACCCTCGAACAGGTTGAGTTGCACAGTCATGCCTTCCACCAGGTAATCGGCAGCATCACCGACCAGGTCCGTCGCTACCGCCATCTGCTCGAACGTGTCGCTGTTCATGCAATGGAATCCCATGTCGTCCCTGAAGAGAAACTGGAAGTCTTGCCGATTGATCACAGCGCGCGGGACGTTCTCGCCGGCGCGGAAGGTGCGATCGAGCACTGCGCCGGTCTCCACGTTCTTGAGCTTCATCCGCACGAAGGCCTTGCCCTTGCCAGGCTTGACATGCTGATAGTCCACGACCGAAAAAAGCCCTTCCGGGAGATTCAGAGCCATGCCCGGTTTGACGTCGTTGGTCGAGATCATGCGTGTCGCAGCTCCTTGCTCGAACTCGTGAGGACCTCGTGGCCGCTCTCGGTGACGAGGACCATGTCCTCGATGCGCACCCCGAGCCTGCCGGGCAGATACACCCCAGGCTCGACGGTGACAACGTGGCCCGGCTCCAGCACGTCCTCGGAGCCACGCCGCAGCCATGGCTCTTCGTGGATGTCCAGCCCGACACCGTGGCCCGTCGAATGGGTGAAGTACTCGGCGTAGCCGTGGTTCTCGAGCACCTTCCGGCACACCGCGTCAACATCCCCCGCGACGACCCCGGGGCTCACCGCGGCGATGCCTGCCTCGTTCGCCTCCTGCACCGCCCGGTGGACACGATCCAGTTCCGGGTCGGCCGCCTCGCTCGTGTGCACGGTCCTGGACATGTCGGAGTGGTACCCGGCCACGGTGCAGCCGTAGTCCAGCAGCAGGACACCCGGTCCCACCTGGTCGGCTCCCGTTTCGTGATGGGGCCGAGACGCGTTGGCGCCCGCGGCGACGATTGGCCCCCATCCGGCCCGCTCGCCGCCTGCTTCCCTCATCGCCATCACCAGCCTCTCGGCGAGGTTCTCTTCAGTCGTCGAGGTCTCCAGCAGGTCGGAGAGAAGGGCGAAGGCGTCGTCTCCGGCGGCGGCGGCCCGCCGCAGCGCCTCGATCTCCTCGGAGTCCTTGCACCGCCGGTACCGCTCTACGATCCCGGTGCTGGCGATCAGCTCGGCAGAGGTCTCGTGGCGCAGTCTGTCCACGAAATCCCAGGTCACGTGGGCGGCCTCGAGCTGTACTTCGGCCTCGCTCGACATGGCCTGGGACAGCGTTTCGTGCAGACCGGAGGTGGAGACCACCAGCTTCGTGTCGGGAAGTCCGGAAACTAGCTCCTCGGCCGTCTCGCTGTAGCGTCCATCCGTGAAGAACGTGCAACCCGACGGGGTCGCCAGCAAGGACGCGCTGCTTCCCGTGAAGCCGGTCAGATACCGAATGTTCCTGAGATCAGTGACGAGCAACGGCTGCTCGAGGTCCCGCGTCAGGCTGCGGATGCGGCGGCTGTAGTCCATCGGCTCCTCTGTCATCTTCGGCCGGCACTCAGACGATCGCGACGGCCTCGAGCGCAGTATCCACGCTAGCGGCGTCGACGGGCCGAACCACCGCCTCGCCGATGCGCTCCAGCAGCACCATGCGCAGGCCCTGGTCGTCTCTCTTCTTGTCGAGCATCATCAGACGCCGGATCTCGGTCGCGTCGACCAGTGGCGCCGCGACCGGAAGGCCGATCTGCTCGATCACCCGCTGCTGCCGCTCTCCTTCTCCGAAACCGACCAGCTCGGCGGCGACCGCCGCCGCCGCCACCATGCCGATCGCCACCGCGTGCCCGTGGGAGATCCCGGTGGCGGTCTCGATCGCATGACCCACGGTGTGCCCGTAGTTGAGCACCGCCCGTCGTCCCTGTTCGGTGAAGTCCTCCGAGACCACTGCCGCCTTGACGCGCACGGCCCGGGTGACCACCTCATCCAGCGGCGCATCGAGCCCGAACCGCTCATAGAGAGCCACCAGGTCCGGGTCTGCGATCAGCCCGGCCTTGAGTGCCTCGGCCGCACCCTCTCGAATCAGCTCGACGGGGAGGTCCCTGAGCAGATCGGGATCGATGACGACTCGGGCCGGATGACGAAACGCCCCGGCCAGGTTCTTGCCGCCCACGTTGACGGCCGTCTTCCCTCCGATGGCGGCATCGACCGCGCCCAGCAAGGTCGTCGGAACCATCGTCGCCTCCACCCCCCGCAGGTAGGTGGCGGCCACGAAGCCCGCCAGGTCGGTGACGGCTCCCCCGCCGACACCGACCACCGTGTCATGTCGCGTGAACTCGAGATCGTTGAGCCAGAGATAACAGTCGCCGGCAACCGACAGCGTCTTCGCCTCCTCGCGATCGGGCAGAATCCTGATGGAGACCGTGTACCCCTCCGCGCGCAGCGTCCGCGCGACGCGGCGGGCATGATGAGCCGGTGGCGGCTGGGTGAGGATGGCGACCCGCCGCCGCCGGGCCGACGCCGGCAAGAGCGTGTCCGCCCGTGCCAAGGCGTCGCCCTCCACACGGATCTCGGAGACCGGCGTAGAACCTTCGGAGATCAGGATCGGATCCACAGCGCCTCGATCTCGGTTGCCACATCCTCGGGCGTGCGCCCGGCGGTGTCGATCACGAAGTTCGCCGCGTCCCGGTAACGATCCGACCTGGCGTCGAGCAGCTCGCCGAGACGCCCCGCAGCCTCGCCGTCGGCCAGCAACGGGCGCTCGGCGTCGGCGCCCACCCGCCGGCTCAGCTCCTCCGCCGGAGCTCTGAGCCAGGCGACGACACCCCCGGAGCGCATCGCCGTCACGTTGCGTCTGTCGAGCACCACTCCGCCCCCGGTGGCCACAACGCCGGGAGGGTACCCCGCTACCCGTTGCACCGCGGCGGCCTCCATCTCTCGGAACGCCGGCTCGCCTTGCTCCTTCCACAGACACGCGATCGGGCAGCCGGCTTCCGCCTCCACGTCCTCATCCGTGTCGTAGAACGGCACTTCGAGCCGCCAGGACATCACTCGGCCCACCGAGGTCTTCCCGGCGCCCATCATCCCGATCAGCCAGAGATGCCCGCTCATCACACTCAGAAGGAGGCGATGCGGCTGCGGTATGCTTCGAGTGCTCCCCGCATGTCGCTCATGGTGTCGCCGCCGAATTTCCGCTGCGCCTCTTGGGCGAGCACGATCGCGACCATCTGCTCAGCCGCCACACCCGCGGCCGGCACCGCGCACACGTCACTCCGTTCCCGGAACGCCTTGTCGGCTTCCTTGGTGTTGACATCGACGGTGTCGAGCGGGCGCATGACCGTTGAGATGGGCTTCATGGCGGCTCGCACCCGGAGGAGACCTCCCATACTGATCCCGCCCTCGGTCCCGCCGGCCCGTCCGGTGTGGCGAACGAACTCTCCCGCTTCGTAGTAGATCTCATCGTGGGCAATCGAGCCCCGCTTCTCCGCCACTGCGAAGCCGTCGCCGATCTCGACGCCCTTGATCCCTTGGATCGACATGAGCGCCTCGGCGAGCCGAGCGTCCAGACGCCGATCGTGGTGCGCGTGGCTCCCCAGGCCGACAGGCACCCCGTAGGCCAGTACCTCGACGACCCCGCCGAGCGTGTCACGGTCCTCTTTTGCAGCCTCGATCTCGGCCACCATCGCGTCGGCGTACGTCGAATCCAAGACCCGTACCGACGACGCGTCGATCGCGGCGAGATCGTCTGGCCTGGGGAGACGCTCGGACTTCGCCACGACCGATCCGATGCGTACCACGTGGCTGAGCACCGACATGTCGAGGATGGCCAGGAGTTGCTTGGCCAGATAGCCGACCACGGTGAGGGCCGCGGTCTCCCGAGCCGAGGCGCGTTCGAGGATGTCCCTGGCGTCGTGGCTGTCGTACTTCAGCATCCCGCAGAGGTCGGCGTGGCCAGGACGGGGGGTGCTCAGCTCACGGTGGGATCGTCCCGGCGCCGGCGACATCTCCTCAGCCCACTTTGCCCATTCGGTGTTTCGAATGACCACCGCGACGGGGCTTCCCAGCGTCCGGCCGAAACGCACCCCGCCAAGGATCTCCACCTCGTCCCGTTCCACCAGCATGCGCCGGCCGCGACCGTAGCCGAGCCGGCGCCGCGCCAACTCGGCGCCGATGCCGTCTCGCGACACGTCCAGCCCGGCGGGCAAGCCTTCGACGACGGCCACCAGGCCCGGCCCGTGTGATTCGCCTGCGGTGAGAAATCGCAACATGGCGACTGATGGTACCCGCCGCCGCCGCCCCTGCCCGCCACTATGCCACAACAGGGGGAAGGCCGGTTGCCCGGCCCTCCACCCCAAGGGGCTCCGCATCCAGCGGAGTTCTGAAATATCCGGCGCTATTTGAGGATCTGCTGGCCGATGCTGAGCTCGAATGCACTGTCGCCGAAGGTGAAGACGCCCTTCGTCGTGGTCAAGCTGATGACCTTGTAGGACACGGCGAACGTATCCCCAACGCCGACGTCGTAGCTCACCGTGCCGACCACGACAGTGGCGCGCAGCACGCCGCTGACTTCGCGTATCGCCTTGAGAGTGATCGTTGTCGCCGTCGGCGCGAAGCCGTCGCCGTCGGCGGGCTCCTCGCCACCGGGAACCCCCCCGATGCCGGGAATGTCGCCCGTGGTGGATCCCTCGGTGATCAGGGGGCGGAAGGGGTCACGCGGCTGGGAGATCTGGAAAGACGCCGAAAGCGGTGCGGATTCTGTCGCCTCGAGCGCCTCAGTGGCGGCGCGAGGTCGCTCAGGGCCGTCGTCCGGCCGCCCGGGCTGGGCGGCCAGGACCCCTGAGGTGATGACGATCCAGGCGGCCACCGTTCCGGCGACGACCAGTCCCAGGGCGATGAACCCCGCCGCCAAGCCGCGCAATCGTGGCCATCTCATTGGGTCGACTCCTCGCCGCTCTCGATCTCGGCCGATCCACCGTCGGCAGGCACCGAACTAGTGTCGGGAACGTCCGCCGCGCTGCGCGTGAAGATCCTCATAGCTATCTGGACCGCGAGCACGTCGGGCTCGGGACGAAGGCGCGGTTCGGCGATCGTCGTCGTGGTGGTCGTGGTGCCGTCCTCCTCCGGCTCCTCGGGCGGCTGCTCCGGCTCCTCGGCCTCTTGCCCGGGACTGAGGCCGATCGAATCGACCCGTACCAGCCGGTCCATCGCCTCCAGGCCGTACAGGAAGCCGAGCACCTCGAAGTACTGGCCTTGCGCGGAGACGGTCACCGTCACCGCGTAGGCCTCGAGCCCGACCTGGCCTGCGGCCGTGAACTCGATCGGCGTCGGCCGGGAGAGGGCGAACGAGAAGATGTCGACCCCGGTGCTCTCGGCGAGGAAGGTGAGGTCCTCGATGAAGACGTCTGCCTGTGGCTGAACCGGGACCGCGGTCTCCATCTCGCCGATGGCGAACCGGTAGGAGATCTCCGTGTCGATGATGTCGGAGAGCTGAGCGATCTGGGTGCGGATCGTCGCCTCTCGAAGCTGGGCCATCTCCAGCTCTTCACGGGCGTCGGCGGCCGAGGACCGTTCCGGCGACATCAGGAACATCCACCACACCACGGTTCCCACCAAGAGCCCTCCGACGAGCAGCCAGATGGTGGAGCGCTTCATCTCCCCACCTCCGGAATGCGCTCGGCGAGACGATCGGTGAGCGCTGACTCCGTCAGCGAGGTCTGCGACTCGAAGACGACCACCGGGATGTCGCTGATCTCCTCGCCTGCCACGGTCGATACCCAGGTGCCCGCCACCGAGGGGAAGCGGTCGGAGTCCAGCGCCCGCAACCACGCAGCCACGTCTCCGAAGTCGAATCCGGTGCCGCTCACCTGAATGGTCCCGTGCGCCGGCGTGGTCGGGTCGTTGTCGACCCTTCCCTGGAAACTGGCGAGCCATATCCGATCGGGGATCATCCGCCCCAGGTCATTGAGTATCCGTCCCCACGACACGTCGGAGACCAGCAGCGCCGACAGGAGCGCACTGTTCTGGTCGTAACGATCCACCAGCTCGTCGGCGCCCTGCATCTCGGCCCGCTGCGCCTCCAGGTTGGAGTTGACGGCGAGCTGGGCGTCGACGTCGTGGCGAATGTCGGCGGTGTCGCGCCGGGCGATGATGAAGACGAGTCCGAGCAGTACGAGGTAAAGCAGGCCGATGAGGGCGAGCCGGACGAACCGCCGCCGGCCGGCGCTGCGCTCGAAGGCCTCGGGCGGGAGAAGGTTGATGGGCCGCATCAGACCTCCCCCCACAGCGCCAGTCCGAGGGCCGTTGGTAGCACCGGCTGGGCTTCGAGCATCTCATCCTCGTCGAGCTCCACCCGGCCCACCTCGACGATGTCGAGAATCCTCGCCGGCTCGACCTGTACGCCCATGAGCCGAGCCATACGATTCGCGAGGTGCGGGAGCCGGGCGCCGTTGCCCGCCACCACCAGCCGCTCGAGAGTGGTGCCGGCGGATTGGGAGAGGAAGAAGTCGATCGAGTCGCGGATGTCATCGATCAACTCGTCGGCCTCCAGGGTGAGCAGGCGCTGCGCCGCTGCATCCGGGTCGCTCTCAGCCGGAGTGCCTTCGGCGCGTACCCCGAGTCGAGCCTTGAGGTCGGCGGCGTCGTCAACGTCCATTTCCAGGCCGTTGACGAGCACCGACGTGAAATCTTCTCCGCCGCGCGGCAAGAGGCGCACGAACCGCGCCGTCCCGGCGCGAGTGATTGCAACCTGGGTCACCGAAGCCCCGATGTCGACCAGCGCTTGGAGCGGGCTTCCCACGCTCGCCTCGATGCCGAAGATCGCCCGCACCAGGCCGAAGGGCTGGAGATCGATCGCCGTCGGCGTGAGATTGGCTCCTGCGAGCACGCGCATCATCGAGTCGACGATCTCCCGGTACACCGCGATCACGAGAATCGACTGCATGGGGTCGCCGTCGGCCGTCATGAACTCCTCGAGGGGGACGTAGTCGAGCACCGCGTCCTCGACGGCGAGCGGAATCGAATCCTGCACCTGATAGGGCAGCGCCTCCGCCAACTCCTCGGCGCCGAGGTTCGGCACGTCGACCTGGCGAACGACGAGCCGCTGGCTGGCGAGGCCGACCACGATCCGCCGCTTGGGGAGCTTGGAGCGCCGCCACAGAGCGGCGATGGCTTCCGACACCGCCCCTTCGTCGATCACCTCGCCGGCGGTGACGGCCCCGGGTGGCAGCGGCATCTCGGCAAACCGGCGCAGTACCCAGCGATTCTTGCCGGAATCGAGAACCGCGGCCCGCACGGCACTACCGCCGATATCAAGGCCAACCGTTACGGCCATGCATTCTCCGCTCGACTGTGGAGCCCCTCGAAGGATGAAATTACAGCGCTGTCATTCCATCCACGTTTTGATCGTAGCGCCTTTGCATGAAGGAGCCAACGACAGGCTACCTGCTGCCGTCGTCACCAGGCCTACGCAGCGGCGACATCGAGGGAATGCCTAGCCCAAGTACCAGTCGAGGATCTGCTCCCCGAATGCGATCGTCACGTAGGCGCCGGCCACGAGGTAGGGACCGAAGGGAATCGTGTCCTGTCTCCCCTTCCTCCGCATGAGGAGGAGAACCGCCGAGACCAACCCACCGAGCAGGATCGCGATGAACGCCCCGAGGAGAACGTGCTCCCACGCCTGGTAGCCCAGGAACAGCCCGAGCAGCAGCGCCAGCTTGACGTCGCCCATGCCCAGGCCGCCCCGGGGCGCGATCAGCGCCAGCAGCAGCAACCCGACGAAGTACCCGGCCGCGCCGGCGACTCCCCGCAGCCACCATCCCGGTGTGCCTTCGGCGATCGCCCCCGCGAGCAGGGCGGCTGCGGCGACCCCCGATCCGGGGAAGAGCACCCGATTGGGGATCAGCTTGTGGTCGATGTCGATGAGGGCCAGCGCCAGGGTCACCGTGACGAACACCCAGTACGCCGGTATCACCCACACCGCTCCCAGCACGAGCACGGTGGCTATGAACAGCAGAGCCGTGCCCAGCTCCACCAGCGGGTACCGGATAGAGATGCGCCCCCCACAATTGCGGCATCTCCCCCGCAGCAACGCCCATGACAGCACCGGGACCAGGTCACGGCGCAGAATCGCATGCTCGCACTGAGGGCAGTGTGACGGCGGACGGAGAAGAGAAGCCCGCTGCGGGACACGGTACGCCACCACGTTGACGAACGAGCCGGCGGCGAGCCCGAGCAGGGCCCCCAGAATGACGAGTGATACGGTCATGGTGCCTCCCGATGCCGCAGGCTAGAGAAGCACCCGAGCGGGTCGCGGCATTGTGGCGAACGCGTACGAGGGGACGGACTCCGTGTCCGTCCCCTCGTTCGTGAGCACGAAGCTCTTACAAAACCTCCTACCAGCCTGTTTCGCTCCAGTCGACGCTCGCCTGCACCGGCGGGATCGCCGGGGCGGCGGCGCTCGGGCACGTGATGGCGTCGCCCGATCCGTAGAAGGTGCCTTCGGTGCCGTTCTCGTAGACCATGAACGTCGACCCGGAGTCGCTCGCCTGGGAGAGGCACACCTGATCAGACGTGGCCGCGGCATACTCCACGTACACCGTGTCCGTGCTCAAGGCGGCGCCGGTTACCACCGTGGGCTCCCACGCCTTCAGCTCGGCTTCGACGTCCGTGAACGCGTTGGTTGCCGTGAAGACCGCCTTCTCGGCCAGCAACGCGTTACGCAGATCGCTCTGCGCGGCGCGATCTTGGGCTTGATGACGGAATCCGAGGAAGGAGGGAATGGCGATGGCCACTAGCACTGCCATAATCAGCACCACCACCATGAGCTCGATGAGCGTGAATCCCTCTTCCTTGCTGAGACGCTCTCGCATCCATCGCATAGGAATGGACCTTTCTCTCAAGGGGTCGGATCTCGACCCTCTTCCCAATGGTTATCGGCGGGTACCGCACACCGATTGAGCCACTTTCCGTTGACCGTCGCATACGGCAAGTGGCGTCGTGGCGCCGGCCCGTCCCTCAGAGCGGCGAGATCGTGACAGGTGTCGGGGTGACCTTCTTCCCCGCCGGAGCGTCGGGGAAGCCGGTGGCGCTCCAGGCGACCCTGACCTGCTTGGGTGGCAGGGTCGGGGCGGCGGCGCTCGGGCACGTGATCGTGGTGCCCGAGCCGGCGGCGGCATAGAACGTGCCGCCGGTGCCGTTCTCGTAGATCATGAACGTCGACCCGGAGTCGCTCTTCTGGGAGAGGCACACCTGATCAGACGTCGCCGCCGCGAACTGCACGTACACCGCGTCCGTGCTCAAGGCCGCCGCGGTCACCACCGTGGGTTCCCACGCCTTCAGGTCGGCCTCGACGCCCGTGAACGAGCTGTCATTGGTGTAGACGGCCTTCTCGGCCAGCAACGCGTTCCGCAGATCGCTCTGCGCGGCGCGATCTTGGGCCTGATGACGGAATCCGAGGAAGGACGGAATGGCGATGGCCACCAGCACTGCCATGATCAGCACCACCACCATGAACTCGATGAGCGTGAATCCCTCTTCCTTGCTGAGACGCTCCCGCATCCATCGCATAGGAAAGGACCTTTCTCTCGCCGGGTCGCACATCGACCCCTCACCAACCGTTATCGGCTCCGGATGCCTCCGCGGTTGAGCCCATTTGACCGCGACGGGCCTGTTCAGCCGTTGACGAGCTGGGCGAGGTTGAAAATCGGCAGGTAGAGCGAGATGAGGATCCCTCCCACGGCGCCCCCCATGACCACGATCAACAAGGGCTCGATGAGGCTGGTGAGGGCGTTGACGGTGTCGTCGACCTCGCGGTCGTAGAAGTCGGACACCTTGGCGAGCATGTCGTCGAGCGCTCCCGTCTCCTCCCCCACCGTCATCATCTGCACCACCATCGGGGGGAACACCTTGTGGCGGCTCAGCGGTTCCGCCAGCGACTCGCCCGCGCGCACCGCTTCCTTCACGTCCACCAGGGCGTTCGTCACCACCTGGTTGCCGGCTGTGTCGCCGACGATGTCGATCGCTTGCAGGATCGGCACGCCGGTTCCGCTCAGGACCGCCATCGTGCGCGAGAAGCGGCTCATCGCCGTCTTGTGCGCCAGGCGCCCGAAGACCGGAATCCGCAGCTTGAGGCGGTCGAGGGCGAGCCTCCCGGCCTCGGTGCTGCGCCAGCGCCGCAGCCCCCACACCGCGGCCACGATCAGGCCCACGATCACGAACCACCAGCGTGTCACCGTCGAAGAGACGGAGACGAGCATCCGCGTCGGCAGCGGGAGCACCGCTTCCTCATCGATCTCGGTGTACATGTTGGCGAAGATCGGCACCACGAACATGATCATCGCCGCCGTCACTCCGGTGATGAGGATGGCGATCACGGTTGGATAGGCCATCGCCGATCGAACCTTGGAACGGAGGTTGAGGTTGGCCTCGAGCATCCCGGCCAGGCGATTGAGCGTCTCGTCGAGCACCCCACCCACTTCGCCGGCGCGGACCATCGCCACGTAGAGCTCGTTGAACGCCTTGGGATGCTTCTCCATCGCAAACGACAGGCTGGCGCCCTCGCGGACATCGGAGCGCACCTCTCTGAGGATCTCCGCGAGCGCCGGGCTCGAGGTCTGCTCGACGAGCACCCCGAGGGCTCTGATGAGCGACAGCCCCGAGTTGATCATGGTGGCGAACTGCCTGCTGAAGATGACGACGTCACGGGGCTTCAGTCGATTGCCGAGGACGGGGATCTTGATCTCGCGTTGCAGCAAGCTGGTCGATTTCGCCTCGACGTGGATCGGTGTCAGTCCTTGTTCACGGAGCATCTCGGCCACCCTCGCCGGAGAGCTGGCGTCGATCTCGCCCGAGACGATCATCCCCGTCTTGTCCCGGACGCGATAGCGGTAGGTGGAACTGACCTCGGTGGCGCTCATCGTGCCCGCCTCTTTGTCAGGCTCTCGAAGCCCTCGGGATCGTGGGCATGCTCGTAGGCGACCTCGTAGGCGACCTTACCCGTCCTGACGAGCCGGGCCAGAGAGTCGTCCATCGTCTCCATCCCAAACTTGCCGCCCGATTGCATCGCAGTCGTGATCTGATGGACCTTCCCCTCCCGGATCAGGTTGCGAATCGCCGGGGTCGCCACCATCACTTCCACCGCCGCCGCCCGTCCGGTGCCGTCGGCGCGCGGCAACAGCTGCTGGGATACCACCGCCTGCAGCGAGTTGGCGAGTTGGACCCGGACCTGGCGCTGCTGTTGGGATGGGAACACGTCGATCATGCGCTCCACCGACTGGGGGGCATCCTGCGTGTGGAGAGTCGCCAGGATGAAGTGGCCGGTCTCGGCGGCGGTGATCGCGGTCGAGATCGTCTCCAAGTCTCGCATCTCGCCGACCTGAATGACGTCGGGATCCTGCCGGAGCGCATGACGTAACGCAATCGAGAACGACCGGGTATCGCTGCCGATCTCTCGCTGATTGACCACCGAGCGCTTGTGGTGGTGTGTGAACTCGATCGGGTCCTCGAGAGTGATGACGTGACAAGCACGGGAGGTGTTGATCAGGTCAACGATCGACGCCAGCGTGGTCGACTTGCCGCAACCAGCCGGGCCGGTCACGAGAACGAGGCCGTGCTGGAGCTGGGCGAATCCTTCGACGATGGGCGGGATCCCGAGATCGGACAGCGGCACGATCTGGTTGGGAATCGCCCGCAACACGGCTCCGATCGAGTCTCGTTGGAAGAACACGTTGACGCGGAACCGGCCAACGTCCTTCATGGGAAAGGACAGGTCGAGCTCGAGGTTCTCTTCCAGCTCCTCGCGCTGGCGGCCGGTCAGAATGGCGTAGATCATCTTGCGAAGCTGGTACGGCCCGAGCGTTCCCACGTCGTCGAGCGGCACCAGGGATCCGTCGATACGCAGCATCGGTGGGGCGCCCACCGACAGATGCAGATCGGAGCCCTTCCGCTTCAACAGCCTGAGGAGGAGATCAGTGACCGAGATCCTCTCGTCATCGTCACCATCGTCTCCCTCTTCGGATCCGCCCCGAGTCTGCTCCCCGCCTCGCACATCGCCGGGGCCGGAAGAGCCGGTGACGGGAACCCCGGGAGCCCGCGAGAGACCGTCCAGAGAGTCGTAGGCGTGCAGGATGGCCCGACGGAGAGAGGGTCGCGGCGCCAGCATCATCTGGATCTCACCGTCGATCGCCTGCCCGAGAACACGGCGGCGATCGTCGTCGAGGGGATTGTCGATGGCGACGACGAGTGTCCCGTCCGTCTCCAATCGAAGCGGCAGCACCCCGAGCTCCTCGGCCAGCGTTTGGGGGACGGTGTGCAGTGCGTCCGCCTCGGGTACGGGCGCGTCGGGAGCCCCCAGATCGACGAAACCGACACCGACCTGCTCCGATACCACTCGCAGGAGATCAACCTGCTCCACACCCCCTGCGGCGAGCAAGACATTGGGAAGCGCTTCGCCGGTGCGACTCACGGTAGCCAAATGGGATTCGAGGTCATCCCGGCTCAGGAGGCGACGTTTGACGAGCACCTCACCCAGCTTCCGATCGACGTTGCTGGTGACCATCGGCACACTATCGGCAGGTCACGCGACGACCCTGAGGACCTCCTCCAGAGAGGTCACACCGAGCGCCACCTTCTCCAACCCGTCCTGTCGGAGCGTCCGCATCCCTTCGGCTACGGCCGCCTTCTTGATCTCCCGGGCCGAATGGCGTTCCACCGTCATGTGCTGGATCTCTTCGTTGAGCAACATGATCTCGTTGATGCTGGTCCGGCCACGGAACCCCGTGTTGGCACAATGCCGGCAGCCTTCAGCCCGGTACAGCTCAGGAATCTCGTCCGAGCCGTGGAACTCCCAGCCGATGTCCTCGAGCACACGACGCTCCGGCGAGTACGGCACCTTGCAGCGATCGCACAGCGTGCGGGCGAGTCGTTGCGCCACGACGGCGTCGAGTGACGAGCTGACGAGGAACGGCTCAACCCCCATGTCAATGAGCCTCCCGACCGCCGATGGGGCGTCGTTGGTGTGCAGCGTCGAGAGCACGAGGTGCCCGGTCAGAGCCGCCTCCGTTGCGATCGCCGCCGTCTCCCCGTCGCGGATCTCCCCGATGAGGATGATGTCGGGATCGGAGCGCAGGATCGACTTGAGGGCCGTGGAGAACAGCAGGCCTGCCTTGCGATTGACCTGCATCTGGGTGAGCCCGGGCAGCCGATACTCCACCGGGTCCTCCACCGTGATGATGTTGACTTCCTCGCGGTTGAGCACCGCCAGCGTCGAGTAGAGCGTCGTCGTCTTGCCCGAGCCGGTCGGACCGGTAACCAGGATCGCCCCGTAGGGTTTGCTGTAGGCCGATTCGTACCGCTTGAAGTTGTAGTCCAGGAAGCCGAGATCCGCCAGTGACGCCACGCTGGCGCCCTTGTCGAGGATCCTGAGCACGACCTTCTCGCCGTGGATGGAAGGCAGCGTGGCGACCCGGATGTCGACCGGTCGTCCCGCGACTCGCAGGCCGACTCTGCCGTCCTGAGGCACCCGCCGCTCGGAGATGTCGAGATCCGCCATGATCTTGATACGACTCACGACGGCATTGGCGATGCTTCGCGGCGTCGACATCACCTCGTGCAGCACACCGTCGATGCGGAACCGGATCCTGAGGTCGCGTTCACCTGGCTCGATGTGAATATCTGAGGCGCGCTCGTTGACGGCCCGTCCGATGACGGTGTTCATCAGTTTGACGACCGGCGCTTCCTCGGCGGCCACTTCGAGACCGCTGACGTCCGTTTCTTCGCGTCTGTCCTCGGCGGCCTGTTCGGCGAGGTCACTGACCGAGTCGTCGAGACGCTGCTGGCGGTGGATCGCCTCTTCGAGGTCGGTGCGAGTAGCGACCCTGGCGGAGATCCCCATGCCCGACACCGCCCGCAGATCGTCGATGGCCAGCACGTTGGCGGGATCGGCCATCGCCACCACCAGTCGATCGTCCTCGAAACCGATCGGGAGCACGAGGTACCTCGTGAGCAGGTACTCCGGAACGAGAGCCACCGCGGCCGGGTCGATGGCGATCTCGCTGAGGTCCACGTACTCGATACCGATCTGCCGCGCCAGGGTGCGCACCAGATCGGCCTCGTTCACGAGGCCTTCCTCGATGAGGATCTTGCCCAGCGGAAGACCGGAAGTCCGCTGTTTGGCGACAGCGACTTCGAGATCCTTGCTGGAGATCATCCCCTCTTCGAGGAGCATCGTGCCCAGGTGGCGGGCGTCGCCGGTCAAGGAACCTCCTCACATCACTCGCGCGAAAAGCGCGCAAGCTCGCTTCTGCATCGTGTCGGCCCCCTCGACGGCGCCCTTGAGAGGTTCAATGCGAGGCCTCCCGACTCGCCAGTGAAGCATCGAGCGCTCGCCGCATGGCATCTTCAGGTGCGCGACGCCCGGTCCAGAGCTGGAATGACGCCATTGCCTGGCCCAGCAGCATCTGCTCCCCGGCCACCACCGGAATGCCTCGTTCCTTCGCCCGTCTCACCGCCGGAGTCGTTGTTGCGCCGTATGCCATGTCGAACAGCCCGACGGCCCCATCCAGGGCGCACGATGGCAGCTCCTCGCCCTGCATGCCGAGCGGGGTGGCGTTGACGACCACCATCCCACCACCGGGCACGTCCAGGCCACGGGCCCGTCCGACGACACCCAATCGCTCCAGGAGCGCCAGCCCCGCCTCCGGCCTGCGAGTCGCCACCGTGATCGTGTGATCCTGCAGAGCCAACACGGCCGCGGCGGCCGCTCCCCCCGCTCCCAGGATGAGCACCGGCCCCGCTGCCGGCAGCCCACCCCACCGCCACGCCTGCGCCACCCCGGAAATGTCGGTGTTGTGACCGACAACGCGGCCCTCGACCCGCACCAGAGTGTTGACGGCCCCGGCCCGGCGCGCCTCAGACGACGCCTCGTCGACGAGGTGCAGCGCCAGTGCCTTGTGCGGCATCGTCACGTTCGCCCCATCGAGCGTTCCACGCCGGATGCTCGCGACGGCCTCGGCCATGCCCGCTTCGTCGACGCGCACTGCCTCGTAGCTGCCGGGGATCCCGACCGCGTCCAGTGCAGCACGGTGGAGTGCAGGAGAGAGCGAATGAGCCACCGGATCGCCGAATACAGCGAGCCTCACGGTGTCAGCACTCCGTTCGCCTTCGCCTCCTCCTTCAGCGCGTTGTGCTCCTCGAGCGTCTCCGAGAAGCCGTGGGTGCCGTCGTTGTCGATCAGCACGAAGTACAGGTATTCCGTGTCGGCCGGCGCCGCCGCGGCTTCGAGGGATGCTTTGCGAACCCCTCCGATCGGGGTCGGTGGCAAGCCGGGATGGAGGTAGGTGTTGTAAGGCGAATCGACCTCGAGGTCCTCGAGGAGGACCTCATTGCGGTCCCCACCAAGTGCGTAGATGATCGTGGCGCAGCTCTGGAGTGCGATCCCGAGTTCCAGCCGGTTGGTGAACACGCTGGCGATGATCGGTCGCTCTTCGTCGAGCTTGGCTTCGCCTTCGATCAGCGAAGCGATGATCAGGCCGTCATAGGGCGTCAGCTCCAACGCCTCGAGTTCGGTCCAATCGATCGCGTTCACCCGGTCCGTCAGGGTCTGAGCCAGCTTGCTCACGATTGTCTCCGCAGTGGCGTCCGCCCGGAACTCATAGGTGTCGGGCGCCAGGAGGCCTTCCCAACGGGTCAGTTCCTCCGACCCCTCGGGAGCCGATTCAGGAAGGTACGGCGAGGTCACCGTGCCGTCCAGCAGCGGTTCCGCCAGCTCCTCTACCGTGAAATCGGTCAGGTTGGCGAGCGACGACAGCATCTCGTCGATGGTCAACCCCTCGATCACGGTGAGCCGCATGATCTCGATGGGGGCGGGACCGGCGACGAGAACCTCGATGATCCCGTCGATGTCGCCACCGGTGACCAGCGTGTACTCTCCTGCCTTGAGTCGGCCGGCCACGCCCTGGTCGCGCACCGCATCCTCAAAAACGTCGCCGTCGGCGATCACGCCCTCGTCCGCGAGAATCGTGGCGATGACCCGGGCCGACGCCCCGGCGGGGATCTCCACCGTCACCTCGTCCCCGGCGGCAATGGTCGTGGTCGTCTCCGACGGGGTGCCCACCGCCTCGGCGAAACGCTCCGCCGCAGCTCTCAGCCCGGCGAAAACGACGACGATCACGATGAGGACGGCCGCCACCTGGATGATTCGCCACACCCACCACGGAAGCCTGGGCCGGGGGGTGACGCCGTTTCCAGCGGGCTCGTTCACCATCGGTTCCCCGCATTGCGAGCATCGAGGAAGCTCTGCAGCATCACGGCTGCCGCCACCTTGTCCCTCCTCTTACGCCTTCCCGCTCGTCGCATCCCCGCCTCCAAGAGCGCGTTCTCGGCCTGCACCGTGGTGAATCGCTCATCGTGGTAGACCACTTTCACCTCGAGTATCGATTCCACGGTGGCTCCGAACTCCCGGGCTTGCCGAGCTGCAGCACCCTCCTCACCGGAGAGCGATACCGGAAGGCCGATGACGACAACGCCCACCCCTTGCTCCTCGTACAGCGTGCGCAGGATCGCCGCAACGTCGTCGCGACGACGGTCGATCACCATGTGCGGCTGAGCGATCATACCCATGCCATCGGACAAGGCGACGCCGATGCGGCGTGTGCCCGGATCGAGACCGAGCGCCCTGTGCTGGATCATCGCTGCTTCAACGCCTCCCGAGCCACTCGGCCCGCTTCTTCGATGGCCTCGCCAACACTTTCGCCGTGGGGGCCGCCGGCCTGGGCCAGTTCCGGATCGGGACTCCCCCCTCCCCCAACGATCGATGCGCCCGCTCTGACGATCGCTCCCGCCGAGATTCCCTCCGCGACGAGATCCGGCGACACGAAGACGAGGAGGCCGGCCTTGCCGTCACGGCCGGAACCGAGCACTCCGATGCCGGATCCGAGACGATCGCGGATCCGGAACGCCAATTCCCGGAGCTGCCCCGGCGCCATGTCGGTCTGTTCCGCGACCAGCAGGCGGCTATTCCCGATGCTCTCGGCCCCCTCGACCAGATCGGAGGCGATGCCCGTTCGAGCCTGGGCCTCGAACCGCTCGAGGCGCTCCTCTTGCTCGTCGAGACGCGTCAGCAGAGCGTCGACGGTATGCATGATCTGTCCCGGCTGCGCTTTAACCTTGCCCGCAACATCGTCGAGCTGGCGCCGCAGGGAACTCAGGTACTCGTAAGCAGCGAGGCCGGTGAGAGCCTCGACCCGCCGGGTGTTGGCAGCCACCGATCCCTCCGAGAGCACAACCACTGGGCCGATCTGGCCGGTGGAGGAGACATGGGTCCCGCCGCAGAACTCCGTCGAGTAGTCGCCCGCCTTGACGACTCGGACCCGGTCACCGTACTTCTCCCCGAAGAAGGCGAGCGCCCCCATCGCCTCCGCTTCGTCCTTGCTGGTCTCGAGCGTCGTGACCTCCGAGTTCTCGACGACTCGCTCGTTCACCGCGTGCTCCACCTCGATCAGCTCCTCGGGATCGAGCGAGCTGTGGTGAGCAAAATCGAAGCGCAGGCGATCGGATCCCACGTGCGATCCCGCCTGGTGAACATGCTCGCCGACCACCTCCCGCAATGCCCAATGCAGTAGGTGAGTCCCGGTGTGGTTCTTGCGAATGCGCTCCCGGCGGTCGTGATCCACTTCGGCAATGGCATCTTGGCCCACGGCAACGTGACCCGAGGCGACGGTGCCGCGATGGCCGTGCACGCCCGGCAAGGCAAACTGAGTGTCGTCGATCCTGATTCGGCCCGTCGGCGTCGACACCACTCCGCTGTCGCCGATCTGGCCTCCGGATTCCGCGTAGAACGGTGTGCGATCGAGGAACACCTCAACCTCTTGGCCCGTGTCGGCTCGCTCGACGGTCTCGTCCTCGCGTACGAGCGCCAAGATGCGCCCGGGGCTTCCCTCGCGCTGATACCCGACGAACTCGGTTCCTTCGACACCGCCGAGCAGCGATTGGTACTCGTCATGCGCCGTCACGCCACGGGAGTGCCGCCGGGCGCGCTCACGTTGCTCCTCCATCATGAGACGGAACTCCTCGATGTCGAGCCGCATGCCCCTCTCGGAGAGGATCTCCTCGGTCAGTTCGCGCGGGAACCCATAGGTGTCGTGCAGCTTGAACGCAGTAGCGCCCGAGAAGACGGCGCCGGGCTCCATCGCCTCCAGCTCCTGGTCGAGGAGCTGGTGGCCGGACTCCAGCGTCCGACGGAATCCGCTCTCTTCTCGCTCGGCCATCTCGACAATGGCATCCCGCTTGTCCGCCAGCTCCGGGTACGCCTCGCTCATCACGTCGATGGTGGCTTCGATGAGGCGAGGAACGACGAGATCCTCCGCCCCGAGCAGGAACCCATGGCGGACCGCCCGCCGGAGCAGGCGCCGCAACACGTAGCCGCGCCCTTGATTGGATGGCACCACTCGATCGGAGATGAGGAAGGTCACTGCCCGGCCGTGGTCCGCCATGATCCGCAAGCTCACGTCGGCGCCCTCGCGCTCTCCGAAGGCCACCCCGGTCGTCGCCTCCGCCGCCGCGATGATGGGTCGCACCACATCCGTCTCGAAGACGGACTCCTTGCCCTGGAGCACGGCGGCGACCCGCTCGAGGCCGGCCCCGGTATCGATGTTCCGCGCAGGAAGGTCCCCGATGACGTGGTACGGCTCATCCTGCACGTTCTGCATGAACACGAGATTCCAGAACTCCACGAATCGCTCTTCGTCGACGATCGGACCCCCGTCGGGCCCGTACTGCGCTCCCCTGTCGTAGAAGATCTCCGACGAGGGCCCACAAGGGCCGGGAACGCCCATCTGCCAGAAGTTGTCCTTGGCCCGGAGTTGCACCCGATCCGGCGGCACGCCGACGGTCTCGATCCAGATCTCCTCGGCTTCCTTGTCCGTCTCGTGCACGGTGAACCACAGCCGCTCCGGATCGAGGCCGAAGCCCTCCGTCGCTAGGTCATAGGACCACGGGATCGCCTTCTCTTTGAAGTAGTCGCCGAAGCTGAAGTTGCCCAGCATCTCGAAGAAGGTCAGGTGGCGGGCGGTCGTCCCCACGATGTCGATGTCCCCGGTGCGGACGCACTTCTGCACGCTGGCCGCTCGCGGGAAGGGCGGCGTCTGTTCCCTCACCATGTAGGGCTTGAAGGGAACCATGCCGGCGTTGGTGAGGAGGAGGGTCGGGTCCACCGGGATCAGCGACGCGCTGGGCACGACGATGTGCTCTCGTGCCTCGAAGAATTCAAGGAAAATGCGCCTGATCCGGTTGCTGTCCACTAGACGGGGAAGGTTAGCGGTGACGACTCCTGAGTCTCGACACCGAGACCGACAGTCACCGCCCGAGCAGCTCCAGGCAAGTAGCGCCGGCCTTCGAAGCAGGAACCTCGACACTTTCTCCCGATGCCAGGTCCTTGATCTGAACGGTCCCGGCGGCCCACTCCCGGTCACCGGCGATCAGCGCCAGCCGGTGCCCACGGCGATCGGCGTACTTGAGTTGCGCCCCCAGCTTGCGCGGCTCGGGGTAGACCTCGACATCGAGGCTCTCGCTGCGCAGCTCCTTCGCCAATGCGAGGTAGTCGTCGCGCCGCGAGGCGTCGAAGTAGACGATCAGCACTGCGGCCGCCGTGTCCCGCTTGCCACCGATCCCGAGCTCGTCCATCGCCGCCAGGAGCCGATCCACCCCGAGCGATGCCCCGACTCCCGGGAGGCGCTGCTTGGTGTAGAGGGATGCGAGATCGTCGTACCGGCCGCCCGAGCAGCAACTCCCGATGTCGGGGAGGTCGTCGAGGAAGGTCTCGAAAACGGTTCCCGTGTAGTAGTCGAGGCCGCGGGCGATGCTGACATCGATGGCAACCCGTTCCCCGGCGACTCCGGCCGCCATCATGCCGTCGACGACCTCACGTAGTTCGGAGACGCCCGCCGCCCCGCGTTCCGAGGATCCCACCAATGGCCCGAGCGTGGCGAGGATCTCGTCGTTGTCGCCTCTGAGCGAGGCGAGTTGGAGAATCTCGTTTGCCTCGGGCCGTCCGATGCCTTCGCTCTCGAGCTCGCCACTCACCTGATCACGCCCGATCTTGGGCAGTTTGTCGAGGGCGCGCAGTACGGCGATCGCCTGATCGGCGACATCGAGGTGCTCGAGGAAGCCGGTCAGCACCTTGCGATTGTTGACCCGGATCGTGAAACCCGTGAAGCCGAGGGCGGCGAACAGGTCGTGGATCACGAGGCCGGTCTCGATGTCGGCCAGGATGCTCTCGGTCCCGATCGTGTCGAAGTCGCTCTGGAGGAACTCCCGATACCGTCCGCGCTGGGTGTTCTCTCCCCGCCACACCGGACCGACCTGGTAGCGCTTGAAGGGCACGCCCAACGTGCCGGTGTGCTGGGCCATGAAGCGGGCGAGCGGGACCGTGAGGTCGAAACGCATCGCAACGTCCCTGCCCCCGGCGTCATCGAACCGGTAGAGCTGCTTGTCGGTCTCGTCGCTCCCCTTGCCGAGCAGGATCTCGGAGTACTCGAGGGCGGGAGTCTCGATCGGGCTGTAGCCGTAGGAGCGGAAGACGCGCTTGGCCGTCTCGATCAGGTGCTCGCGCCGCAGCATCGGCCCCGGGAGGAAATCGCGGAATCCCTTCAGGGTGCGCGGTTGGATCGGTCGTTGGTCCATGGCTGCTCCGTTGCGTCGGCCCCAAAGTAGTCGGTTCCGACGAGCCCCTAGCGCCGGCCCGACGAGCCGACCCGCTCAGCGGCTGCGTCGAGCAGGGCTGCCGCGCTTCGCATTCCCACTTCGTGTACGGCCCGACCGGTGAGCCGTTTTCGCGAGAACGGCGCCCGCATTGCGGTGTAGACGGCACCGACCACGGCGGCGACGGCCCCGAAAACGAACCAGCGGACACGAAGCAACATGGCCCTCAGGCTAAGCGCGTCGCCGGGGGTTGGGCCAGCCGGATGCCGTCAGCGGCGCGGCCGTTTGCCGAGGCGGGCATCGATCTCTTCGAGGCGCCGGCTCAACTCCCCCTCCTCGCCACGGTCGTTCGGCAAGTAGAGCACGGCGTCGGTCACCTCGTCCGGGAGGTACTGCTGCGGAATCAACGCCTCCGGGTGATCGTGTGGGTACACATATCCCACGCCGTCCCCGAGCGCCCGCTGACCCTCCGATGCCGCCGAGCGCAGGTGCGGCGGCACGGCCGCCGAGGGCGTGTTCTCCACCAGCTCTCGGGTGCGCGCTATCGCGTCGCGGATCGAGTTCGACTTGGGGGCGAGGGAGAGGAAGACCGCGGCATGCGACAGGGCGTAGGCGCCCTCAGGAAGGCCGATCACCTCGATGGCCCGGAACGCGTCCACCGCCACCCCCAGCCCGCGGCTCTCCGCGAGGCCGACGTCCTCGGAGGCGAGGATCACGAGGCGCCGGGCAATGAACTTCGGGTCCTCGCCGGCCTCGAGCATCGTGTGCAGCCAGTAGAGAGCCGCATCGGGATCCGAGCCCCGGACGCTCTTGATGAACGCCGAGATCACGTCGTAATGGCGGTCCCCCGCCTTGTCGTACCGGATCACCCTGCGTTGCAGCGCCTCGGTGATGTCGTCTAGGCCGATCACACGCGTGCCCCGGCCCCGGGCGATGGCAGCCGCCACGTCGAGCGAGTTCAGGGCGAGCCGGGCGTCGCCTCCCACTCGCTCGTTCAGTGCCTCCGCGGCTGGCTCCTCGAGCGTGATCCGGCCTCCGAGGCCTCGCACCGGGTCTTCGAGGGCGCTTCGGATCACTGCCGAGATCTCCAGCGGGCTCAGGGTCTCGGTCCGGAACACGGTGCAGCGCGAGATCAGCGGCGAGTTCACCTCGAAGAACGGATTCTCGGTCGTTGCCCCGATCAGGATCACGATCCCGTCCTCCACGCCCGGGAGCAGGGCGTCCTGCTGGGCCTTGGTGAAGCGGTGGATCTCGTCGAGGAACAGCACGGTGCGGCCCCGATCCTCCTCGATGCGGCGCGCCGCCGCGGTGAGGATCTCCCGCACGTCCTTGACCCCGGCCGACGTCGCCGAGAGCTGCTCGAAGCGCGCCCTGCCGGAGGAGGCGATCAGCCGGGCCAGGGTCGTCTTTCCGGTGCCGGGTGGACCCCACAGGATCATCGAGGACGGCTCACCCGACTCGATCAAGGCACGAAAGGCTGCGCCCGGAGCCACCAGATGCCTCTGTCCGGCGATCTCATCGAGGGACCGCGGCCTCATCCGCGCCGCCAACGGAGCGACCGCTCGTCGCTTGGCAGCGCGGTCCTCGGCGAACAAGTCCCGCTGGTCGCTCACCGGCTCAGGTCTCGCCGGTCGGCATGTCCCAGGCGCGGCGCACCGCGGCGCGCACCTCGATGCCGAGCTCGCCGAGCTGCCCGTCGCTCACCCGGCTCGGCGAGCCGGTGAGCGGATCCCCGCCCGTTTGGGTCTTGGGGAACGGGATCACCTCGCGGATGTTGGGCTCGTTTTGCAGGATCGACACCAGCCGGTCGATGCCGATGGCGAACCCGGCGTGCGGCGGCGTCCCGTAGCGCAGCGCCTCGAGGAACCAGCCGAAGCGGCGCTCGGCGTCCTCGGCGGAGATGCCGAGGATCTCGAACACCTGAGCCTGGATCGCCGGATCGTGGATCCTCACGCTCCCGGATCCAAGCTCACTGCCGTTGAGCACCATGTCATAGGCCTTGGAGACGGCCGTCTCGGGCGAGTCGCGCATCTCGTCCACCGAGACGGGGGACGTGAAGGGGTGATGGGCCGGGGAGAGGTCTCCCTCGTCGCCCAGCTCGAAGACCGGGAAATCGACCACGAACAGGAACCGGAGATCATCGTGCCCCGCGGGCCGGCCCAACTCGAGACGCAGCCGGCCGAGCACCGCCGAGACGACCCTCTCTGTGTCGGCGGCAAGCAGCAGCACGTCCCCTGCGGACGCATCGAGCCGCTCCTTGACACCTCCCTGCTCGGCTGCGCCGAGGAACTTCGCCACCGGCGAGCGCAAAGATCCGTCCTCCTCGACCACCAGCCACACGAGGCCCTTGGCTCCCAGCTCCTGAGCCCGGGCGACGAGCCGGTCGAGGCCGGCCCGTGACAGCCCGAGCGATCCGGCGTTGATGCCGCGCACCACTCCCCCTTCGGCGAGAACGCCCGCGAAGGCTTTGAACTCGGACGCGGCGAGCACCTCTCCGAGGTCGATGATCTCCATGCCGAAGCGCATGTCCGGCTTGTCCGTGCCGTAGCGGGCCATGGCCTCGGCGTAGCCGAGCCGCGGGAACGGCCGTTCCAGCTCGACCCCGCGGACATCTCTGACCACCTGGGCGACGATCGCCTCCAGCGTCTCCAGGACCTCGGCCTGACCCCAGAACGAGCCTTCCAGGTCGAGCTGGGTGAACTCGAGCTGGCGGTCGGCTCGGAAGTCCTCGTCCCGGTAGCAGCGGGCCACCTGGTAGTAGCGCTCCACTCCGCCGATCATGAGAAGCTGCTTGAAGAGCTGCGGGGATTGGGGCAGGGCGTAGAAGTGGCCTTGGCGCAGCCGGCTTGGAACCAGCATGTCGCGGGCGCCCTCGGGGGTGGAGGCGATGAGGGTCGGCGTCTCCACTTCGAGAAAGCCCCGGCCATCGAGTACCTGCCGCATCGCCCGGATCGTCGTGGAGCGGGCGCGCAGATTGGCGGCCATGCGCTCGGTTCGCAGGTCGAGGTAGCGGTACTGGAGCCTGCGTTCCTCGGCCACGCCGGCGCGGTCGTCGAGCTGGAAAGGCAGCGGCTCGCACGGGCTGAGCACCTCGAGCGCCGAGACCACCACATCCACCTCCCCGGTGGCGAGATCCGGGTTCACTGTTCCCTCCGGCCGGGCCCGTACCTCACCGGACACCGCCACGCAGAACTCCATCCGCAGCCCGTGAATGACCTCGATCGGTGCCGGCTCGTTCTCGGGGTTCACCACGACCTGCACCACTCCGGAGGCGTCCCGCAGATCCACGAAGACCACCCCACCGTGGTCGCGGCGCCGAGACACCCACCCCGCGAGGTTCACCCGGCGGCCGATGTCGGCAGCGCGCAGCTCTCCGGCTCGGGCGGTCCTCAGGCCTTCGGTTTCCATCCCTCCGGTCTCCTCGCTCGGGTCGGGCAGCTGTGACGCGATGGGGTCACAGCTCCTGCAGAAAGGGGTTGGCGCGGCGCTCGTGGGCAAGGGTAGTCGCGGGGCCGTGCCCGGGCAGGACCCGGGTGTCGTCGGGCAGCGGCATCACCTTGTCCGCCATGGACCGCATGAGCGTCGGGTAGTCGCCACCGGGGAGGTCGGTGCGTCCGATCGACCCTGCGAAGAGATGGTCGCCCGAGAAGAGCACGCCCTCGTCCCGGTGCAGGAAGCAGCAGTGCCCCGGGGTGTGACCGGGTGTGTGCAGCACCTCGAGCGTCACGCCGGCGATGTCGAGAACCATGCCGTCGCCGAGAGCCTCGAATCGCTCCGGTGCCGCGAACTCGTCCTCCACTCCGGGCGGAAGCGCACCGCCGAACAGTGCTTCGATCTGCCCCCTCGGGTCACGTGCCAGCCATTCGTCGTCGGGATGGAGATAGCCGCGGAGCGCCCACCGGGCCCCGGCCGCCTTCGCCCCGCCGCCATGGTCGATGTGGCCGTGGGTGACCAGGAGCGCCACCGGCACGAGCCGGTGTTTCTCCACCAGGTCGACCATGCCTTCAACATCCGGAGGGGCATCGATGAGCACACACGGACCACCCGCCTCGGGAGCGACCACGTAGCAGTTGGCCTCCACCAACCAGAGCGATCGGGTATCGATGATCATGCGACGCGGGAGCTTACCGCTTCGCTACGGACAGCCCTCCTCGGTCGCCCAGCACGGGATGGACGTCTCCCGCCAGTTCGAGAAGGTCCACTCTTCGCTGACGAGGGGGAAGAACGGCGGGCACAGCCGCTCGAGACGGGTGTCGAAGTTGTAGTTCCGGGTTTCGAAGGACGATGACATGTCCCCCGTCCTCACCGCGGCGAAGGAGCCGTACGTGTTGAGCACCGAATGGGCCGGCGTCATGCTCTGTCCCGCGTCGCCGTTGTGCAGCGCGGTCGCGATGGTCCCGTTTTGGGAAAGCAGAGCGCCGTAGATGTTGAGCTCCCGATCCCACCACCCGACGGCGTGGGGGTTGATCCAGATCTCGTCGGAGGCGATCAGTCCGAGCACGTCCGAACCGTCGAGACCATCGGCGTAAAGGACGTCGCTGCCGATGATGATGTTGCACCGGGCCGAGGAGTCACCGGCGTAGATGGTGAGCCTGCCGGAGAGCTCGAATGGACTCGAATCGTTGAGGCCGACCACGACGTGCTCGTCGGCCCACAGCGCCCCGTTCACCGGGATCGCATAGGTGTCGAGGTAGGTCCAGCTCGCGTCGTGGGACCAGACCCACCATTTCTCCTCGGTCTGCCCTGGGGGCGAGTGCGAGGGCGGGGACGTGGCGTACGACACCTTCAGTTGCGTCTCCCCGGCGACCTGCACCGTTTCGATCAGGTAGGCCTCCACTCCGGACGGGATTGACGGATTCTCGGCCGGGTCGAGGCAGATACCGCCCCCCTCGCACGCCGCTTTCTCCAACAGATCGAGGTCGTCCCAGAATCTATCGAAGTCGATCGGGTCCGGGTACACATCGGTGATGTACTCACCGGCCGCGTTGTGATTGCCGGTGCTGTCCCAGCCTTCGGCCCCGTCCATCCAGGTGGGCGGGTAGTACCAGTAGGGGCCTTCCCGGAACCCGATCGTGCCCTCGGCGTAGACGTTGCCGTAGGCTTCCCCGCCAGCGGGGTAGCCCACATTGCCGCCCGAATACACCTTGCCGAAGGTCGTCGCCCCGCCGCCAAACCGGAGATCTTCCTCGAGGAGCCACGCGAACTCGGAGGCCGCCTCCGCCCGAATCTCCACCGTCACCGCCCGGGTATTCGGCTTGGTGCCCTGACGACCCGCCACGGTGACCTCGAGGGCGCCCGCCTGGGTTGGAGGTGTCACATGCATCAGCACGCCGATGTCGTCCCACTCCTCGTCGCTGGCGCCTCCGAGCAGCGGGTGGTGGTAGTACTCATCGGTGTACTCGTAGTCCCACGTGCCGCAGTCTGCGATCCAGGCGTTCCCGGGTTGGACCACCGCGCCGTAGCCGGACGAGTCGCCGTCGGTACACAGCCGCGGCGCCTCGGCCTCGTCGACGTAGATCATGTAGTAGGACGGATCGATCGACATCTTGGCGGCGTAGCGCTCCAACATCGCCTCCGTCCCGGCGAGCACGGTGTCCTCGCGCTTTCCGAAGTCGGCCTCGCTGGTCTGGCGCACCGCCAAACGGTGGACCAAGATCGTGAGCACCACGATGGTGAGCACCCCGATGATCACGGTGCCCAGGGCAAAGCCTGCCTCGCCATCGAACCGCCACCACCTGCGCCTACGCATTGCGCAACCTCACGTCCTCGGCTACCTGCACCGGCTCGATCCCTTCACCCAGGCGATCCGGCTCGACCCGGAGCCGAATCCGCACCATCACGAAATCGCAGGCCAGCCCTGCGCCGCAGAGGTCCACGACCACTTCGCTCCCCGATTCCCAGGAGACTCCCTGCACCAGCGGCTCGGGACTGTCGGCGACGACGTTGCTCACCATGACCTGTGTCACCGGATCCGACGTGTACGTCCAGTTGGGGCTGCTGCCGGGATCGGCCGAGTAGCGATCTCGCACGAGATCGCAGAGCCCGTCGACGCAGCCGGCGAGTCGGTAGTGATACAGCTCGGGCCCCTCGTCGCCGGTGAGGCGATCGGCATAGAACTGGAGATCGAGGGTCTCCCACGACGAGTCGAGGCTCTCCACCACGACGCCGTCCCCGTCGATGTCGAGGGCCTGCCGCAGCTCGATGACGAGCTGACTGACGGTGCTGCGTGCCTGGCGCAGGGCGTTGTCTCGTTGCTCCTGCCGGACCACGTTGCCGTTGACGCTGATGACCAGCGTGATGAGGGCGGCGGCGAGGATGGCCGAGAGGGCCGCGGCAACCGTGACCTCCATCAAGGTCACGCCCCGCTCGGCGCTCAGCAGTGACCGTGTACGTTCCACGATTGATCCCAATTGTTGAGAGTGACCGACTCGGTGTCGAGCGGGTCGGACGGGTAGTCGGCGAGCTCGCAGTAGGCGCTGAGCTGCACCACCGTCCCGAACGACTCCTCCACGACGAAGGTGGCCCGGCCCGAGTCGTTGGCCGGGACCCGGATCCAGTCGCCGCTCCCCACCTTGTACTCGTAGAAGGATTCCGGTTCGTCCGGTCCGTTGCGGAGCCGGAACAGGTCTGTGCCCCACCACGACTTGCTGAGATGTAGATCGGTCGAGGGCCACCACCCCCAGGTTTCAAACGTCTCCTCGTCAGGTTCGTGGCCCCACGGGGTGGAGGCGGTGACCGTGAATCCCGACTCGTTGGGGGGGAGGCCGATGACGACCTCACCCTCCTGGCCCGTGACACCGGTGAAGGTGCCGAAGGTGGGGTGGGTCACCACCACGTCGGCCCCGGCGGTCTCGTAGTGGCTCTCCCAGTTGTAGTCGACGGTGAAGGTCCATGACACCGGCACGAAGACTTGCGGCACGAGTTCGATGGACGCCGTCGCCTCGTCGCCTCCTCCGTATCCTGGAACGTCCACCTCGACGCTGTTGTTCTCGTAGCCCGTAGCGGTGGCAGACACGACGTAGTGATCGGGGACCAGCCCCTCGAAGGCGTACTCCCCCGGCGGGTTGGTGACGATCTCCCCGGTCGTCGACCCTTCCGCCACCAAGACCGCGTCCGTTACGGGCAATCCCGTGTCGGCGTCGGTGACATCGACCGTCAGCGACGCTGGCCGGTAGATACGGATCGTGCGGTCCGTCGCCCAACCGTCGGCGGCATCGACGAAATTGGCGCCCGAGGCCACCGTCTCGGGGTGCAGCAGCCACCCGGTGGATCCCCAGAGGCGAATCTCGTAGGTCCCCTCGGTGACGTCGGCGAAGACCTGCACGTCGTCGTTGTTCGGCGACGTGTACGTGTCGGGGCCGAAGAGCTGGATTTGAGGTGTCGGGTACATCACGGGATCGTACGGATCGAAAGGCTCGTGGCGATCGACGGTCACCGACACCACCGCCACGGCCTCGAGGGCGCCCACCGTAGGAGGAGCCATGATCGTCTCCATCCGCACCGGCTGCAAGGCCGCGTCCGGCGAGGTCACTGTGACGACGACGTACTTGTAGTCAACGCCGAGGTCGAAGGTCCCCTCGACCCCGTCGCCGCCCTGCGGGATGACGTTGAGCCCGGTGCTCGAGCCGACGTACTCGACGCTCGTCTCGACGGTGTAGGAGTGGCCCTCGATGTCGCGCACGAGAGTCCTCTCCAAGATGCCGGATGGCGCTGAGCCCGGATGCCCGACATCCTCGTAGTCGAGGCTGCGCACCTCCTCTATCCGCGCCTGCGCCAGGTTCTCAGCGACGGTGACCTCTTGAGCACGCACCAGGGTCTGGAGAGCGAAGGTGATCGGCACGATGCTGAGGACGATCGCGATCAGCATGATCCCCGCAGCCACGACCGACTCGACCACGGTAAACCCACCCTCCCCGGTTACCACCGAGGAGGGACGCGTACGACACCGCATTCCCATACACGATTCATCGGAATCCCCTGCCCTTTCCTTGAGCACCCGGGCACCTCGGCAATGCCCCACGGCGGGCCGCCTCCGGTCAGTCGGCGTCGCCGTGAGGCACCAGCCTGTAGGCATCGAAGACGTCGTCGACGGCGCGCAGCTCGTCGATAGCGCGATCGAGGACGCGTCGATCGGAGAACTCGACCTCGTAGCGCAGGATCGCCACCCGGTCCCGGCCGGTTCCCGAGGAGGACGCGTGGATGTTGGCCCCCAGGTCCGAAAGCACCGTCGTGACGTCCCGCAGCAGCTTGGGGCGGTCGAGGGCCTCGACCTGGATCCACACGAAGAACGTGCCACTCTGCAGCGGGGCCCAGGACACGTCGATCATCCGCTCGGCCCGGTCCTCCAGAGCGCCGATGTTGGCGCAGTCGGCTCGGTGCACCGAAACGCCCCGCCCCACTGTCACGAAGCCGACGATGTCGTCTCCGGGGACCGGGGCACAGCAGCGGGCGATGCGCACCAGCAGATCGGTCATGCCCTCGACGATGATGCCGCGGGTCGGGCGCCGCTGGCGTGGCAGAGACGGCGGGGCGAGCAGGTCCTCGTCTTCCTCCTCCGGCCGGAAGACACGGACGAGCTTCTGCGAGACAGTCTGTGGACTGAGTTGCCCGTCGCCGACCGCCACGTACATGGCATCGACGCTCTCGTAGCCGAGCTCGCCGGCGATGTCGGCCAGGACCTTGTCCCTGCCCGGCGCCGAGACCCCGAGCGCTTCTCGCCGAACCGCCTTGGCAACGAGATCCCGCCCGTCGCCGAGAGAGGTCTCACGCCGAGCCCTCGTGTACCACTGACGGATCTTGGTCGCCGCCCTCGTGGATTTGACGAACTCGAGCCAGTCCCGGCTCGGCCGGGCGTTGGGCGAGTTGGAGGTGATGATCGAGACGATGTCGCCCGATTCGAGCTTGGATGACAACGGCACCAGGCGACCGTTGACCCTGGCGCCGACGCAGCGGTGCCCCACATCAGTGTGGATCCGGTAGGCGAAATCGACCGGGGTGGCACCCATCGGAAGTGTCACCACGTCACCCTTCGGCGTGAGGGTGAACACCTCGTCCTGGTAGAGATCGAGCTTCAGGTTGCGCAGGAAATCGCTCGGGTCCGTCGATTCCTCCTGGAGGAATCGCAGATCCTCGACCAGTCGCTCGTCGGCGGAGGTGTCGCCTTCCTTGTAGCGCCAGTGCGCCGCGATGCCGTGCTCGGCTCTCTGATGCATTTCCTCGGTTCGAATCTGCACCTCGAGGGCCTTGCCGTCGGGGCCGACCACCGTGGTGTGGAGGCTCTGGTACAGGTTGTACTTGGGCATCGCGATGTAGTCCTTGAAGCGTCCCTGAATGGGACGCCACAAGGTGTGCACCAGGCCCAGCGCCCCGTAGCAGTCGCGCAGTGATGGCACGATGACGCGGATTCCGATCAGGTCGAAGATCTCGTCGAAGGCCAATCCGCTGGTCACCATCTTGCGGTAGATCGAATAGAGGTGCTTCGGGCGTCCGGTGACCTTCGCCTCGATGCCGACTCCGGCGAGCGCCCCGCTCACCTCGGTCATCACCTTGTCGAGGTAGTCCTCTCGCTCGGGGGCGCGGCGGCGCACCTTCTCTTCGAGCTCGCCTTTTCTGCCCGGGTGCAACTCGGCGAAACAGAGCTCCTCGAGCTCGTGCTTGACCTCCTGCACCCCGAGGCGGTGCGCCAGCGGGGCATAGACGTCCAGCGTCTCGGCTGCGATGCGGCGCCGCTTCTCCTCGGACAGCGGTGCCAGCGTGCGGACGTTGTGGAGTCGATCGGCGAGCTTGATGAGCAACACCCTGATGTCCTTGGCCATGGCGATCACCATCTTGCGGATGGTCGCCGCCTGCTGCTCCTCCCTGCTGGAATACTCGATGCGAGCGAGTTTGGTCACGCCGTCGATCAGGCCTGCCACCTCGTCACCGAACTGTTCGGCGACGTCGTCGATGGTGAGATCGGTGTCCTCCACGGTGTCGTGAAGCAGCGCCGCCGCCAGGGTGGCGGCATCCATGCCGTAGCCGGCCAGGATCTCCGTCACCACCAGGGGATGAAAGATGTACGCCTCGCCGGTGCGGCGCTTCTGGCCCCGGTGAGCCTCCTCGGCGACCTGGTAGGCCCGCACGATGAGGTCTTCATCACCCTCGGGGTGCCGTTCTCGGAAGATGTCGAGAAGCGACGCCAACCGCGCCTCAATATCGGACGTCGAGTTCGCTTCAGGCGGCGCCATCGCCCACCCCCAGCGGAAGAACCGCCGCCGCCCACCAGAGGGTGCCGCGCCGGCCCGGCCCGCGCTGCAGCCGGCGATCCAGGCCCCTGGTCATATCAACGGGCGCGCTCATTGGCGCAGTCTACCGGCGCTTCCTCCGCTGCTTGGGAGGCCGGGCCACTGCGCCGCTGTCGCGGATCTCCACCGCCACTTCGGGCGCTGCTGCCGCGGCAGCGATCTCCCCACCGCGGCGAGCGGTGCGCCGCTGCATTCTCTGCCAGCCGGGCTCCCGCTCCTTCCATTCCGCCAGGAGAGGCGTTGCCACGAAGATCGAGCTGTAGGTGCCGGCGGCCACCCCGATGAAGAGGGCGAGGGCAAATTCGCGCAGCGTCGCCGCGCCCAGCAGGTACGAGCCGACGAACAGCAGTGAGCCGATGGGCAGCAGCGACGTGGCGGAGGTGTTGATCGATCGCATCAGCACCTGATTCATCGAGAGGTTGCCGATCTCCGTGAAGGTGTGGCGGCTACCGAGCTCGTGTACGTTCTCGGTGATCTTGTCGAACACCACGACCGTGTCATACAGGCTGTATCCGAGGATGGTCAGGACCCCGATCACGGTGGCCGGGGTCACCTCGAAGCCGACGAGTGAGTAGATCCCGGCCGTGAGGGCGAGATCGTGGAAGAGCGCCGCCAGGGCCGCCGCCGCCATCTTCCACTCGAATCGCCAACTGATGAAGGCGGCCACGACCACCAGGAAGATGACGAGCGCTCGGATCATCCGGCGAGTGATCTCCGCCCCGAAGCTCGGTCCCACCGCGTCGACGTTCGTCTCGTCGGGTGAGACGCCTGCCACCTCGGCCACCGCTTCGATCAACCGATCCTGGTGTGCGGCGTCCAATGCCGCGGTCTGGACGATGATCGATTCGGTTCCGCTCAGCGTGTCGACCCGGAGCTGGACCCGCGCGCCCTCTTCGCCCACGGCACCCAGGGCGGTCCGCACGCCGGCGACGTCAACGCCGGCCCGATTCTCCGCCTCGACGATGGTGCCCCCGGTGAAGTCCACGCTCCCGTCGAGGCCCCGGACCAGAAGTGACAGCAGGCTGATGGCGATGATCACGCCCGAGATGACGAAGAACGTCCGCCGACGTCCGATGAAATCGAACTCGGTCTCACCCCGGTAGAGATCCCGCATCAGGCTCATGCGGTGGCCTCCGCCAACTCCTCGGCGTGGCGGCCCATAGCGCCGCGGATACTGAAGACCCCGCCCTCGCCGAAGCGGCTCCGCACCAGGAGCATCACGGCCGGGCGGGTGAAGAAGTAGGCCACGAGCACGTCGATGACGGTGGCGATGCCCAATGTGATCGCGAAGCCCTTGACCGGCCCGATCGCCAGCAGCCACAGCAGGATCGACCCGGAGAACGTCACCGTGTCCGCCGTCAGGATGGTGTGAAAGGCCCGCTTGAACCCGGTGTCGACCGCCGGACGCAGGTTGCGGCCACGCCGGTGCTCCTCCTTGATCCGCTCGAAGAACACGATGTACGAATCCGCCGTGATCCCGATCGAGACGATGATCCCGGTGACGCCGGCAAGGGTGAGGGTGGTTCCCTGCGTGCGCCCCATCATGATGATCGACACGATCAGCAGCGACCCGAAGACGCTGAGGCCGACGATGGCCACCAACCCCAGTGCCCGGTAGTAGACCATCAGGGCGAGCGCCACGAGGGCGAGCCCGCCCAGCCCGGCGTAGAGGCCGGCACGGAGGGAGTCGCTCCCCAGGCTGGCCGACACCGACTCGACCCGCTCACGCTCGAAGGTGGTGGGAAGGGCGCCGTAGCGCAGGATGGTCGCCAGATCCTGTGCTTCTGCCTCGGCGTTCTCGGTCGAACCCATCGTGATCACGACGTTGTCGGCCTTGAGGCCTTCGCCGCTGGGGACGTCAGCGGCGATGGTCGGCGCCGAGATCACGGTGCCGTCGACAACGATCGCCATGGCGCGGCGCGGATCGCCAACCGCATACGTGGACAGCAGTATGGAGGCCTCCTCGAAGCGCTTGCCTCCCTCACTCGTGAAATCAGGATCGACGTTCCATCCGCCGCCGCTCTGTCCAATGCTGACGCCGCCGTACCCCGCTCTGGCGCCGGCGATGTCGCCGCCGGTGAGGAACGCCGGTCCGACCTTGTAGTAGTAGAAGCCGTTCTCATCCCGCAGGTAGCTGGTCGCTTGGGGATCGTCGACGATGGTGAGCCCGGTGTCGGGATCGATGTTCTCCGGGATCACCGGCGGAACCGTCGTGGTGGTCGTGGTAGTCGTGGTGGTAGTCGTGGTCGTGTCGACGGCCTCGCCGTCCTCGGCGATCGTGGTGGTCGTCGTCTCCTCGACGAGCAGCTCTTCGGGCACCGGGAGCGTGCCGTCGAGGAACGCCGGGCTGAGGCCGGTCTGGAGATCGAGCACGGGACGGAACGAAAGCTCGCCCGTGGTTCCCACCGCCTGCAGCGCTCGTTCGCGTTCCTGCACACCTGGGAGCTGCACCTGGATGCTGCGATCCCCCTGTACCGAGATCTCCGGCTCCTGGACACTCCCCATGTTCTCGATCCGCTGACGCATGATCTCGACGGCCTTGTCCAGCACCTCGGAATCGGCGCCCTCCGGCGCGGTGAGCACCAGAGAGAAGCCGCCCTGGAGATCGAGGCCGAGCTTCGGCTCCCACCCTGCCGCCAGAACGCCTGCAAGCGACCCCCAGGCGATCGTCAGGGTGATCAGCAGCGTGACCCACAGCGAGCGACGGCTCACTCGGTGTCGCCTCCGAGCCGCCGGGCGATGGCACGACGAGAGATGCGCATCGACGTGCCCCCGCCGATGTCGACCACCATGTCATCGTCGTCGACGCTCTTCACGACCGCGTAGATGCCGCCAACGGTGCGGATCTCGTCGCCGACCACGATCGAGTCCCGGAGCTTATCCATCTCGCGCATGCGGCGCCGTTGGGGGCGAATCATCACGAAGTAGAAGAAGCCACCGATGAGGGCGAACACCAACAGCATGCTGACAAGAGAGCCGGTCGGATTATCGGTCTCCGCCTCTTGGGCCAGCATGAAGCCGGCCTGGGCTACGAGGTATTGCACGGATTCCTCCATCGCGGACGTGAACCGACGATCCCGGTCGCCGGGTCGCCACAGGTTAGTGCCGGGCTCGGACTCCGGTAAAAACAACTGCCCATGACATCAACGTACACCGGCCCGCTCCGCCGTTGTCCGGCTCCGGAATTGCCCGAAACGGCCTTCCCCGATGGCGTGGCGGATTCCCGCCAGCAGGTCGAAGGTGTACGTGAGGTTGTGCACCGTCAGCAGGCGCGGCCCCAGCAACTCCCCGGTGGTGAGCAGATGACGAAGGTAGCCGCGCTCGTAGCGAGAGCACGTGCCACAACGACACGACGGGTCGATCGGGCCGGTGTCCCGGGCCCATTCCGCTCGCTTGACGGAGAAATCGCCGAAACGGGTGAGCACCTTGCCGTGCCGTGCCAGCCGGGTGGGGAGCACACAGTCGAACAGATCCACCCCTCGGTCGACGGCGGCGAGCACGCTCTCGGTGTCCCCCACCCCCATCAGATAGCGGGGACGCGAGTCGGGAAGCTCCCGGATCGCCGCCGTGAGAGCCTCATCTCGCTCCCCTGCGCTCTCCCCCACCGACAGCCCTCCGATCCCGAACCCGGGGAAACCGAGCGCGGCGGTATTCGCCGCCGAGCGGCGCCGCAGCTCGACATCGACCCCGCCCTGCACGATCCCCCACAGGGAGCGATCGTCACGGGATCGGGCCGCGCGTGACCGCTCCGCCCAGTGCAACGTTCGTTCCATCGCCGCTTCGGCGGTGGCCCGCGGCGCCGGCAGCGCGATGAGCACGTCGAGCGCCATCGCCACATCCGCTCCCAGCATCTCCTGTACCTCGACGGCACGTTCGGGAGTCAGCTCGACTCGCGCCCCGTCGTAGACGGAGGCGAATACCACGCCGTCCTCGTCGACTCGGGGATGGAGCGAGAACACCTGATAGCCGCCGCTGTCGGTGAGGATGGGACCGGGCCAGGCCATGAGTCCGTGGAGCTCACCGAGGGCACGCACCGTCTCGGCTCCGGGACGCAACATGAGGTGATACGTGTTCGCCAGCACGATCTGCGCCCCCACTTGCTCCAGCTCGGCCGAGTCGATGCTCCTCACCGTGCCTCGGGTTCCCACCGGCATGAACGCCGGGGTGGCAACCACTCCGTGGGGAGTGTGCAGGGTGCCGGTGCGAGCCGCACCGTCGGTCGCACCCGGCTCCCACCAAACCGCTTCTCCCATCACCGTCTCCCAGTGCTCTCGATGTACATGGCGTCCCCGAAGGACAAGAAACGGTACCCGGCTTCCAGGGCATGCTCGTAGACCCTCCGCCACCGGCTCCCGAGCATGGCTGCCACCATCACGATCAGGGTCGTGCCCGGTGCGTGGAAGTTGGTGATGACGGCATCGACCACTTCGAAGCGGTACCCGGGCGTGATGAAGAGATCGCTCCCTCCCGAACCGGCCCGCACCAATCCGCTTTCGCCGGCCGCCGTCTCCAGTGCGCGGACCACCGTCGTGCCGACCGCCACCACACGGCCACCTCGGCGCCGCACCGCGGCGATCGCCTCCGCCGCCGCCTCGGGAACGACGTAGCGTTCCTCGTGCATGGTGTGCTCGTCGATGCTCGGCACGGTCATCGGCCGGAAGGTGTCGAGTCCAACCTCCAGGTCGACCTCGGTCCGTTCTATCCCCCGTTCGGCCAAGCGGGTGAGGAGCGCGGGCGTGAAATGTAGGCCGGCAGTGGGGGCCGCCGCCGAGCCGACGGTGGCGGCGTACACAGTCTGGTACCGCTCCGGATCATCGAGCACACCATGAAAGTAGGGCGGGAGCGGCACGCTCCCCGTCCGTGCCAGCGTCTCCTCGACGTTACCGCTCTCGGCGCACAGCTCCATCACCACAACGCCTTCGTCGGGGCCTTCGATCACCCGGCCGTGCAGGTCTCCGAGGTCGAGTTCGGTCCCGGGACGGATCCTTCGCGCCGGCTTGACCAGGGCTTCCCAATGGTCTCCGTCACGGCGGCGAATCAGCAACGCCTCGACGGCGCCCCCGGTAGCCGTCTTCACGCCCCGGAGGCGGGCGGCTCGGACCCTCGTCCGATTGACGACCAGCAGATCGCCTGGAGTGAGCAGCTCGGGGAGATCGAAGAAGCGCCGATCCTCGAGGGTCGCGGCCAGGACCAGTCGGGCCGAGTCGCGCGGCTCGATCGCCGCCTGGGCGATAGCGCTCGCCGGCAGGTCATAGCGGTAGTCGGCTGTGAAACGAGAAAGCACCGGCTCCAGCGTAGGTGCGGCGCTCTCCTCACGACGTTGGGCGATGGCGTTCCAAGGCCCATCCGTCGCGCCTGAACCCGCCGGCATCAGCTGCCTTGCTCTGGACGCCGAGTGTTTCAGAAGAGGCTGGTCGAAGAAAATAACTCTCGCCCTAAGACCCCATACCCGGTACCCTCAGAAGGCGAACGAAGAGGAGCGGTCGCCATGCCGGACTCGGGCACATTCACCATTGAGAAACGCACCGATGTGATCCAGCCCCGTGCACCCGCCTCGACGGTCACGTTCGAGCGTGCCCTCGATGAGACTCGTCTCCCGGCGCCGCCTCCCCGTGTGCTTGCCCCGCCGGAGGAGCAGTCTCCGACCTTCACCGCCCCCGAGCAAAAGCGCCCGTCGTTGTGCTTCCAGCCCGACGAGCCCCTCGCCTTCGCCCTGCGTCGAGTCTCTCTCGACCAGTTCGCCGTCGCCATCGACGCCCTCTCTGATCTCGCCGAGGACCGCAACACCGCAGTCCACGAGGCCCGCAAGGCGCTCAAGCGGTTGCGAGGCATGTTGCGGCTCGTGCGCGACGAGATCGGCTACGAGGTCTACCGCAACGAGAACGTGGTGCTGAGGGATGCCGCCCGCCGACTAGCCCCGGTTCGTGACTCCTGGGTGATGGCAACCATCGCCGAGCAGTTGCAGGTGGCCGCTCCGGAGGCACTGCCTCCTGAGGCCTACGTCAACCTCCACGACCGGCTCATGGTTCGCCACCTCCAAGTCGCCTATGACATCCTCGCCGACCGCCAGGGAATGCTCGACCTCAGCACCACTCTGCGCACGGCTCGGGCGCGCTTCGCTTCCTGGCCGGTCGCCGACGCCGTTCTCGATTACGGCGAGGCCCTCGTGCGGCACCGAATCCCCGACAGCTTCAGCTCCATCGACCGCGGCATCGAGCGGGTCTACCGCCGGGGCCGACGGGCCATGAGGTCGGCACGCCGCGTCCCAGCCGAGGTGACGTTCCATGAGTGGCGAAGGCGCGTGAAGTACCTGCGCTACCAGACCGAAGCCCTCAACCTGCTGTGGCCGAACATGCTGGGATCGGTCGAGGCCAGCCTCGGCGAGCTGGCCGATGTGCTCGGAGACGAGCACGATCTGTCAGTGCTCGGGACCCTCGTCGTTGCGCAGCCGGAGCTCCTGCCGGTCGACACCGAGCGCTACAGCTTGCTCACCGCCGTCGCTCGCCAACGCATCGCCCTCCAGCGCGAGTCTTTCGTCATCGGACAGCGCATCTACGCTGAGGTCTCGCCCAACTTCGTGGCGCGGCTGCGCTCTTACTGGCGAACGACGGCCCTGCCGCCACGTCGTTGATGCCTCAGATGAGGCGCCTCAAATGAGGCGGGTCTGTTCCTGACCTGGCTGCGGTGGCGTGATCCCCAAGTGCTCGTATGCCCGCGCCGTCGCCACTCGCCCGCGCCGGGTCCGTTTGAGGTACCCCTCTTGGAGGAGGAACGGCTCGTAGGCATCCTCCACCGTCTCGGGGTCCTCCCCCACTGCGATCGCCAGCGTCGAGAGGCCGACCGGCCCCCCAGCGAACTTGCCGATCACCGCTTCCAGTACGGCACGGTCGACCTTGTCGAGGCCGATCGAGTCGACCTCGAACACTTCCAACGCGGCCTCGGCAGTGGCGGCATCGACCCGTCCGTCGGAGCGCACCGTGGCATAGTCCCGGACCCGCTTCAGCAGACGATTTGCGATCCGAGGCGTGCCCCGACTGCGCCGTGCGATCGCCTTGGCACCAGCGCTGGTGACCTCGACTTCGAGGATCCCGGCCGATCGCGCCACGATCGCTCCCAACTCGGACGCCTCGTAGTAGTCGAGGCGGGCGACGTAGCCGAAGCGGTCGCGCAGCGGAGACGCCACCCGGCCGACTCGCGTCGTCGCCCCCACCAGCGTGAACGGAGGCAGATCGAGCCTTATGGAACGCGCCGCCGGGCCCTTTCCCACCACGATGTCGAGCTGGAAGTCCTCCATCGCCGGATAGAGAACCTCCTCCACCTGTCGCGGCAGGCGGTGGACCTCGTCGATGAAGAGCACGTCCCCCGCGTCCAGGTTGGTGATGACGGCAGCCAGGTCGCCGGGCCGCTCCAGGGCCGGCCCCGACGTCGCCTGGAACTGGGCGCCCATCTCGGCCGCCAGGATGCCGGCCAGCGATGTCTTGCCGAGCCCCGGCGGCCCTGAGAACAGCACGTGATCAACACACTCGGCGCGGCTACGGGCAGCTTCGATGAGGATGGCAAGACGTTCCTTCAGGGCCGCCTGACCGACGAAGTCCGCCATTCTCCGCGGCCGCAGCCCGACATCGAGGGCCACGTCCTCCGGCAGGCTCTCGGTGGCCAGGAGCCCTTCCTCACGCATGATCGCAAACCCTTCTCATCGGGCCCGGCGCCGCTTGCCGAGCTCTTGCAGGCAGAGTCGGAGGGTCTCCTCCAATGAAAGATCACCGGGCACTTCACGCATCGCCTGGTGGATCTCGGCTACCTGATAGCCGAGCCCTTCGAGCGCCTGCCGGACTTCGCCGGCGACGCTCCCGCTGGACGCCAATTCGACATCGGGAAGCTCGAGCTTCGGCCGAAGCTCGAGCATCAGCTTCTGGGCGCTCCGGTTGCCGATCCCGGGAACCGCGGTCAGCGCCGAGGCATCGTCGGTGAGCACCGCCCGCCGCAACTCGTCGGGCCGCAGCGTCGCCAGGATCGCCAAGGCGAGCTTGGGGCCAACGCCCGACACCGCCACCAGGAGCCGGAACAGCCCGCGCTCGTCCTCAGAGGCGAAGCCGTACAGCTGGAGAACGTCCTCGCGCACGTGGAGGTGGGTGTGGAGCACCGCCTCCTCCCCCACCGCAGGCAGCTCGGCGAGGCTCCGCGGCGTCACCGCCACCTCGTACCCGACCCCGGCGACGTCCAGCACCACTCGATCGGCGCCCTTGACCGCCAGCAGACCTCGGAGCCTCCCGATCACGAGCGCGCCCCCTCGACCGCCCGCCGCAGCGGCACCGCCTGGGCATGACAGAGCGCCACGGCCAGTGCATCGGCCACGTCGGCCGGCTTGGGCACCTCGTCAAGCCGCAGTCTCATCGCGACGACCTCTCCGACCTGATTCTTGGGAGCGCCACCGTACCCCGTCAGTGCCATCTTCACGGCCGAGGGCGTGTACTCGTGGATCGGAATCCCCACCTGAGCGGCGGCCAGCAGCAGCACTCCCGAGGCGCGCCCCACCGAGGTGGCGGTCTGCAGGTTCCGATTGACGAAGACCTGCTCGATGGCAGCCTCGTCCGGGCGATGCTCCTCCATCAGCGCAATGGCGTCGCGATGGAGCTCGGCGAGCCGCTGAGCGAGTGGGAGCGTGCGGCTGGTGCGGATCACCCCGGCGGCGACGGCTCGCACCGTGGCCCCAGCGATCTCCACCACTCCGTAACCGGTGGCGGAGAGACCTGGATCGATGCCGAGTACGAACATATGTTCCCTGAGACTAGAGCCGGCTCGGCCCAACTCCAAGGATGCGTCCGCACGACTCCGGCAACGATGGCAGGCGCGGGCTGGCACAGCCGAGGCCTCGTGCCTCAGCTCACCTCTTCCAAGATGGCGTCCGGGATGTCGAAATTGGCGTACACCGACTGGACGTCATCGAGGTCCTCGAGAGCATCCACGAGATGCAGGATCTTCGGGGCGCTGGTCGCATCGAGCAACACCGTCGTCATGGGGAGCTGGGTCACTTCGGCCGAATCCACGACCACGTCGGCCGCCTCGAAGACAGCCCGCACCGCGGCGAGATCTCCCGGAGCGGAGATGACCTCCCACTGATCCCCGGAGGCCCGCACGTCCTCAGCCCCTCCTTCGAGCCCAGCCAGCATCACGGCATCCTCCTCCCCCTCCACGAGCAGGAAGCCCTTCTGCTCGAACAGGTATCCCACCGAGCCGGGCTCGCCGAGGCTCCCGTTGTGGCGGCTGAACACGGCCCGCACATCGGACGCCGCCCGATTGCGATTGTCGGTGATCACCAGCACGAAGACTGCCACGCCGCCGGGGCCGTAGCCCTCGTACCAGATCTCCTCGTAGTGGACGCCTTCGAGGTCACCGGCCCCGCGGGCGATCGCCCGTTCGATGTTGTCCTTCGGGACCGACGCGTCCTTCGCATTCTGGACCGCGGTCGCAAGTGTGGCATTGGCCTGGACATCGGCTCCGCCCTGGCGGGCCGCCGCTTCGATGGCGCGAATCAGCTTGGCGAACAGCTTGCCGCGCTTCTCGTCTTGGCGGCCCTTGCGATGCTTGATATTGGCCCACTTGGAGTGTCCGGACATCAGTGCTCCTTTCGGGCCATCTCCAGCAGCATCCCGTGAATCCGCGAGTCGTCCGTGAGCTCGGGGTGGAACGACGTCGCAAGGATACGTCCCTGCCGCACGAAGACAGGCCTCGACTCGCCCGAATCGGGGTCCTCCACAGCGGTGAGCACCTCGACGTCGTTGCCCAGCTTGTCGATCCAGGGAGCGCGGATGAACACGGCGTGCACCGGCTCGTCCTCGCCCTCTATCGGGAGGTCCGTCTCGAACGAGTCGACCTGCCGTCCAAAGGCATTGCGCTCCACGACGACGTCGAGCACGCCGAGCTGAGGCTGCACGGGACCCGTCGTCCCCGCCGCCAGGAAGATCATGCCGGCACAGGTCCCGAGCACCGGCAGCCCGCTGTCGACGGCGTCTCGCAACGGATCCATGAACCCGAAGATCGTGGCCAGGCGACCGATGGCAGTGGATTCCCCGCCCGGGATCACGAGAGCGTCGAGATCGTCGAGCTGCTCCGGCAGGCGCACCTCGACGGGGTCGACGTCGGCCATGCCCCCCAGCAACGCGATGTGCTCACGGAAATCGCCCTGGAGGGCGAGCACCCCAACCCGCACCGGTCAGAGCCCCCGATCCTGCATGCGCTCGGCAGGGGGGATGGTCTCGATGGTGAGGCCGACCATCGCTTCACCGAGGTTCCGCGAGACTTCGGCGACCTTCTCGGGGTCGCGGAAGAAGGTCGTGGCCTCCACGATCGCCCGCGCCCGCTGAGCCGGATCGCCCGACTTGAAGATCCCTGAGCCCACGAAGATCCCGTCGCATCCGAGCTGCATCATGAGCGCGGCGTCCGAGGGGGTCGCAATGCCGCCCGCGGCGAAGTTGACGACAGGCAGGCGGCCGGTCTCAGCGACTTCCTTGACGAGCTCGTAGGGAGCACGCAGCTCCTCGGCGGCGCTCATCATCTCGTTCGGATCCAGGGTGGTGAGACAGCGGATCTCGGAAGTCATGAGGCGCATGTGGCGCACCGCCTCGACGACGTTGCCGGTGCCCGGCTCGCCCTTGGTGCGGATCATGGCGGCACCCTCGCCGATCCGGCGCAGTGCCTCACCGAGATTGCGTGCCCCGCAGACGAACGGGACGGTGAACGCCCATTTGTCGACGTGCTGGTCGTCGACGGGCGTGAGCACCTCACTCTCGTCGATGTAGTCGACGCCGAGCGATTGCAGCACCTGGGCTTCGACGAAGTGCCCGATGCGGGCCTTCGCCATCACCGGAATGGACACCGTCTGGATGATCTCTTCCACCTTGGCCGGATCGGCCATGCGGGCCACCCCGCCGTGCGCCCGGATGTCGGCTGGAACGCGCTCGAGCGCCATCACCGCAACGGCACCCGCTTCCTCGGCGATCTTGGCTTGCTCGGCGTTGACGACGTCCATGATGACGCCGCCCTTGAGCATCTCGGCCAGGCCGCGCTTGACACGGTCCGTGCCGTGTTCGACCGATGGCGTTGACATGGTGCTACTCCTGATGGGGTGTACTCCGTTCCAGTGTACTGGCAGGCCCGAGGGGGCAGACGCGGCCGCTCTCAGCCGTGAAGGGCATCCTCGTAGGCGGCCAGGTACCCCGAGAGCACGGCATCCCGGTCGAACCTGCGCACTTGCTGGGCAGCGCGTCGGCGCAGCTCGTCACGCCGGGCGTCGTCTCGCAGGAGAGCGATCAGCATCCGTGCCAGCCCGCGGTGATCGCCAGGCGCGCACAGAACGCCGGCCCCGGCCACGACGTGGGCGAAACCCGGCAGGGCCGAGGCGACGACGGCGCATCCCGAGGCCATCGCCTCCGCCAGCACGATGCCGAAGCTCTCGCCTCCCAGGTTGGGAGCGCAGAAGACATCTGCCTCGGCCAGCAGCCGCCGTTTCTCGTCGTCTGCGACCCTTCCCACATAGCGAATCCCCGGTGTGTCGGGCCGGGCCTCCACGGTCGCCACCAGCTCGGCGTCCGGCACCGCGGCCCGCACCTGGGGCCATGCCGTCAGGAGCACATCGAAACCCTTGCGCGGCTCGTCACGTCCCAAGAACATCACCCGCCGCGGCGTGTGCGAACCGGCCGTGAACGAGGCGGTGTCGAGGCCGTTGGGCACGACGCGGTGCCGGACCAAGTGGGCGATGGCGCTGCCCGCGACCGGGCTCACCGCCGTCACGACGTCGAGCCTCCCCATCGTCCGGCGCACGAGCGGCCCGCCTGAGCGATAGAGCCGCCGAACCAGCTCAGATGGATCGGCATGGAACGTCCCCACCTTCGCGATGTCGGGCACCCGTCCGGCGCACAGCGACACGAAAGGCATCAGCGGCTCGTGAACGTGAATGACGTCGGCACCTGCCACTGCCCGCCGTACCGCTCCCCCTATGCGCGGATCAAGTGAAATGGGCACGCGGGCGCCGTTGGCGCGCACCAGCCTGGCCGGTCCCACCGAGATGGCGCCCTCCGGCGCCTTTCCCGGCCCGACGACCCAGGCATCGTGACCGGCGTCCCCGAGCCATTCGGCCAGGCGAAAGACCTGGTTCTGCACCCCCCCGGGCAAGCCGAGGTCGTACGGGCTCACTACCGCCACCCTCATCACGGGCCCTCTTGGCGATCCGACGGCCAGTTGGGCTGGAACAGGTGCCACTGATGGGGAGCGAGCCGGATGATCTCCTCGAACGCCACCGCGCACCGCTGCGTGCCGAGTTCCACCCGCTGCTCTCGCGTCGGGGCAACGGGAATCTCGATCGCCGGGTGAACCACGAAGCGGTGGCCGCGACCCTCTTTGAAGTAGCACCCAACCGGTAGGAGGGCAGCCCCGGTGCGCTCGGCCAGCGCCATGGGGCCGGCCGGCATCGTGGTCCTCTCTCCGAAGAAGTCCACCTCGACTCCCCGCCCCGAGATGTCGCGATCGGCAACCAGCGCGATCGTGCCACCGGAGTTCAGCCGATCCACCAGAGATCGCGTCACGCGACCCCCGTTGCCTGTCAGGACCACGTCGATGCCCATCTGATTGCGGACTCTCACGAACCACTCGACGATGCGCCGGTTGGGCAGCGACTCGGCCACCGCCAACACCGGGATCCCGATCTGCTCCGCTTTGGCCCCAGCCGCTTCCCAGTTCCCCAGGTGGGGCAGGGCCAGCACGATGCCGTGCCCGGCGGCCGCCGCCGCCTCGATGTGCTCCTGGCCCACGATGACGGCGTGATCCAGGATCTGCTGCTTGCGGCGGGCCCGCACCCAGAACACCTCCGCCCAATATCGCCCATAGCTGGCGAACATGCGGCGGGTCTCCGCCTTGAGGCGAGGGTCATCTCCCAGTACTCGCCGCAGGTGACGGCGTGCCAGCCGGCGGCGCCCCGGTGCAATCCAATAGGCGAGTACCCCGAGACCTTCGCCGACGTGACGCATCGCCGCCTCGGGCAGAAGCGCGAAGAGCGCATCGAAGGCCCGATACGCCAGGTAGCCGGCGGCCCCCTTCACGGCGTCAACTGCTGCCACGTCCGCCGGATTCGCTGACCGACGGTGAGCCCCGACAGGATCACGAACATCCACAGCACCGGCAAGATCACCCGGAGGCCGAAACCATCGAGACCGATGCCGGTGAGAATCAAGAGCACACGCTCGGCCCGGCCCATCCAGCCGCCGCGACCTTCGGCACCCCAACTCTCGGCCTTGGCCCGCACGTATGGGGTGAGGAGCGAGAACGCCAGAGCGAACAGGCACAGCATCAGCGCCGTCTCGTCCTGGCGCAGGCTCACTGCCAGCCCGGCGAGGATGGCGATCTCCCCGAACCGATCGGACATCGTGTCGACGAACGCGCCCCGGATGGAGGCAGTTCCCTGCAACCGCGCCAGCGGCCCGTCGAGTGCGTCGAAGAGCGCGCCACCGCCGGCGACGAGGGCGCCGGCCACGTATTCGTGCCGGCCGATCAGCACCGCTCCGCCGAAGCTCACCACCAGGCCGATGAGCGTCACCGCCGTGGGAGTCAGATTCGCCTTGGCGAGGCCCGCGGCAATGGGATCCAGTACCGGGGCGACTCGGCTACGGCCCCTGAGGTCGAGCACTCGTCCTCCTTCCGTCCGGAAAGGTACCACGGGGACCGGCGGGCATACTCGTTCGCTACACTTCGACCCCATTCTCGTCGTCGAACGAACGGCGGCGGCTCTTGTCGTCGGACAAACGGCGGCGACCACCCGGCCCGGAGGAGGAAGACGCTTGGACGGCGACGTCGGGGCGAGGCTCCACATAGCGAGCCCGGAGGGCACCGAGTCCTCCCTCGAGCTTCCGCTGGTCGAAGGAAGGGCCGGCGACCACGGCCTCGACATCAGCCGGCTACGAACCGAGGCGGGCGTCGTGGCGTTCGATCCCGGCTTCGCCAATACCGCCTCGACGCGTAGTGCGCTCACTCACGTCGACGGCACCGCCGGCGAGCTGACCTACGACGGCTATCGCATCGAGGACCTCGCCGAGCATTGTTCATTCCTCGAGGTCGCCTACCTGCTGCTGTTCGGGTCGCTGCCGACCCGGCCCCAGCTCGAGGCCTGGACTGAGTCGATCCGCCATTACACCCTCCTCAACGAGGAGATGAAGCGCTTCTTCGATGCCTTCCCCCGCAGCGCCCACCCCATGGCGATCCTCTCGTCGGCCACCAACGCGGTCTCCACCTATTACGAGGGCTACCTCAACCCGGCCGATCCCGACACTTTCGGAGAGAGCGCAAAGCGCATCATCGCCAAGATGCCGACCATCGCGGCGTGGGCCTTCAAGAAATCGACCGGCCAGGCCTACATCTACCCCCGCAACGACCTCACCTATGTCGAGAACTTCCTCCACATGATGTTCGCGACTCCGGCCGAGGAGATGGTGGTCGATCCGATCATCACACGGGCCCTCAACGTTCTCCTCATCCTGCACGCCGACCACGGTCAGAATTGCTCAACGACAACCGTGCGCTCCGTCGGCTCGAGCGGAGCGAACCTGTTCGCCTCGGTCGCCGCCGGCATGAACGCCTTGTGGGGACCACTGCACGGGGGCGCCAATCAGGCCGTCATCGAGATGCTCCGCGAGATCAACGAGGACCCGGATGCCACGCCAAAGACCGTCCTCGCCCGCGCCAAGCATCCCGACGACCCGTTCCGGCTCATGGGCTTCGGACATCGCGTCTACAAGAACTACGACCCGCGGGCCAAGATTCTCAGGGGCTTCGCCGCCGACGTGCTCGATCGAGCGGGAGTAGACGATCCGCTCCTCGACATCGCCCGGGACCTGGAGGAGATGGCGCTCCAGGACGACTACTTCCAGAGCAGGAACCTCTACCCGAACGTCGACTTCTATTCCGGCTTGATCTTCCGGGCTCTGGGGTTCCCGACACGCATGTTCACTGTGCTCTTCGCCATCGGGCGCCTCCCCGGCTGGATTGCCAACTGGAAAGAGATGATCGAGGATCCGCTCACCCGCATCGTCCGGCCGCGCCAGATCTACGTCGGGCCGCTCACCCGCGAGTTCGTCTTCATCGAGGACCGCTAGGCCGGCCTCCTCCTGAGCGATCGCCGGTCACGCGGCCCGGCTCCTCAGGTCTCCTGCCCCTCGAGCACGGCTTGAATCCTCGCTTCGTCGACCACCGTCTCACCCCGATTGAGGTGCCAGCGATCCCAGACGATGAGCAGCGACGGCAGCACCAGCACCGACCCGACGAGGGCGAAGATGATCGCCCAGAACGTGACCTCGCCGAACTGCTGGAAAGGCTTGAGCGACGATGTCACCAGCACGCCGAAACCGGCCGCGGTGGTGAACGCCGACCCGGCCAGCGCGCCTCCGGTGTGGGTGGTGGTCGAGCGGATGGCGGCCTCGGGCGCGCCGTGCCGGAGACGGTCCTCCTGGTAGCGATGCGTGATGTGGATGGTGTACGGCACGCCGATCCCGATGGCGAGATTGGCGATCATGGCGGTGACGGGATTGAAGGCGATCCCCCGTGCAGCCATCATCCCGAACACCAGCAACACGATCAACACCACCGGCAGGATCGTGATGACTCCAAGGAACGGCCGCCTCGATTCGAACCAGAAGTTGATGGCGAGCACCATGCCCGCCACCAAGATCGTGAGCCCTAGCGACCACAGCTGCGAGTCTTGCAGCGCTTTCGCCACTCCCTGGCTGATGATGCTCTGATTGGTGGCGACCGCGGTCGCCCCCGCTTCGCGCACCGGGGCGAAGTCGGCCCGGAGATCGTCCCGGAGCAAGAGCGCCTCGGCTTCACCCGCCTGGGTCGACACCCCCATGTCCACGAACCGGAAGGCACCGTCCACCTCGGCCACGACCCGCCTCATGGGATCCCTGGCCGCTTCGAGCGCAGCACGGTAGAGGGCGGCCACATCGGTGCTCTCCGCGACGGTCAGATCCGGCTGCAGTCCTGCGGCCAGAGCGAACTGAGCGAACTCGGCGTCGTACGTCTCGGTGTCGCCGCCCTGATCGGGCGGCGACACGAGTCCCCCAATCACCGAGACCGGCGATTCAGCCGTGGCCCGCTCCCCGTACTGCACCACGTTCGGGTTATCGCCGAGATTGCCCCACGCCGCCACCAGAGCGTTGTGGACGGCTGGAGTGGCGACGTCACCTTCGATGATGATCTCTGTCTCCTCGCCGAAGCCCCCTGCGAAGTCCGAGACGATGGAGTCGTAAGCGACTCGGGCGGAGGAGTCCTCGGGAAGGAAGTCGGTGAAGCTGAACTCGGTGTTGAGCTGGGTGAAGCCGTAGACACCTGCTCCCGCCGCCACGAGTGCCAGGATGATCACGATGCTCGAGAACCGCTCGGCCAGCACCGACGTGCTTCCCATGAGCTTGGGCAGCAACCGCTCGCTCTGCCGGCCAAGGGCCTCACGGGTCAGCCGGCCGCGCGACTCGGCTCGGCGATCCAGCAAGACCCGGATCGAGGGCACCACCGTCAGCATGAGCAGGAACGCCGAGCTGATGCCGACCGCAGCCAGCACACCGAAGTCGGCGATCGCCGCGATCGGGTTGATCACATTGGTGAGGAAACCGATCGAGGTGGTCACGGTGGCGAGCACCAGGGCGATTCCCACGGTCCGGGTGGCGCGTGCTGCCGCTCTCGGCACCTCGATGCCCTCGCCGAGCTCCTCCCGGTAGCGGCTCGTCATGTGGATGGCGTAGTCGACACCGAGGCCGATGAGCAGGATCGGGAGGAGCTGGAGCATCTCGTTGAAGTCGCCGATGAGGCCGAGGTATCTGGGTCCCAGGAGCACGCCGATGCCGTTCATCCAGACGATCGACATGACAATGACGAGCATGGTGAGCGTCACATCGCCCAGCGCCCGCCGCAGTGCTCCCCCCCACGTCATGTTCCCCTTGGGATGGATCCAGAACACGAAGAGCAGGATCAGCACGATGATGATGAAGGCCGTGGCGAACAGCCGCCCGATCTCGGAGGCGAACTGATCGGTGTCGGCGAACAGGAGCGAGTAGCTGAAGGCCGATCCCTCTGCGGCCTGGGCGTCGAGCGCCGCCACCGCGTCGGCCATGTCGACTTCCTTCCCCTGCAGGATCGTGCCGTCTGGGTCGTCGAGATCGGCGAGGTTGAGGTAGACAACCATGAGACCGGCCTCAGCCTCGGCCGTTTCGAGATCGAACCCCTGGTCGAGCAGTCCTCGGAAGAGACCGGACATCTCGACCGGGATCTGGGAGAAGCTCTCGCGGAAACCCTCCTTCACCTCCAAATCGGAGATGGCCACCAGCATCATCTCGAGGGGGATCCCGGTCTCCTCGGCACGCAGCTGCAGCCCTTGCAGCAGCGGATCGAAATACCCGACGATGTCACCGCCGGGCCTTCCCTTGAGCAGGTCCGCCACCTCGCTGGTCTCGATCGCCCGCCGCACCGCTACGTAGTCACGCAGGCCCGTCGCGGTGATGAGGTCGCCGTCCTTGGCAGTCATGACGATCTGGGCCGACGTTTCGGAGTTGTCCGAGAAGTGCTCGCTGATGACGTCCTGCGCCAGGAACTCGGGCGAGTCCGGGGAGAAGCCTTCGCTGCCCGTCGCCGTCTCCTGTTGAGTGATGAACGCCCCCAACACCGCGGTAGCGACGAGAGCTGCGATCAGCACCGCCCATGGAGAGCGGCGCACGGAGGCGGCGAGGAGCTTGACGAGCTGCTTCACGGATGTTGTCCCTTCACCCGAACCGACGGGAGGCGTGATCGTTGGGGAGGCGCAGCCTACGCCCGATCTCGCCCAGGGCAAGTCACTGCGGCGGCCTCATCGGGGCGGCGCGCAGAGATCGAGCAGCTCGGTGATCACCTCATCCCGACCAACGCCGCGCCGCTCGTGTTCCTCTCCTCGTAGCCGCAACCCGATGGTGCCTGCCTCGACGTCCTTGTCTCCGACAACCAGCACGGCCGGGTGCTTGCCGGTGAGGGCCTTCCTGATCTTCTCGCCGACGGTGTCGTCGTGATCGTCGACCTCGACCCGCAGCCCGGCGGCTCTCATCTGCGCGGCCAGCTCTCGCGCATACTCGTGGTGGCGGTCGGCGACCGGCACGATCGTCGCCTGTACCGGCGAGAGCCAGCCCGGCAGTGCACCGGCATAGTGCTCGATGAGGACTCCGATGAAGCGCTCGATCGACCCCATCAGGGCGCGGTGGATCATCACCGGCTGTTCCCGGGTGTTGTGGTCGGTCGCGTAGAGCAAGTTGAAGTTCTCGGGCAGGCCGAAGTCCACCTGGAGTGTGGAGAGCTGCCAGCGCCTCCCGATGGCGTCGCGCACATGCACATCGATCTTGGGCCCGTAGAACGCTCCCTCACCTTCTGCGACCTGGTAGGCCAACCCTGTGTCCTCGAGGGCGTGCTGCAGGGCCGCTTCGGCCTTCACCCACATCTCGTCCACACCCACGTACTTGTCGGGCTTGGTGGAGAGATCGGCCTCGAACTCCTCGAACCCAAAATCGCGCAGCACCATCAGCGTGAAGTCGAGCAGGCCCGCCAGCTCGGTCTCGATCTGGGATTCCTCACAGAAGATGTGCGCATCGTCCTGCGTGAAGCCACGAATGCGCAGCAAGCCGTGGAGCACGCCGGAGCGCTCGTAGCGGTACACGGTTCCCAGCTCGAAGAATCGCAACGGCAACTCCCGGTAGCTCCTGCTCCGGCTCGCGAAGATCAACATGTGAAACGGGCAGTTCATCGGCTTGAGCCGGTACTCGGTGTCCTCGTCGAGCACGAGCCCGGGGTACATGGTCTCGGCGTAGAAATCGAGATGGCCGGACGTGTGCCAGAGATCCGCCTTGGCGACGTGCGGCGTGGCGACGATCTCGTACCCGTGCGCCAGGTGGGTGCGGCGGCTGTAATCCTCGATGATGGTGCGCAGCAACCCGCCTCTGGGGTGCCACACCGCGAGACCAGCGCCCATTTCGGCGGGGAAGGAGAACAGCTCCAGCTCCTGCCCGAGACGGCGATGGTCGCGACGTTCCGCTTCCTCGAGGCGCTCGAGGTAGGCCTCCAGTTCCTTGTCGTCTTCCCATGCGGTCCCGTAGATCCGCTGCAGTTGCGGCTTCGTCTCGTCACCGCGCCAGTAGGCGCCGGCGCTTCGCATCAGCTTGAAGGCCGCGATCCTGCCCGTCGATGGCAGGTGGGGCCCACGACACAGGTCCACGAACCCCTGATTGCGGTACACCGAGACCTCTGAGCCCCCGGCGCCCTCGCTCTCTTCGACTCCCTCGATGATCTCCTTCTTGAAGGGGTGATCGGCGAACTCCTCGAGGGCTTCGGCGATCGAAAGCGTGGCCCGCTCGAATGGCTGGTCCTCGGCAACGATCTCCCGCATTCGAGCTTCGATCTGCTCGATATCATCCGGAGTGAACGCACGCCCGATGTCGAAGTCGTAGTAGAAGCCGTCGGTGATCGGCGGCCCGATGGCGTATGTAGCGCCGGGGAACAGGTCGAGCACGGCCTGGGCCATGACGTGCGCCGCCGAGTGACGAATCACGTGTCGGCCGTCCTCGGTGTCCTCGGTGACGACGGAGAACGTCCCGTCAGCCTCGATCGGGCGAGTCAGGTCGATCATCTGCCCGTTCAGCTCCACGGCCACGGCAGCCTTGGCGAGGCGCGGACCAATGCTGGCCGCAACATCGGTTCCCGTGACTTCCTCGGGGTACTCCCGAGTTGAGCCGTCCGGGAAGGTGAGATGCACAGCCGCCATACCGATTCCTCTCCAGTGAGCAGGCCGGTAAGCGTACCGCGATTCCCGACACGCAACTCACAAACGTGGGAGAATACGGCCAGGCCGGCAAGGGAAGGGTCCTGCACTTGGAAACGCTCCGAATCGCTGAGCGATTGGCCGCCGGTGGCCGCGTTCAGGAGCTTTCGAGCATTGGCCACGCCCCGGGTGCCAATCGTGTCTACCGACTCTGGTCGGAGAAGGGCACGCAGATCGCCAAGATCTACGGGACTCCCGCTCGTCACCGACGCGAGCGCCATGCGCTCGACGCTCTGCACGAGCTGGCGGGCCTGCCGGTGCTGCTCGATCGCGGCGTGGAAGGCGAGTTTCATTGGGCGCTCTTCGAGGATGCCGGGCGCTGGAGCTTGGGAACGCTTCCGGAGAACCCAGGCTTGGGGAAGAAGGCGGGCGAGATCCTACGGGGCGTCCACGACGCTTCACCGGAGAGAGTCTCCAACCTCTCGCGGGGCATCGATCAGGAGTGGGTCAGCGTCGATTTCGTGTCCACCTTTCGACGATTGGAGCGCTACCGGGGCCGCCTCGGCCTCTCGGCCGAGGCGATCGCCGACGCCCGCAAGATCAGACCCCCTTATGCCTCGTCGCCGCGGATCGCCCACACCAACACCGTCCCGGAGGACTTCCTGGTCGACGACATGGGCCAGGTGACGCTCATCAGCTGGGAGTGGGCCACGCTCGCTCCCCCCGAATGGGATCTCTCCAAGGCGACGTGGCTGATCGGGCTCCAGGCGGGACCGCACGCCGCGACGGCGTTCCAAGACGGGTACGGCAAGCGGCTCGAACGGGGCCATCTCGATCGGTGGACGGTCTACCACGCGGGCATGATGCTCGTGCACGCAGCTGAGAACTCCATGCGAAGCGGCCTCACCGATTACGGCTACCTCGTCGCGGAGCTCCGCCGCGCCGTCGCCGGTTCCATGGCCGACACCGAAGGTCAGGGCCAGACGCAAGACCCGATGTCTTCACGGCCAGTGCGACTCCGGCGGCGCGATCATCGGGTTCTGTGAGATCCGGGCCGGCGACTCGCAGAGTGGCGCACGATCGAAGAAAGGGCAACGGTGTCAGCGTTCGAGCCGACTTCTGAATCGGGGGCCGTTCGATCGGCAATGACCGATGTCTCGCCGGAGGTCTGCCGGGACGAACCCCGGCGCGCTCAGTGCAGGGTGGCCCCCATCGACGCAGGATCTTCCCTGGATCTCCCGTGCCCTTGGTGCCTTTCGCCCACTGCCGAGACGGACGTTGCCTGCCCGTCGTGCGGGCAAGTCTTCGGGCACCTCATCCCGCCTCGTACTCCCGATTGATCAGGACCGTGCGAAAGCCGAGCTGGCGGTAGATCCGGACGCCATGTTCATTGGCCTCGTCGACGTGGATCATCCCGGTCGTCGCATCCCGGCGTTCGAACAGATCCTCGAGACCGGCGACGATCAGCGCTTTGCCGATTCCGCGCCCCCTTGCCTCGGGATGCACCCCGACGATGTAGATCTCCCCGATGCCGCCGGGATGCATCTTGGTCCAGCAGCTCCCCAGGAGACGGCCCCCGGAACGCGCCATCAACAGCCCGGCCGCTTCGAACCAGGGCTGTGACTGCTTGAGCTTCAGTTCGCGCAGCGTGAGAGCACCGTTCTCAGGATGCCCGTCGAACGCCGCGTTGTTCACCGTCAGCCACTCGGCCTCGTCCACTCCAACTCGAAACCGGTCGAGATGAACGCCTTCGGGAAACAGGGTCCGGTGCGGGATGGGAAGCGAGCGCTCTACCCGGTCGATTGCCCGCGTCTCGGTCCAGCCCATGCGACGGATTGCATCTGCGGTGAAGCGATCCCAGGCCCAGGCCGTCAACGGCCGCCCTGGCTCGGCTTCTGCCACGACCCTGCCAAGAAGCTCGTCGACGTTGGCGTCGGTTCGCGCCTCGGGATGCAGGGTCACCTCGATCGCCCAATGACCGGTGCTGCCGGCACCACCCGGATGATGCCAGGCCGCCTGGCCGTAACCGATCACGGCTCCGCTCTTGCGGTTCACTGCGATCACTTCCCGCGACTCCGTGTCGCCGGCGCGGTGCAGCATCTTGTGCTCGGAAAGAGCGGGCCGGCCGTCGAAGCCGGCGACCGACTCAAGCAGAGCATTGATCGCCGCCGTGTCGGCGACGGTCACCCGGCGAAAGCTCAGTGGGAACTCCATGAAACTGGCGGCACCCTACCGACCGAGGGGGCAAGTGCAGCGTAGCTCGCCTCGCGTGTCGGAGGGGACTCGTGCCATGTCAACTGGTGCAGCGATCCCGGCTCTTCTCACGACGTTCAATTCACCGAAGGAGCGGGGCGGTCGCCCACAGACGTCGTCGACACCCGAATGTCATCTGGTGTCGGGCGCGAGGATGTACCCGCTCACGGATTGACTTCGCGCAGCTCCTCGAGCAGCCGGTCGACCTTGCCGACGAGGTCCTCGTCGTCCTCGACCGCCACCGGCTCGGCCTCTTTACCCCCTTCGGCCTGCTCGGCGGCCCCCAAGGCGGCGGCGGCCCTGCGCCGCTCGTTGATCTCTTCCGGACTCACCTTGGATTCCGTGATCGCCTCCAGCAGCGTGCCTCGGGCCTGCTCGAGCTGGGGCACCGCATCCTCGGCGATCGACCGCAACAGCTTCTCGGTCTCGCCGACGACGCTGCTGAGCGCCTCGAGCCGCCCCAGGAGCACAGCATTGGCCTCCAGTGCTGACCGCGCCATCGCATCGGTCTCTTTCTGACTGGCGGCCATCAGATCCTCAGCCTGTTTCCTGGCCGTCGCGACGGTGCTCTTCGCCTCGCGCTCGGAGCCAAGGAGCAACTCCTTGGCTCGCTCGGTAGCGGATGCCACCAAATCGTCGGCCTCGGCGCGCGCAGAGGTGAGCATCTCCTCCTTGGCCTGAGTCGCGGCGACAAGCGTGAGGCGCAGAGCTTCCTCGGAACCCCTGGAATCGGCGATCTCGCGCTCGAATCGCTCCACCGTGGTCGACACTTCCGCGAGCTCGCGGTCGCGGCGTTCCATCTCACTCGCGATCTGGTCGAGGTACTTCTCGACCGTCGCGGGTTCGTAGCCCCGCTTCACGAACTCGAACCTCTTCTGCCGAATCTCTGCTGGTTCCAGCTCCACGACTTCACCTCTCGCTGCTTCAGGCACTTCGGTACCCGGTCCGCCGGTGCCTCACTCTCTCTGTTGCCAGATGACGGAGCACATGTCCCGCCGTCGGCGGCAATCAACGCTCCGCTGCTCCGTGCGACCACTGAGTCGCTCGGTGCGACGAATGAGTCGCCCGACCCGTAGACATACGGCACGTTCGGCACATAATTTAAGCGAAACTACGGAGAGTAGTTCAGAGACCCGCAACACGGCCCCACGAAGAGGCCATGGGTAGGAATACTGTGACAACACGAATCGCTCTGAGAATGCAGCAGCTGCTGAGGCGCGAGGACGGGGCGACCCTGGTTGAGTACGCCCTCTTGATCACCTTGATCGCCATGGTGGCCTATATCGCCGTGATGACGTTCGGTAGCGTTCTGTCTACCAAGTACAGCGACATCGCGGACTCGATGCCAAGCTGATCCCTCGGCCGGCAGCGGTCTCGAGGGCTTGCGAGGATCTGGCGATCTCGCCCTTGCGGCCGTCCCCACCCGACATCCACAATCGTGCCGCCGATTGACAGCGGAAGCGGTGATCCGGTAGGTTGCGAAAACGATTTCGATACCGTTTACATCTCCGGGCGGATCGGTGAAACGAGGCCTGGCGGCGCTGGGATATGGACCGCTCCCACGGGTTCGACCGTCCCGCGTCTGGTCGCAGCCCTCCGGCGAGAAAGCGACGGCGATGGTCTGTGGTGCCGTCGACCGGCCCGACGAGCCGCCCCCTCGCCACAGCCGCACGCCGCGGCGCCATTATCCCGGGATGTCTCGTATCGTGATATGTGTGAACGATCGGCTTCCGAGAGCGGATGTCAGTGATCGAGGGATTCATCGAGTTGAGGAGGAAGCGCAATGGCAGGTGAGTTCTTCACTGAGGTGAGCGAGCCGGTTCGCTACGAGGGCCCCGAGACGGACAACCCCTTCGCCTACAAGGTGTACGACCCGGATCGTGTGGTGCTCGGCAAGCGCATGGAGGACCATCTCCGAGTCGCGGTCTGCTACTGGCATTCCTTCACGTGGAGAGGCCAGGACGTGTTCGGTCATCCCACCTTCGATCGGCCCTGGCTGGAGCGCCCCTGGGACCTGGCGGCAGCCAAGCAGATGATGGATGCCGCCTTCGAGTTCTTCGTGAAGCTGGGAGTGCCGTACTTCTGCTTTCACGACCGTGACATCGCCCCGGCCGGCGACACCTTTGCCGATTCGGTGCGCAACCTCGAGGAGATGGTCGGCTACGCCGAGGCGAAGATGCAGCAGACCGGGGTGAAGGTGCTGTGGGGCACTGCTGATCTGTTCCACCATCCTCGTTTCGCCGCCGGCGCCGCCACCAACCCGGATCCTGAGGTGTTCGCCTGCGCCGCGGCGCAGGTGAAGCATGCCCTCGATGCCACTCTCCGTCTCGGCGGCGCCAACTACGTCCTCTGGGGCGGTCGCGAGGGGTACGAGACACTCCTCAACACCGACCTCCGCCGCGAGGGCGATCAGTTCGCCCGGTTCCTCACGATGGTCGCCGAGTACAAGCACGAGATCGGTTTCGAAGGCTTGCTGCTCATCGAACCCAAGCCGCAAGAACCGACCAAGCACCAGTACGACTACGACTGCGCCACCGTCCACGGCTTCCTCGAGCACTACGACCTGGCAGACGAGTACCGGGTGAACATCGAGGCCAATCACGCCACGCTGGCGGGACACAGCTTCCACCACGAGGTGGCGTACGCGATGGCGAACGGCATCTTCGGCAGCGTCGACGCCAATCGGGGCGATCCTCAGAACGGGTGGGACACCGATCAGTTCCCGAACTCGGTCGAGGAGCTGTCCCTCGCCTTGGTCGAGATTCTCCGGGGCGGCGGGTTCAGCAGTGGCGGGTTCAACTTCGACACCAAACTGCGGCGCCAGAGCATGAGCCGGTCCGACTTGTTCCACGGCCACATCGGCGGCATCGACACCCTGGCCCGGTCGTTGCTGGTAGCCGCGGCCCTCATCGAGGACGGAACGCTCGACGCCAACCGCAGCTCTCGCTACGCGGGATGGGACACGGGCATCGGCGCGGACATCACCGCCGGCGTCGGCCTCGCCGAGCTTGCCCGCCGCGTCGAGGCCGAGAACATCGACCCGGCGCCGGTCTCCGGAGGCCAGGAGCGGCTCGAGAACGTCGTCAACAAGGCGATCTGGACAGCCAAGTAGCGGTCGAGTGAACCCGGGTGCGGCGTGAGCATGCCGTCGCATCGCCCCAGGCTTGCCGGATCTCGCGAAAGAGCGGGACAGTCTCAAGCATTGGGTGCTACCCGCCGATAATGCCCGGTATGTCGGAGTTCACCATGGCCGAGGTCCAGGCGATGGTCTCGGCGGTTTCGGTCCCGATGCTCGTAGCGGACTACACGCCGCTGGTGGCGACCTATCGCGGCGTCGACGCCCGTGAGCTGCGCGAGCGCCTCCAAGATGACAACGATATTCTGCTGGCGGCCACACGGCTGCTCCAGGCGGTGGCAGCAAGCGATGCCTGGCTGCGACTGTACGGCGATCCTCTGAGCGAGGCGCCGCCGACGTTTGCCGAGCGCAAGCTCGATCTCACGAAGTACGCCGATCTGAAGGAATCCTTGATCCAGCAGATCTGCGCCCCCTTCGTGGGGGTCACCGCCGTCATGCGAGAGCACAGTGCACCCACTCTGAGCGGCAAGGACGTCATCGTGCGCTCCCACTGGCAGGCTGCAACCGGAACGGGTCACAAGCCGTATTCGCGCATCGTGGTCGTCGACCTCGATGTAACGGACCTTCGCCGCGCCGAGCGAGATGCTCTCAATGCGGCCGAGGCCCAGTCCCGCCTCATCGGATCGGTGAGCCACGAGCTCCGTAACCCGATCACCGCCCTGGCCGGTTTCGCCGGGCTGCTCAACAGCGACTGGGATATGTTCGACGATGAGAGCCGGCGGGACATGGTCGCCACCATGGCGGTGCAAGCGGAGGACGTCTCGGGCATCCTCGAGGATCTCCTGGCGGAATCCGCCTCGGATCGCTCCGCGCTTCGGGTCCTCCACGAGCCGGTGGACTTGCCTAAGGTCCTCGAGAGCCTCGACCTGCACGAGTACGAGATCGATCTCACCTCGGTGCCCACCGTGGTCGGCGATTCGCTCCGTATCCGGCAGATCATCAGGAACCTGGTCAGCAACGCCCGCCGCTACGGCGGCGACAGTCGAATGCTCCGCACCCGCGTCGATGGTGACCACCTCGTCGTACAGGTCATCGACGACGGTCCCGGCATCTCCCTTGAAGCACGGGATCGACTCTTCGAGCCCTTCAACAGCGGAACTGCCTCGGGGTCGATCGGCCTCGGCCTGGCGATCTCGCGTGACCTGGCCAAGGCGATGGGCGGCGACCTGTGCATCGACGACACCGCCGAGCACACCACCTTTGAACTTCGTCTCCCGCTGTTGAGTTCCGCTGCCACATCGACCGAGGTCAACGAGCACCTCACCAATCGCTGAGCGCCGTCAGCCTGCGGCCGGAAGTGTCACCTGCACGTCCACCGTCGAGCCCGCCGGCGCGCTCGGGACGACGTCGCCGTCGATCGGCCGACCGTCGACGGTGAGGCCGCTCCCCTCTCCCCTGCTCACGGTGACGGCGTAGGTGGCCCCGCGGTAGCGCCGCGACGCCGTGAACCCGTCCCACCCCGAAGGAATGCACGGCGCCACCTGGAGCCCGTCGTAGGCGGGGCGGATGCCGAGAATCCACTGGGTCGCCGCCTGGTAGCACCACGAGGCGGTGCCCGATAGCCACGAGTTGCGGCCCAGGCCGGATTGGGGATGCTCATCGGAGAGGATGTTCTGAGCGTAGACGTAGGGCTCGATCTCGTACACCTCGGCGATGTCGTTCTTGGCGGCCGGGTTGATCTGGGCGTAGTACTCGTAGGCGCGGTCCCCGTCGCCGAGCAGCGTCGCCGCGATCATCGCCCACGGATTGGTGTGCAGGAAGATGCCGCCGTTCTCTTTGGCACCCGGCGGGAACGTGGTGACCCCGCCGTAGTGAGGGTCGTAGCCGTCGAAGCCGGGGGTGGAGACCTTGAGGCCGAACGGTGTGTTGAGCCTCTCGTGCATCGAGTCCATCGCCCGGCGGGCCCGCTCCGGCGAGGCGAAGCCGGAGAGGACGGCCCACGTCTGGGCGTTGAGCGAGATCTGGCCATAGGTGTTCTCGTTCGACCCAACCGGGACCCCGACCTCATCGAAGTACCGCACGTACCAGTCGCCGTCCCAGGCGGACTCCTCCACACAGGCCCGCATCTCCTCGTATGCCTCGCGCATCTGGACGGCCTCGCTCTCGTGGCCGAGGTGCTCGTGGAGGGCAATCAGCTCCTGCAACGCCCGCCCGTAGAGGTGGGCGGTGAACAGGGACTCGGCCCCGGTGGGGAGGTTGACGGTGTCGTTCCAGTCGGCGAAGCCGAGCAGCGGCAGGCCGTGCATGCCGACGTCGCCGCGGGTGAACGCCACCCCGCGCCGCATGTGCTCGAGCACGGTCCCGGTCTCGATCGGCTTGCCGTCACGGTCCTTCTCGTAGAACGGCACATCGCGGTCCAAGAAGGCGTAGTCGCCGGTCTCTTTGATGTAGGACGTGATACCGAGGATGCTCCACAGATGGTCGTCGCTGTAGTAATTGGGGCGGTCCTCCATCTCCACCGAGTCCCCTTCGGACCCCTCCATGGTGAGGGGATTGAACTGGTGCAGGGCCGAGCCGTTGATCTTCTGGAACCTGATCAGGGTGGCGAGAAGCTCTCTCGCTTCGTCGGGCATAGCCGGGATGACCGCCAGCACGTCCTGGGACGAGTCACGCATGCCAATGCCGCGCGATCCCAGGCCGAGCTGGTAGTAGGAGAGGTAGCGCGACCACTGCCGGGTGATGAAGCACTGGTGGGGGTTGTGGACGTTGACGATGCTGTCGAAGGCCGGATCGGGGGTCTGTACCTGGAGGGTGTCGAGGTAGTCGACCCAGAACTCGGCCATCTCGGCGAGAGCGGTGTCGGTGGCGGCCGGGTCGCGGTAGCGGCCGATTCCCTCCGCGGCGGCGTCGAGGCTGGCCTCCTGTCCGAACTGGGTGATGAGCCGCTTGGTCTCCCCCGGCTCGATCGGGCCGAGGTGGTGGAGCAGGGCACTGATGTTGTCGGCCCGTTCGGCGTCGCGGCTGGTGAGCTCGTCGTCGAGCAGGGCGAGCGGACGCTGCCAGGTGCCGTACTCGTTGGCTCCCAGGAAACGCTTGCGATCGGTCTCGAAGGAGGAGGCGGGAAGGTTCGACGTGAGGTAATTGATCTTGACGTCGCGGTGCATGAACGGGTATTGGATCATCACGATGTAGTCGCCGTCCTGCCGACCGCGTGACTGCATCGTCTGGGGAACCCAGTCGGCGTTGGTGAACTGCATGAGGGCGTCGGGGTGGCTGTACTCGACGACGGGGACGGCATCGACCTCGACGGCGGTTTCGCGCAAGTTGGTGATGTGGATGTCGCGCACCTCACGGGTGTCGCCCACCGGGACGAAGATGGTGACCTCGGTGCGGATGCCGTAGGACTCGCTGATGATCCTCGAGTAGCCGAGCCCGACCCGGCACTCGAAGCGGTCGGGCACGTCGAGGGTGGGTACGTAGAACGGCGAGTAGACCCGGTAGGAGGAGCCGTCGCCGGGGTCCTCGTGGAGGCGCAGGTACAGCGAGGTGCCCTTGAAGTCGGACGAGGGCATCTGCTGGATGTACTTCGTGATGCGGTTGTAGGTGGGGTCGCTCTTGCACAGCAGGGCCCCGCCGGTGTGGTCGACGAACCCACCGAAGGCGAGGGTGCCGATGTAGTTGATCCACTTGGTGGGGGTCTGCGGATCGGTGATGACGTACTCGCGAGCGGCGTTGTCGAAATGTCCGTATCTCATGGGCGACATCGTAACGCCGAGCATGGATGTGACATGCACGATCGCGGTAGGCGGCGTCAAGCGCTACACTGGTTGACACAGAGTACGCCTGACGCGTACAACGCCCGCTCCGCCTCCATGTTCCGTCCGGCGGAGTTACCGCAGGACATGCTGGTTCTCGTCGACGCCGTTGGTGTTGGCCCCCTATGCAGATCAGGCAGGGTGTCAGCCCCGACGGTTCGACGCTTCAGAAGGAGCACACCATGTCCAGCAATCTCTACGTGGGAAACCTCACGTTCAACACAACCTCGGGCGACCTTGAGACGCTCTTCGCCGCACACGGTGAGGTGAAGAAGGCCCAGGTCATCACCGATCGAGACACCGGCCGCTCCCGTGGCTTCGGCTTTGTCGAGATGTCCTCCGACGATGAGGCGAAGGCAGCCATCGAGGCACTCAACGGCCGCAACCACGATGGTCGCGACCTCACCGTGAATGTCGCTAAGGAGCGCTCACGCTGAAGACTGCCACCACCCGCCTCGTCGACACCGTGACGCAACGGTGTACGCGATGTGGACATCCCCGTAGGGAGCATCGCGACGGCCTCGGATGCACGGTGCCGAAATGCGACTGCGGTGAATACCAGATGGAGGATCAGGATCGGGCCGGCCGCAAGGCGGCCGAGCCTTCCTCTTGACGCTCATTTGACCGGCGGCCGGAAACGGCCGCCGGTCAAATCGCGTTCGATCCGCCGGTGGAATCCCGTTCCACCCCGTGACGCACCCAGCCCGAGTGCAGATGCAGGCCCGGGGGTGGAAACACCCACCGGCCCGTATCCTGGGTAGCCATCGATATCCCGGAATTCGGTTTCCTCGCGGAGACGTCGCAGTTCCCCGCCACGTCCTCCCGGGCCTTCTCTCGCTGCTCACCTGAGGCGGATGATCACGCCCTCGTTGGGGCGTAGCCCGAACGTGTCGCCGATCTCAGTGCCGTCGCGATCGGGGTGGGTCGACAAGGCCACCGTCCCGGTCATGCCCAGGTCGACGACCTGTGGCTCGCTCGTGAAATTGAGCACGATGGCGAAGGCGGCGTCCTCGCCACGCCGTGTGTAGGCGAAGACGCCGTCTGGGGCATGTGGGATCTCCGTGTAGTCGCCCCGTTCAAGCGCCGGCTCGGCGGTGCGGAGGGCGAGCAGCCTGCGATAGAGGTTGAGCATCGAGCCGGGATCAGCGAGCTCGGCGGCCACGTTGATCCGGTCGGCCGCGGGCGTGAAGGGAAGCCAGGCTCGTTGCGCCGTGGTGAAGCCGACCCCGGGTTCCGGCGCCCACTGCATCGGGGTGCGACAGCCGTCCCGGCCTTGGCCCGGCACCTGGATCCCCCACGGGTCCTGCACCATCTCCGGCGGTACCTCCACCT
>CAZMSN010000002.1:83712-95375 GCA_964569015.1 uncultured Acidimicrobiaceae bacterium | reverse complement strand
CCCGGGTCCACGAAGCGGGCCGGGGAGGGATGGTGCTCGAATTCGGGATGCGGCGCGGCCCTGCCGAAGGCACGAATGCCGGGACGCGGGCGGCGCTCATCGGCGGTGCCGATTTCAGCTCGAACGTGGGCGTGTCCCATGAGTTGGGGCTCGCTCCGAAGGGCACGCACGCTCACTCGATGGTCCAGGTCTTCATGGCGCTCGGCATGGGGGAGATCGGTGCGTTTCGCGCCTACGCCGAGACCTATCCCGACGACTGCCTCTTGCTGGTCGATACCATCGACACGCTCAGCAGCGGCGTGCCCAATGCGATCGAGGTCTTCCGCGAACTCCGACAGCAGGGACACGAACCACGCGGAATCCGTCTCGATTCCGGGGACCTCGCGTATCTCGCGATCCGGTCGGCCCACTTGCTCGATGATGCCGGCTTCGGGGACGTCGGCATCGTGCTGTCGTCGAACCTGGACGAGCTGGCGATCTGGCAGATCCTCGCCCAGATCCGCGAGGAGGCTGCTCGCTACGGTGTCGACCCCGAGCGCCTCATCTCCCGTTTGACCTATGGCGTCGGCACCCGCCTCATCACCTCACAGGGTCATGCAGCCCTCGACGGCGTCTACAAACTGGTGGCGTTCCATGACGAGGGGGAATGGGTGCCCGCCATCAAGGTCTCGGAATCACCCGAGAAGATCCCGATTCCCGGCGACAAGCGGGTATGGCGGGTCTACGACCAACGCCACAATGCCACGGCGGACGTCGTCGCCATGGCGGGCGAGGATCTGCAGACGGGTGGCCCGCTCGTGCTCCATCATCCGTACCGCAACGGCGTGCATCGAGTCCTGGAGCAGGTCGATGTCGAGCGGGTGGAACCTCTCCACATCCCTGTGTTCTCGGGAGGACGGCGTGTTGGAGAAGCGGCCACCATCGACGAGATGCGGCAACGCCGTCTCGACGATCTGGAGCGTCTCGATCCGGGTGTGCGTCGCCTGGTCAATCCGCACATCTACCACGTTTCGCTCACCGATCAGATGAAGCGCCTTCAGAGTGATCTGATCGATCGGCTGCAGCCCGGAGCGTGATGCGCTCGACTGCTTGGACGGCGATTGCGAAGGACATCAGGCGCTGCGGCACAGCGTTTCGTCGTCGAACGCTCGCCCGCAGGTTCTTCAGTCGTCACCCCATTGGGCGAGGGCATCCTCGAGCGTGGTCCACGGCAGATCGGCGCACTTGATACGGACCGGGAAGCGGCGCACTCCCTGGAGCGCCTCGAGATCGCCCAGCTCGGCGCCCGGCCGTTCCGGGTCGATGGGGCTGGTCCCGGCCTCTATGCCCATCATGACCTTGAAGCGGTGCATGATGTCCCTCGCCTCGTTCACTGTCTTGCCGATGATGGCCTCCGTCATCATCGAGCCCGAGGCCTGAGAGATCGAGCATCCACGACCTTCGGTCCCGGCCGCGACGATGATCCCGTCTTCCACGGCGAGGTCGAGTGCGAACTCGTCTCCGCAAGTCGGATTCTGCCCTTCGGAGTGGACATCGGCGCTCGGCAGCGACCCGCGGTGGCGGGGGTTGCGGTAGTGGTCGAGGATTACGTCTCGGTAGAGGTCGTCGAGTTCCATGGGCTGCGTGGTGCCTCTCAGGGTGTCGATACGATACCGCCCCGCCGCGGCTGCGGCCTCCGCCAGATGTTTCAGCCGAGCCCGAAAATGACGCGGGCTCGGTGGAGTCCGGCGATGAGCGCGTCGACGTCTGAGGCGGTGTTGTAGACGTAGAGAGATGCCCGCGCCGTCGCTGCCACGTCGAGGCTTCGCATCAGCGGCTTGGCACAGTGGTGCCCGGCCCGCACCGCGATCCCGTCCTCATCGAGGATCGTGGCGATGTCATGTGCGTGGATATCGCCGAGTTGGAAGCTGATCACGCCCCCGCGCAACGCGACGTCGTCGGGGCCGAACACGGTGAGGTCGGGTACCTCGGCGAGCCGATCGAGGGCATAGCGGGTGAGTTCCATCTCGTGCTTGCGGGCCTCGATCATCCCGAGCTTCTCGAGGTAGTTCACTGCCGCTCCGAAGCCGATCGCCTGGGCTATCGGCGGCGTTCCCGCCTCGAACTTGTGGGGTACCGGCGCCCAGGTCGACTCGTTGAGTTGGACGTCGGAGATCATCTCACCGCCACCTTCGGCCGGCTCCAATTCCTCGAGTCGATCGGGCCGGCCCCATAGCGCGCCGACGCCGGTGGGGCCGAGCATCTTGTGGGCGCTGAAGGCGAGGAAGTCTGCCCCCAGCTCACGAACGTCGGTCGGGAGGTGGGGCACCGCCTGAGCTCCGTCGACCACCACGAGGGCATTGACGCTGTGGGCGGCTTCGGCCAACGCAGCCACCGGCCCGAGGGCGCCGGTCACGTTCGACATGGCGGAGACGGCGACGATCTTGACGCGGTCATCGAGCACCTCGGCGAGAGCGGACAGGTCGATTCTGGCGGTCTCGTCGAGCGGCAGGTAGACGAGCTCGGCTCCGGTGTGGCGGCAGATGAGCTGCCAAGGGACGATGTTGGAGTGGTGTTCCATCAGGGAGAGCACGATGCGGTCGCCGGCTTGGAGCCGATTGAGGCCCCATCCGTATGCGATGAGGTTCAACGCCGAAGTCGTGCCTCGAGTGAAGACGATCTCGGCAGGTGAAGCGGCTTTGACGAAACGGGCGACCTCTGCCCGGGCGCCTTCGAAGGCGGTGGTTGCCGCATCGGCGAGTTGGTAGACGCCCCGGTGAACGTTGGCGTTGATTGTTCGGTAGAACTCGGAGACGGCGTCGATCACCTGGGCCGGCTTCTGCGTGGTGGCGGCAGAGTCGAGGTAGATGAGCGGCTTGCCATTGATCTGCGTCTGCAGGATCGGGAAATCGGCGCGTACCTTCTCGGGGTCGATCATTCTGCGGTGGCTCCCGCCGGCTCCGGCCGGTAGGCGGCGTAGCCGCGATCTTCGATGTCCTTGGCGAGATCGGGGCCGCCGGTCTGGACGATGCGCCCGTCGACGAAGACGTGCACGACGTCGGGAGTGATGTAGTCCAACATGCGTTGGTAGTGGGTGATGATGAGGAACCCACGCTCGGGTGTGTGGAGACGCTGGACGCCCTCGGCGACCGTTCTCAGGGCGTCGATGTCGAGCCCGGAGTCGGTCTCGTCGAGCACGGCCAGCTCCGGCTCGAGAACCGCCATTTGGAGAACCTCGTTGCGCTTCCGCTCACCACCGGAGAATCCCTCGTTCAGGTAGCGGTCGGCGAAGGACGGGTCCATGTCGAGATCACGCATGGCCTCCATCACCTTGAGGCGAAGCTCGAGCACCGTGTAGGCGGTGCCGGTGCGGTTCGACAGCGCCGTTCGCAGCAGATTCACCACCGACACTCCGGGGATCTCCTCGGGGTACTGGAAGCCCAGGAACATCCCGGCGCGCCCCCGGGCGTCGGGCGTCGCCTCGGTCACGTCCTCGCCCTTGAAGGTCACGGTGCCCCGCGTCACCGTGTAGCCGGGGTGGCCCATGAGCACGTTCGAGAGCGTGGACTTGCCTGACCCGTTGGGGCCCATGAGGGCATGGATCTCGCCCCGGTTGATGGTGAGACTGGTGCCCTTGATGATCTCGACGGCGCCGGCCGAGGCGTGGAGATCATCGATGGTGAGGAGCGGTTGGGCGGTCATGAGCAGCAGCATAGCCTTGCGACAAACTTCTAAGTCCTACGTGGTTAGTGTATATTCGACCTGTCGCACCGCCTCAGCCGCGCAGTCCCTCGAGGAGTCCTGGCAAGCCCTTCACATCGATCTCGTCAATTGCCGAGAAGAGCTGGACGTAGAACCGTCCGACACCCTCGGCGGCGTACTCGGCGAGCAATGATGCCGCCTGGTCCAGGGTGCCGTGGGGCACACGCTCGCGCTGCAACTCCGCCTCGAGTTCGGCCTCCTCGACGTTGCGGGATGCGGCTTCGGCCGCCAGCACCTCCCGGTAGCCGGCCCGATCGGTTGCGGCGTAGACCGGTGACATGAGCGACACCATGATCGTGTCCGGGTCGCGTTCGGCCTCCCGGGCCGCGGTGCGCATCGTTCGGATCCGTGCCTGCAACGTCTCGGCGTCACAAGCGAACACGTTGTAGTGATCAGCGAAGCGTCCGGCCATCGTGGGTGTCTTGTCGCTGCCCGTCCCGCCGATCACGATCGGCAACTCGCCGGTGGGACGGGGCAGTACCTCGATGTCGGCGAGTCGATAGTAACGACCCTGGTACCCGCCTGGGCTTCGGCCGAAGGCAGCGTGAAGGTAGGCGAGCGTCTCGAAGAGCATGCCAAGACGTTGCCGGAGTCCCGGCATCTCGATTCCGAACGCCTCGTGCTCAGAGTCCATCCAGCCCGCGCCCACTCCCAGCTCGAAGCGCCCCCCGGACATCTGATCGATGGTCGTGGCGGTCTTGGCGATCACAGCCGGATGGCGAAAGGTCACCGGGGTGACCATGACGCCCAATCTGATGAGCGTCGTGTCCCGGGCGAGTCCTGCCAGGGTGGCGATGGCCTCAGAGGTCGCCTCGTGGCAGTTCATGTTCAGGTAGTGGTCGGAGCGGGCGAACACGTCGAATCCGGCGGATTCGGCCGCTCCCGCCACGGCGAGTAGGTCGTCGTAGGTACCGCCGAGCTGCGGCTCGGTCATCAATCCGAATTGCATGCGCCCTCCAAGTCGTCGCCCGCTACGAGTTCTACCAGCCCGGGGCCGTTCGCGCGACGTTGCGACCGCTTCGCTCTTCGTGCCGCGTGTCCGTGGAGACCGAGTTGGGCGTGGTCAGCCCCGGAGGAGCTCGAGGATGCTCTGGAGTGTGGCGGCGTTCATCCCTCCCGAGATCCGAAACACCACCTTGCTGTCTGCGTCGAGGAAGACCCAGAACGGGACACCGTTGCCTCCGAAGCTCGTGAGCAGGCTGGCGTCGTCATCGTCGGCGATGATCGGGGTCGTCCAGTTCTCACGCTCCAGCCACGCCGACGGTGGGTAGTTGTCCCGAGTCGAGGTCGCCCAGGTGGACACCGACAGGAGCTCGACGCCCTCCACTCCGCCACCATCGTTCAGCCAGGCTTGGATCTCAGACACCTCGCCCTGGCACACGCTGCACCAGTGGGCGAGGAAGACGATGGCTCTCGGGATGCCATCGTGGGTGATCTCGACCGTGTTGCCCGCGTAGTCCTGGCCGGTCACCTCCGGTGCGGCGAGCCCGAATCCCGGATCGTCCTCAGGCTGCTCCAGCTGCATGTCGGGAAGCTGGGGGAGGGTTGCCCCGGTGATCTGGGGGGCGGCAGCGTCATCATCGGTATCGCCGGAGTCTCCGCCCGAGAGGACGATGGCCAGTGCGAGGAGCACGGCGAGTCCAACGAACACAACACCGATGACCGGGAAAGCCGGCTTCGCCGCCGGCGGCCGAGACCCCGCCCGCCTCGTCATCGTGTGTTCCTCATCAGCGGCTCGGTGTGGGCATGCGGCGCTTCATGATGGCGTATCGGCGCGGCTAGTGGCGCGGACGACGGCCATCAGGAGCAGTATGAGCGCGAAGGCGCTGATCGCCTGGTAGGCGATCGAGACGAAGCCGAAGAGCTTGAAGTAGGCCGCATTGCACGGTGTGGTGGTGGAGCATTGGCCGCTTCCGAATCGGGGAAAGCGCTGGAGGAAGTAGTGGTATGCGGAGATGAGGGTTCCGATGACGGCGATGGGAACGACGTAGATGGACACTGCGTGGTCACGTTTCCAGGCGGCGACGCCGAGGATGAGGGCCAGCGGGTACATGGCGATGCGCTGATACCAGCAGTACTGGCATGGGACGAGATTGACGACTTCGGAGTAGTAGAGGCTCCCGAGCGTCGCAACGGTCGCCACCAAGAAGGCCAGGCGCAACTCCCAGCCGACCAGCGAGGCGAGTGCGGCGTCCCTGACTCGGGCGACGGTTGCGGACACTCTGGCACCCACGATGAGCAGCAGACCGGCCGCCACGACGGCATTGGCTGCCAGGGTCAGTAACGAGAAGAAGAGGCGCATGGTCTTGAAATCGAGCAATGTGCTCCTCCGTGGAGGAGCAGGCTATCAGACCCTCGGGAGAAGCCATCGGTGTGAAGCCGCTGTCTCAACGCCGACGGGGAGGCCGGCGAGATCCTTGGTGTTCTCCTCGAACTCACTGCCGGCGGTGACGCCGGTCTGATGCCTTTCCTCATGGACGCGGCGAGTCCGAGCCACCTTCGGTGAGATCGTTACCACGTTTGCGGGCCTTCGTGGTGTAGACCTGGAGCTGCCGTGGGTTTGAGAGGGATGAGGGCGATGCTCGCGCCGGGCCGAGACCGCCGTTTTGTCGCTCTAGTTCCTGTGGCACCGTGCCGAAGACAACGTGTTGACGGCGAGCATGTCAGGGGGCACCACATGTCGAGCCAGTGGGCTGCCCAGACCGGGGCAGTAGACAGAGACCGAGGACGCGGATCCGATCCGGCGGCCGAGTTCATGATGTTCAGCATCCCGGATCCGGGCGAGATCTGGTTCCGGCGCCTTCGCATCGCGGCAGGGATCGGGGCCATGGCGCTCGGCGCCATCTGGGCGGATGCGATCAATATCCGGGTTGGTCTCGGGGTGGTGCTGGCAGCTGTGCTGACTCTCACCGACGCGCTCTACCCGAAAGAGATCGTCGCGTTCACTGGCCTGTGGCGTGACTCGGTGCTCGTGCTGGCCGCGATGCTGGCGGTGCGCCCGCCGGTGTGGGCGGTGCTGGGACCATGGGCGTTGCTGGTCGGGATCAGCTTCTTGAGATTGCCTCCCCCGAGGGCGGTCCGATTCACTGCGACCGTGTCGGGGTTTGCCGTTGCGCTCTGCGTGTTCCTCGGCTTCCAGAACCCCACCGACGAGCAGGTCACCGCGGGTTGGCTGATCCTGCTCGCGTCGCTGGCGGTGCTGGTACTGGGCGTCATCATTGGGATCGCGGCTCACTACGCGCGGGAGCGCCAGCGAGCGCGCAAGGGAAGTCTGGAGGGGGCACTCGAGGCGTGCTCGGAATCACTGCTCGGTGGCAATGGCACGATGGAGGATGCACTCGGCGCCCTTCTCCCGGCGACCGGAGCCCAATCGGTGATCGTGAGGCGCAACGTCGACGATGCAGAGCTCGGGTCTGTCATGAGACTCGTGGCGGAGACCCACTCGGCAGACTCGCCATCTGTGGCGAATCGGCAGCGAAGCCTCGTTCCGTGGGCGTGGTTCGACGAGAAGAAGCATGTGCTGGCGCACGGTCGCGAGTGTGTGATTCGCCGGGATGCGCTCACAGGCGCGGCGCGGCAGTTGTACGAGGAGGCGGGCGTACAAGTCGAGCTGGATTTCCCGATCTTCGTGCACGGCGCATGGGCAGGTCACATCGCCTTCACCGAGCTGGAACGGCGCCGGATGGATGATGTCCAGGAACGCTCGATGCTGCGGGCCGCCGCCTATGTCATTGGCGAGTACTGGGAACGCCAGACCGATCGAGGCCGCCACCGCTAGGCGGCCGGCGCGAGCAAGGCTGTCTCGGGACGGTGGTTGCCCGCCGAGCCCGACTACCACTGGAGCGCCGCTCCGGGTATCTTGACGAGTCGGAGGCGCCACCGGGAAGGTCTATGAGCCGCATCCACCATGTCGAGCAGCGGTCTTCCGAGCCGGAGGGCCGCGTCGAATCCGATCATGTCGTGGGGGCTGATCTCCTGCAATCGCTTGGTTTGGATAGCCTCGCTGAGGCGCACAATCGCAGGTTCCGCGTCCGGTGACGCGATTCATCGACGCCCACGTTCACCCGCCGGTCGCGGAGTTCCTCCATGGGCCACTCGCGCCGTATCTCGACGATCTCGCCGCCTTTGTCGGTTCACCGCTCGATCCGATGACACCGGAGGAGATCGCTGATTTCTACCGAAGCCGAGACGGCAAGGCGGTGCTCCTCGGCTGGGATTCGGAGGCGGTGACGAGGCAACGTGCATTCTCCAGTGAGGATGTAGCGCGCATAGTCGCCCTTGCGCCCGATGTGTTCTGGGGTTTCGGCTCGGTCGATCCGAGCCTGGGGGCCGGTGCCGTCGCCCGAGTTCACGAGACGGCTCGCCTCGGCCTGAAAGGGCTGAGCTTCCACCCGGCGGCCCAGCGATTCGTTCCATCGGCCCGGATGATCTCACCCATCTGGGAGACAGCCGCCGAGCACGATCTGATCTGTCTCATCCATACGGGCTTCACGCGCCTCGGCGCGGATTCGCCCGGTGGCTCGGGAATCTTGCTCGGCCCGGCCTGGCCACTGCACGTCGACGAGGTCGCCGCCCGCTATCCGAACCTCCGCATCATCCTCTCCCATTTCGGGCAATTGTGGCGTGACGAGGCGATCGCGATCGCCTCCCACAAACAGAACGTGCACCTCTGCCTCGCCGGCCAGTCGCCCAAGACCATGGGGCCGGATCTCCTGGCGCAGATACGTGGCCCGCTGGCAAGCCGGGTGCATTTCGGGAGTGACCTCCCCTTCCAGTCCCCCGATGCCTGGTTGGCCGAATGGGATTCGCTCGGTCTTCCGGACGATCTGAGCCGGGCGGTGCTCGTCGACAACGTGCTGGCGCTACTCGAAGGCGACGCCTGATTCGTTGCCACCTGCCTGTGCACCGAGGCCGTTTGCGACGAGGGAGGCCACTTCCTCCTCGCGGAAGTGGAAGAAGTGGTCGCTGCCGCTGAGCACATGGAGCGGAGCTCCGATGGAGGCGGCATACCTGGCGAGGGCCTCGCGGTCGATCACCTGATCTCGGTCGCCGACGATGAACGACCGCGGTGCCGCGAGAAGCGTGCCCGGCTCGGGAAGCCGGTGGGCGCCCTCGCCGGTGGCGGGTGGCGCGATCCCGACGTACGGGATGTCGGAGCGATCACGCGCCTGCCACCTGAGAGCAACGGCCCCGCCGAATGACCAGCCGGTGATCCCAAGAGGGAGGTCGGGATGCGTTTCCTCGGCATGGGCGATAGCGGCCGACACGTCGTCGAGTTCACCGATCCCGTAGTCGTGGGACCCGGTGGACTGTCCGACTCCTCGGAAGTTGAAGCGGAGGACTGCGAAGCCGCGTCGTGTCAGTGCCCGGCTGATCGTCACCATCAGCGGCCCCCGCATCGTTCCCCCGGCGAGGGGGTGCGGATGGCAGAGCACGGCACATCTCGTTGGCTTGTCGGGGCTGTCCCATCGACCTTCGAGCACGATCCCGGCCACACCCGGTATCGTGCTCACTGGTCGAGGGTGCCTTCTGCCGTCCTGCGCCGGATCCAGAATGCTCTGCCACTGAGCACTGGCCCGTGGGTGCCGCGCCTCCGGAGGCGCGGCATGTCATCGTCCGGCGGGTGGCACCTGCAAGGCAGCGGCAACATGGGCCGATTCTACGAGGCGTCGGGACCGATCGAGCCACACGAAGATCACCGCCGAGATGACCAGCCCCCGGAAATGGCGGGCGTGCGGTCTGCGCGTCGTGGCGCAGAGCCGGGTTGCCGTGGGCTGAAGGTCGGACGATCCTGTTGCGCTAACCTCGCTGCGGAGCCGGCTTTCGCGACAGTCTGGAGAAACGGTGTACGACGTTGCCATCATCGGCGGTGGCCCCGGTGGTTACGCCGCCGCGCTCTATGCGCACAACTTCGGTCTCGAGGTGGCTCTGATCGAGAAGGACACCGTTGGTGGAACCTGCCTTCTGCGCGGGTGTATTCCGGCCAAGAGCTGGCTCCAGACTGCCGAGGTGTACTCGACGGTGAGGGAAGCCGCCAAGTTCGGGGTGAAGGCCGGTGAGCCGTCGCTCGACTGGCAGGCGGCCCTCAATCGCAAGAACGAGGTGGTCGACGGGCTGGTGCGGGGTCTGCAGGGACTGCTCCGCAGCCGTGGTGTCGAGATCATCAATGGGCTGGGACGGCTCGCCGCGGGCGGCATCGAGGTCGTCGACGAAGAAGGAGAAGCTCGCCGGCTCGAGACGAGGCACGTGATCCTTGCCACAGGTTCGGTGCCCCGGTCGATTCCCGGGTACGAGTTCGACGGCCGGCTCATCGTGTCGAGCAACGAGGCGCTGGACTGGGAGCAGCGCCCGCAGCGAGTTGCCATCGTCGGGGCCGGGGCCATCGGATGTGAGTTCGCGGCACTCCTCGCCGAGACCGGGTCGCGCGTTCACCTCTTCGAGATGATGGATCAGATCGTGCCCGGCGTGGAGCCGGAGGCGGCCAAGATCCTACGACGGGCCCTGAAGAAGAAAGGCGTAGTCATCAGGACCGGCGTCGCGGTTGGCGCCCCCGAGAAGCTCGACGAGACGGTCGTGGTGCCCTACGGGGACGATTCGGTGGAGGTCGACGTCGTTCTGGTGGCGGTGGGGCGTGCTCCGCTCACCGACGGCATCGGGATCGAGACCACCAACGTCGAGGTCGACCGCGGGTTCGTCATTGTCGACCCGGCGACTTTCGAGACGGGAGAGCCCGGCATCTTTGCGGTGGGCGACATCGTGGCGGGAACGCCGCAGCTCGCTCACGCGGCGTTCGCAGAGGCCATCGCCGCCATAACCTTCATCGCCACCAGCGAGCCTGCCCCTGTCGATCACCGGGCCATCCCGCTTGTCGTCTACACGCACCCCGAGGTGGCGAGCGTCGGACTCACCGAAGAGCGGGCCCGGGAGGCAGGCTATGACGTCGAGGTCTCGACCCATGGGATGCGTGGGCTGGGGCGCGCCATCATCATGGGCAAGACGGACGGTTCCGTGAAGATCGTCGCCGAGAAAGGAGGGCCGATTCTGGGTGCGACGGTGGTTGGCCCGGGGGCTGGCGAATTGATCCACGAACTCATGTACGCGGTGGCGTGGGAGGCGCTCCCTTCCGAGGCCGCGGCCTTCATCCACGCGCATCCCACCGTCGCCGAGGCCATCGGCGAGACGTTGCTGGCCGCCGCGGGACGCAGCCTGCACTGACTTTCACGGGTCGGGGCGGGTAGATTTGAGCGAGATCAGAAGGAGAGAGCGCGTATGGCCGTAACGGTCACGATGCCACAACTCGGCGAGACCATCACCGAGGGCACCATTCTCAGGTGGGCCAAGCAACCCGGGGACTCCATCGAAGCCGATGAGGTGCTTCTCGAGATCTCGACCGACAAGGTAGACGCCGAGGTCCCGTCGCCCGCAGCCGGCGTGGTGCAGGAGATCCTCGTTGCAGAAGGCGAGACCGTCACGGTGGGGACGCCGCTTGCGGTGATCGCAGCCGCCGACGAGGTTCCCACCCCCGCGCCCGAGCAGGTTCCTGCCGAGCCTGAAGAGGCTCCTGCCGAGCCTGAAGAGGCTCCTGCCGAGCCTGTAGTGGCTCCTGCCGAGCCTGTAGTGGCTCCTGCCGAGCCTGTGCCCGTTTCCTCCTCGGCCTCCGAGCCGTCGGCTGCGGCACCAGGGCCACAGCCCCGGCCCGATGCCAGCCCGGGCGTACCGCGCCGTGGGGTGCTCTCGCCGGTGGTGCGCCGCCTCGCCTCGGAGCACGGCATCGATCTCAATCTCGTCGCCGGCACCGGCGAGGGGGGGCGCATCACCCGCAAGGACGTGCTGGCCTTCATCGACGCCGGAGTTGCGCGAAGCGCCGCTGAGCCCGCCGCCGCTGTGGAGCCTGAGCCCGCCGCCGCTGTGGAGCCTGAGCC
>CAZMSN010000002.1:75218-83612 GCA_964569015.1 uncultured Acidimicrobiaceae bacterium | reverse complement strand
CTGAGCCCGCCGCCGCTGTGGAGCCTGAGCCCGCCGCCGCTGTGGAGCCTGAGCCCGCCGCCGCTGTGGAGCCTGAGCCCGCCGCCGCTGTGGAGCCTGAGCCCGCCGCCGCTGTGGAGCCTGAGCCCGCCGCCGCTGTGGAGCCTGAGCCCGCCGCCGCTGTGGAGCCTGAGCCGGCCGCGGCCCCGACTTCGATCCCCGGCGCTTCGCCCGGGATGGGCGGAGCCGAGGCTCGTGAGGAGGAGATTCCTCGGCTGCGCCGTGTGATCGCTGAGCACATGGTCATTGCCAAGCGCACAGCCGCTCATGTCTGGACCTCGGTGGAGGTCGATTACACCCGGGTCGAGCAGGTGCGCCAAGTGCATCGCACCTCATGGAAGGCGCGCGAGGGTTTCTCCCTCACGTACATGCCCTTCATCGCCAGGGCCACGATCGACGCGCTGGTCGCCTACCCGGTCGTGAATTCCGCCTTCAATCTCGAGGAGGGAACGCGGGTCTTTCACAACGGGGTGGAACTCGGTATCGCGGTCGATATGAACCAGGGTGGACTGGTCGTGATGACGCTGCGCGGCGCCGAGGGCCTGCGAATGACCGGCCTGGCTCGAGGCATTCGCGCTGTGGCCGAGAAGGCCCGCTCCGGGAAGATGGAACTCGAAGACCTCGAGGGCAGCACGTTCACCATCACCAATCCGGGGCCGTTCGGGGCGTTCATGTCGGCGCCGATCATCAACCTCCCGAACGTGGCGATCCTCTCGACCGACACGGTCGCCAAGCGCCCGGCGGTGATCACCTTGCCCGACGGCTCCGACACGATTGCCGTCCGGTACATCGGCTACCTGGGCCTCACCTGGGATCATCGGGCCTTCGACGGATCGACCGCAGCGCTCTTCCTCGGCAAGATCAAGCAGAACCTCGAGACCTGGGAGTGGGAGCAGGAGTTGGCGTGATCCGGCGGGTTCGTCCCGGAGACACCGTTCGGATCAGGTGGCTGGGACGTCTTCCCTACGCCGAGGCTTGGGACCTGCAGCGGGCGATCTGGGAGGGCCGGGTCACCGGACGGGCTTCTGAGGACTACCTGCTCCTGGTCGAGCATCCCCACACCTACACGGTGGGCCGCAACGGGGACGGATCCAACCTGCTGGTCGATCCCGGCCTGCTCGCCGGCATTGGGGCCGAGCTGCACCACGTCGACCGAGGCGGAGACATCACCTACCACGGACCGGGCCAGCTCGTCGGCTATCCCGTCTTCGCCGTGCCGGCGCTTCCCCGTGGGTTCGACATGGTCGGTCATGTGCGCCGTATCGAGCGGATGCTGATCGCCACGATCGCCGATCTCGGAGTCGACGCCTGGGCGGAGCCGGGCTTCACCGGGGTTTGGACGGCGGCCGGCAAGGTGGCGGCCATTGGGGTGCGCGTGGCTCGTGGAGTCTCGATGCACGGCTTCGCCCTCAACGTGGACCCGTCCATGGAGTATTTCTCCAATATCGTCCCATGCGGCATCGAGGACCGTCCGGTTTCCTCGCTGAGCGCGAGTCTCGGCCGGCCGGTGAGCATAGAGGAGGTCACCAAGGCGCTGCTCGCACACGTCACCACGACCTTCGCCTTCGAGCGGGCCGACATCCAGCTCGGCACCTTCGCCCGGGGGGCGCGGCAGGACTTCGACGTGGATCGCATGGTGGCCGCCGGCGTGTTCTCCCCGCAGGCGAGACGCGAGACCCCGATCGCTATCAGTGGAGTGCTCCCCGGCGAGCCGCCTCGGCCCGAGTGGATGCGGGTCAAGGCAGACACCGCGAGCCAGGGCTTCCACGACCTCGAGGGTCTCATGAGCCGTCTCGATCTGCACACGGTATGTGCCGAGGCCGGGTGCCCCAACATCTACGAGTGCTGGTCTCAGGGGATCGGGACGCTGATGCTGCTCGGCGACCGCTGCACCAGGGCGTGTGCCTTCTGTGACGTCACGACGGGCCGTCCGGGGGAGGTTGATCTCGACGAACCGGTCCGCGCTGCCGAAGCAGTGGCGACCATGGGGCTGCGCTATGCCGTGCTCACATCGGTGAATCGCGACGATCTGCCCGATGGCGGCGCGGAGATCTTCGCCGAGACCATTCGTCAGATCCGCAACCGTCTGCCGGACTGCGACGTCGAGGTGCTGATCCCGGACTTCAAGGGGGATCCGGATGCCCTGGACGTGGTCATGGGGGAAAAGCCGACGGTGCTCAACCACAACACCGAGACCGTGCTCAGACTGCAGAGGGAAATCCGCACCGCCGCCAGCTACGGCCGCTCGCTGGCACTGCTGGCGAGGGCCAAGTGGCGCAATCCCGCCGGCGCCGTCAAGTCCGGGCTCATCGTCGGGATGGGCGAGACCGAGGAGGAGGTCATGGGTGCCCTCGCCGACCTGCGCACGGTGGGTGTCGACATCGTGACCATCGGCCAGTATCTGCGACCGACTCCGCGCCACCGCCCGATCCAGCGCTATGTGCATCCCGATGAGTTCGAGCGCTACCGCGCCGAGGGCGAGCGCCTGGGTCTGGCTCACGTCGAGTCGGGTCCGCTGGTGCGCTCGTCCTATCACGCCCGTGAGTCGCTGGCGGCGTCAGCGCGATGAGCGATCCGAACGGCTTCGACCACCTCGATCGCCTCGTGCGCGTTCGCGTCGCGATGTCCGAGAACGACATCGACGCCCTGCTGCTCTCCGTCGGGGCCGATCTCCCTTACCTCACCGGCTACGAGGCGATGCCGCTGGAACGCCTCACGATGGCGGTGATTCGGCGCCATGGCGAGCCGGTTCTCGTCGTTCCCGAGCTGGAGGCGCCCCGGGTCGAGAGGAAACCGGGCGTCTTCTCCGTGCGCGCCTGGGGTGAGACCGAGGATCCATTGCGCATCGTCGCCGATGCGATGGGTGAGGCGCGGCGCGCCGCGATAGGGGAGGCGACCTGGTCCCGCTTCCTGCTCGCCCTCCAGACGCTCCGACCCGAGGTCGAGTTCGAGACTGCGGGGCCTCTCGTGGCTTCGCTTCGCGTCTGCAAGGACCCTCGTGAGATCGAGTTGCTGCGCCGTGCCGGCGCCGCCGCCGATCGAGTCGTCGAGCGGCTCCGAGACGAGCCCTTCGGCGGCCGGAGCGAACGCGAACTCGCCCAGGCGACCGCCGCCATGACCGTCGAGGAAGGTCACGATTCGGCGGCGTTCACCATCGTCGCCGCCGGGCCCAACGGGGCATCGCCCCATCACGAGGCCGGTGACCGTGTTATCGAAGCGGGTGACGCCGTGATCATCGACTTCGGAGGAAGGGTGGGGAGCTACTGCTCGGACACAACACGCTGCTTTCACGTGGGACCGCCGACGGCGGCCTACGCCGAAGCCTACGAGGTGCTGGGGATCGCTCAGCAGGCGGCCGTGGAGGCGGTGTTGCCGGGCATCGAGGCGCAGGCCATCGACCGCGCCGCCCGCCGGGTGATCAGCGACGCCGGCTACGGGGACTTCTTCATCCACCGCACCGGGCACGGAATCGGCCTCGACCTCCACGAGGAGCCCTACATCGTCGAGGGAAACGATTTGGCCCTGGCCGAGGGCATGACCTTCTCCATCGAACCGGGGATCTACATTCCCGGGGAGTTCGGGATGCGGATCGAGGACATCGTGGTCGTCGGCGCCGGTGGGGCGGTGCGGCTGAACCGATCATCGCGCGACCTGGCAATCGTCGAGTGAGGTCTCCTCACTAGCCTGGTGACCACAACGGGAGGACACATGACGGACAACATCGAGCAACTCGCGGTAGACACGATCAGGACCCTCTCGATCGACGCCATCCAGCGGGCCAATTCGGGTCACCCGGGAGCGCCGATGGGTATGGCCGACCTCGCCGTCGTGCTCTGGTCCAAGTTCCTGACGGTCGATCCGGAGCACCCCGAGTGGATCGACCGGGATCGATTCGTGCTCTCCAACGGGCACGCGTCGATGCTCCTGTACTCGCTGCTTCACCTGGCAGGGTTCCCTGTGACGATCGAAGACCTCCGCAACTTCCGGCAGTGGGGATCACCCACCCCGGGTCATCCGGAGCGGGAGGCGAGCCTCGGCGTCGAGGCCACCACTGGCCCACTCGGGCAGGGATTCGCCATGGGCGTCGGCATGGCCATCGCCGAGGAGCACCTCCGTGCCAAGTTCGGCAGTGACCTCGTCGATCACCACACCTACGCGCTCGTCTCGGACGGCGACATCATGGAGGGAGTGGCATCGGAGGCGGCTTCCCTAGCTGGCCACCTCGGCCTTGGCCGCCTCGTGTACCTGTACGACGACAACGCCATCACGCTGGTTGGGCCGATGCCGTTGTCGTGTAGCGAGGACGTCCCGCAGCGGTTCGCTTCCTATCGGTGGCAAACGCTCACCGTCGACGGCCACGATCGGGGGGCGGTGGAGGAGGCGCTGCGGGAAGCGGTCGCCGAGGAGAAGCGGCCTTCCCTCATCTCGTGCAAGACCCACATCGGCTACGGCAGCCCCGCCAAGCAGGACACGGCGGCGGCCCACGGGTCGCCCCTCGGGGAGGAGGAGGTCGCTCGGGTCAAGGAGTTGATGGGTTGGGAGCACCCGCCTTTCCACGTCCCGCCCGAGGTCACCGCGTTCTTCTCGAAGGCGATGAATCGTGGTCGCCAGGCGCGCAGCGAGTGGGAGCGCCGGTTCCAGATGATCGCGGCGAAGCAGCCCGAGGTGGCCGCTGCATGGTGTACCCACTTTGCCCCAGAGCCGGTGCGGCTCGACGTCCCGGCCGGAGAGCCCGATGCCAAGGCGGCAACTCGGTCGATCGGCGGCAGAGTCCTCAACGGGTTCGCGGCATCGCGTCCCGATGTGATCGGCGGCGCCGCCGATCTCGCCAGCTCCACCAACACCCTGATCACGGAGTCGACCGACTTCTCCAAGAAGGATCGCCGTGGACGCAATCTGCGCTTCGGGGTCAGGGAGCACGCCATGGGGGCGATCGTCAACGGGATCACGATCCACGGCGGATTGCGGGCGTACGGCGCCACGTTTCTCACGTTCAGCGACTATATGAGGGGTGCGGTTCGCCTCGGAGCCTTGATGGGGGCGCCCAGCATCTGGGTATGGACCCACGACTCGGTCTTCCTCGGGGAGGATGGCCCGACCCATCAGTCGGTCGAGCACGTCGCGGCGCTGCGCGCCATTCCCGGGCTCTGGGTGATCCGCCCCGGGAACGCCGCCGAAACCGCCGGCGCCTGGGAGGTGGCCCTGAACCGCACCAACGGTCCGACTGCACTGGTGCTCACCCGCCAGGCGGTCCCGATGGGAGGCGGCGATCGGGTGCCCGTCGAGCGTGGTGGGTACGTGGCCCGGCCGGGCACCGACGCGGTCCTCGTCGCCACCGGGTCTGAGCTGTGGGTGGCACTGGAGGCCGCGGAACGGCTCGAAGCCGCCGGGCGGTCGCTGCGCGTGGTGTCGATGCCGTGCGTCGAGGCGTTTCAAGCCCAGGACGAGGCCTATCGCTGTGAGGTGCTCGGCGGTGGACTCCCCATAGCTTCGCTCGAGGCAGGCGTGACGTTCGGGTGGGCCGAGATCACGGGCCGCTCCGGGCTGCGCCTCGGGATCGATCGATTCGGGGCTTCGGCGCCTGCGAGGGTCCTGGCCGAGCAGTTCGGGATCACCCCCGAACACGTTGCTCGGCGAGTGGAGCAGTGGCTGGGCTGACGGGCCTCCGGAGGTGATCGGGGTCTCCGGCACAGTCCTGGTCCTGACACAGTTGGCCTCGGGGTCGGAACCGACTCCGGCGGCGGTGGCCCTAGGCTGGCCGGCGTGAGGATCTACACCAAGCGCGGCGACAACGGTTCCACCGGGCTGCTCCACGGAGGCCGGGTGGCAAAGAACGCCACGGGACCGGAAGCGTGCGGCACCGTCGATGAGGCCGTCGCCGCCCTCGCGGTAGCCCGGGCCGAGGTCGCCAGCGGCGACTCGCTCGGGGACGAGCTCCTGCGCCTCCAGCGGGAGCTGCTCGTGGTGGCGGCTGAGCTGGCGACCGCTCCCGCCAATCACACGAAGCTGGAGCCGGGCGTCAGCCGGGTCGATGAGCCGATGATCGAGGCGTTGGAGGCGGCCATCGATCGACTCGCAGAGGAACACGGTCTTCCCACCGAGTTCATGGTGGCGGGGGAGACACGCCTGGCGGCGGCCCTCGATCTGGCACGGACCGTGGTACGGCGCGCCGAGCGCCGGGCGGTCACTCATGCCGAGGTGGAGAGCTGCCAGGGCTCGCTGGTGGTGCCCTACCTGAACCGCCTCGCCGACTACCTGTATGTGCTGGTGCGAGCCGCCGAGCGGGCGTGGATGCCCAGCCGTCACGAGGAGGAAACGTGATCGAGATCATTCCCGCGGAAAGCGTGGACACGGTGGCCGGCGGCGCCCTCGTCGTCCCGGTGTTCGAGGACCGGGTGTGGGGGCCGGGCGCCGATTGGGCGGCCGACAGGCTCGGCGATTGGCTCGATGCCTATCTCGCCGGTGCCGATTTCACGGGGAAGGCGGGGGAGGTCGCCACGGTGCCCGCCGGCGGGGGGATCGATTTCGAGCAGGTGGTGTTCGTCGGCGTGGGCAGCGAGGTGGACGACGAGGCGTTGCGCAGGGTGGCCGGGACGGCGGGGCGAGCGACTGTCCGCCATCGGGTCGTAGCCACGACGCTGCAGCAGATCGGGATCGACGATGCCGCCGAGATTGTCACCGTCGGCTTTCTGCTCGGTCAGTACCGCTTCGACAAGTACCGCACCGCGCCGGAGCCGGTTCTCACCGAACAGTTCATGCTCGTCGGGGCGGGGCTCGACGCGGTGGAGCGGATCGAGCACGGTCGGGTGGTGGCCGAGGCCGTGGCGCTCGCCCGTGACCTGATCAATGAGCCGGCCGGGGCCAAGCCGCCTGAGGTGTTGGCGGAGCGGGTTGTCGAGATCGGCGCCGAGGCCGGTTTCTCGGTGGACGTGTTCGATGAGGAGCAGATCGCGGCTGAGCGTCTTGGGGGTTTGCAGGCGGTGGCGGCCGGCGCCACCAATCCGCCCCGCATGGTGGTGATGCGCTACGAGCCCCCCGGAGCGTCGGCGTCGCTGGCGCTGGTCGGCAAGGGCATCGTGTTCGACAGCGGGGGGCTGTCGATCAAGACGGCGAAGGGCATGGAGACGATGAAAACCGACATGGCGGGCGCCGCCGCCGTGATCGGTGCCATGCAAGCCATTGCCCGGCTCGGTCTCTCGATCAACGTGACGGCGGTGACGCCACTCACCGAGAACATGACCGGTGGTGCCGCCCAGCGTCCGGGTGACGTGCTCCGCGTCCGCAATGGCAAGACCATCGAGGTGCTGAACACCGACGCCGAGGGGCGTCTCGTGCTCGCCGACGGCCTGTCATTGGCGGCCGAGGGCGAGCCGGACCTGATCGTCGATATCGCCACGCTCACCGGGGCCTGCTGTGTGGCGCTCGGCTCGAAGATCGGCGGCCTCTTCGCCAACGACGACGACGCCGCCGAGAGGGTGGGAGCGGCAGCGCGCGGGGCGGGGGAGAAAATGTGGAGACTCCCGCTGGAGGTTGAGTACCGCAAGGAGATCGAGTCGCCGATTGCCGACATGAAGAACATCGGAGGACGGTACGGAGGGGCCATCACGGCCGCGCTGCTGCTCTCCGAGTTCGTCGGTGAGATCCCCTGGGTCCACCTCGACATCGCGGGTCCTGCCAGGGCGGAGGCGACCACCGGCTATGTCGTCGAAGGCGGCACCGGCTTCGGGGTGCGGACCTTCGTGGCGCTCGCCGAGAGCATCGCGGGCTAATTCCTCCGACGGCGGTTTCTGCCACGTTGGGTGGTCGGGACGACCACTCAGAATCCTCAAGAATGCCGGCCCCTGGACGATACGGAGAGTAGCAACGGCAGCTACTTCGCGTAGGGGACCTTCCAAATGGCACGGCTTCGGCGGACGCTCTCCCTTCTCGCCACGCTCACCATCATCCTCACCGGCTTCGCCGCACCGGCAGCACACGCTTCGGCGGAAGGCGCATTCGTTGCCAAGATCAACGCAGAGCGGGTTGCCCAAGGTCTCGAACCGGTCGAGGTCTATTGGGATCTGGCAGATGACGCTCGTGCCCATTCGCAGCACATGCTCGAACAGGGAGCCCTCTACCACAATCCCGAGCTGGGATCGGTGTGCGGGAGCTGGATCGGGCTCGGCGAGAACGTCGGCGTTGGGCCGACTGCCGATTCGATCCACAACGCCTTCATGAGTTCGCCCGGCCACCGCGCCAACGTGCTGGGCGACTACAACTACATCGGAGTCGGCGTCGTCCGAGAATCACCGGACGAAATGTGGGTGACCGTGGTGTTCATGAAGGGCCCGCCCGGGTTGGTGACGCCACCTCAGC
>CAZMSN010000002.1:20335-75118 GCA_964569015.1 uncultured Acidimicrobiaceae bacterium | reverse complement strand
CTGATCCTCAGCCTGATCCTCAGCCTGATCCTCAGCCTGATCCTCAGCCTGATCCTCAGCCTGATCCGGTGCCCGAGCCCGAGGCGCCGGCGATCGCGGCGGCTACCGCCGAGCCGGCCGTCGAGGAGCCGAGCCGGCCGGTGTCGTGGTTCGTCCGTGAGCCCATCGTGCGCTATGCCCGCATTCCCGGGCTGCACCCCACCTCCGACTGACGTCTCAGTGCCTCACGCGCCTCGATCCTCTGATGTGCAAGCGTGATCGCCGTCGATCAGCAGCGGAAGCAACCTCTTGCTATCGCATGTGAGATGGGCGGGACCTCGCTGGCCGGAGAGGCTGCTACGCCTCTGCCAGGGCGTCGACGATCTGGGGAAGTGCGGTGCCGGCCTTGCCCCCAACGAGCACTGTGGCGCGCTGATCGAACTCGGTAGGGCCTTGATTGACGATCACCAGTGGGTGTCCGCGGCCCACCACCTCGAGCGGGATGAAGGCGGCGGGGAACACCGACAGGCTCGAGCCGATCGAGATCACCGCGTCTGCCTCGGAGACCCAGGCATATGCCTGTTCCATCGGTTCTCCGGGAAGCATCTCCTCGAAGAAGACCACCGTCGACTTGAGAATGCCCCCACAGGCGAGACAGCGGGGATCGAGGTCGCCGGCTCGCCAGCGGGCTTCGACGTCAACTGGGTTGGCCGGCCTGCCACAGGCATGGCAGGCGATGCCGTCGGCGTTGCCGTGCAGCTCGGCAATCGTGTGCGGCGGCAACCCGGCAGCTTGGTGCAGGCCGTCGATGTTCTGGGTGACGCAACCGATCATCCGGCCCGCCTTCCAGAGGTCGACGATGGCGTGGTGCGCGGCGTTGGGGGCGGCGCCGCCGAAGAGCCGAGGGAAACGGGCGTTCCACGATCGTTCCCGCACCGCGGGATCGCTGAGGTAGCGACTCAGGGTGAAGTCGTCCGGATCGAGCTTTGTCCACAGCCCGCCCGGGCTGCGGAAATCGGGGATCCCCGACTCGGTGGAGATCCCGGCTCCGGTGAAGACGAGGATATTCGAGCGATCGCCGAGTACCGCGATTGCATCTCGGACGCTGGCATCCATGCACCACACGGTATCAGGTGCGGCACGCCCCTCGTTCGCCGCACTCGACGGCGGCGTGCTCGCGGCGTAGACGGGGTGGAAGTCGACGGATCAGGTGTGGAGGGAGTTGAGGGATGCGAGTGCGGACGTGGACCTCGCCGTTCCTCACGCTGGCGAGACCGGCCCGAATGAGGGGCGGAAGGTAGCGGGGTTGGCGCAGGGAGCGATCGCGTCGTGCGGCGGTGGCGAGTCGGAGCAGGTCAGCGACCGCCCCCGCGCCGATGGCGGCGGTCCAGTAGCGGCGGACGTAGGGGTGATCAGCCGGGAATCCATGGGCATCGGCGTTCCAGACCCGCGGGTGGATGAAGGCACGCGGGACGGCGGTGGGACGGACACGATCGAAAGGGGCGACGGCGCCCGGGAATGGCGCGGAATCCCCGATGGGAGGACGAACATCAAGGAGGCTCCCGGGCGCCGTCGACGACTGTGATGACCTCATGAGTCAATTGATATCAATTAGTACCATGTGAGTGCAAGAGTCTTGTGCTGGGTCGCGAAAGATCGGCTACTGGGAACGGTCGTGGCTGCGCCGAAGATGACCAGCGAGGTGCTCGCGGAAGACCGGGTCTTCAGCGTCGTGCTCATCGAGAGGGGCGCGGAGGTGGGAGGCGGCGACATCCGATTCGACGTCGGCACCCTGGCGGGAATCTCCTGGGTGCAGCAGATGGGAGCTGCCCGGCTCGTGCTGTCGGTGGCCCCGCTCGACGAGCAGGCAGCCGCCTGAGAGGCACGTCTGGCAGCGGGTTGAGCGCCGTCAGGGACCAGGAAGCGTTGTCGTGGTGGTGGTCGTCGGTGGTTCGGGCGGCGGCACACCAACGATCACCGTGATCTCCTGCTCCAGCTCGATGAGGGCGCCGGGGGGAGGATCGGTTCCCACGATGCGGCCCCACGAGGTGGGATCCTCGACCGGGATCTCCTCCTGCACCCAGGTGAGATTGAGGCCGCTCTCCTCGTTGAAGGCTGCGAGGACATCCTCGAACTCCTCGATTGGCACGTTGATGAAGCTCGGCATCTCAGGAGGCACTCCGGTGGAGATGAGCACGATGACGGCCTGGCCCTGGTTGATGGTGGTGCCGCCCTCGGGGTCCTGACCGAGGATCGTGCCTTCGGGCTCGGTAGAGGCGATCATCTGGATTTCGGCGCGCAGACCCGCCTTGTAGATGGCGTCTGTGGCGTCCTCTTCAGTCATCTCCATCACGTCGGGCACCTCGGTGGTGGGCGTGCGGAAGTAGTCCTCGGTGCCCTCGGGATTGGGTGGGAATTCTTCGACCGGCAGGTCCTCGATCACGTGGAGCATGAAGTCCGTCCACACCGGGGCGGCGACGGTGCCGCCGTAGGCACGTGCGATGTACTGTTCCCTCCCCGCCCGCTCGTCGTAAACGGTGAAGTTGACCATCTCCACCTGGGCATCGGGGTATCCCACCCACACGGCGGTGGTGTACTGCGGGATGAAGCCCATGAACCACACGTCCCGGTAGTCCTGGGCGGTTCCCGTCTTCCCGCCCACGGGCCGGCCGAGTTCGCCCCGCACCCCCGATGCGGTGCCCTGGCTGGTGACCTTCTCGAGGGTGCGCACCACGGCGGCGGCGAGAGCGGAATCGAGCACCCGCTCCCGCTCCACCTCGTGCTGGTAGAGCACGTTGCCGTCTGCGTCTTCGATGTTCTCGATGAGGTAGCTGTCGACCTTCTCGCCGAAGTTTGCGATGGTCGAGTACGCCGCAGCCATCTCGAGCGGGCTGACCGACTGGGTGCCGAGGGCGATGGAGAGCACCGGGTTGAGCGGGGATTCGATCCCGAGCTTGTGGGCGGTCTCGACGATGTTCTCGGGGCCGACGGCCAGCGACACCTGGGCAAAGACGGTGTTGGTCGACAGATACGTGGCCTGTTCCAGGGTGCGGATTCCGGCCCCGCCACCGCCGGCATTGTGCACCGTCCAGATGTTTCCCTCCGGGCTGCACGGGTAGCCGCAGTCGATGATCTGCGGGCTGGTGTAGTCCCACCAGGTGCCGAGGGTGATCGGCCAGTCGTAGAGGCTGCCGTTCTCGAGGGCGGAGACGAGGGCCATCGGCTTGAAGGCGGAGCCTGCCTGCCGCCGTCCCTTGGTGGCGAGGTCGTAGGGGCGCTGCCCGGCGGCGATGTCCTCGCCGAAGTCGAGGCCGCTCGCCATCACTCGGATGGCGCCGGTCTTGTTGTCCACCATGGCGATGGCGCCGGTGGGGCCGGTGAGGTCGCGAAACCACGATCGCAGGATCCGGTTTGCCTCCTGCTGCAGGGCATAGTCGACGGTGACCGTGATCGTGAGGCCGCCGCCACCCTCGCACTCCGTGTCGTCGGCGGGGCATCCGAACAGCGCCTGCTTGCGCTGCTGATAGGTGTCGCCGAGGCCGTACGAAGAGTCGTTGAGCAGGTCGTCTCGGGCTGCGATCATGACCGCCTGCTCGAGGTCTTGGAGCTCCTCGTGCTCGATGGTCTCCAGCGGCGCTGCCTTGGCGGCACGGGACTGGGCTGCCGTGATGAAGCCGAGCTTCTCCATCTGCTCGATCACCGAATCGCGGCGAGCTGTCACCGTCTCGATGTCGCCTCGTATGTTGTACAAGCTGGGATTGCGGATCGGCACCATCATCGCCGCCGCCTCGGCGATCGACAGTTCGTCCAGCTCTTTTCCGAAGAACTCCTGAGCCGCCGCCTTGACCCCGTACGCGTTGTAGCCGAAGAACTGTGAGTTCATGTAGAACTCGAGAATCTGGTCCTTGGTGTAGCGGCGCTCCAGCTCGGCGGCTACCGCCGCTTCGCAGATCTTGCGCTCGATGGTCCGTTCCTCGGTCAGGAAGTTCTTCTTGACAATCTGCTGGGTGATGGTCGAGCCACCCTGGACGCCGTCGCTCTCGCTGCGCGCATTCGCGACCGCGGCCCGGGCGATGGCACGGAAGTCGATGCCCTCGTGCTCGTAGAAGTCACCGTCCTCGGCCGCCACGATCGCGTAACGCACGATCTCCGGCACGTTCTTGAACGCCACCGGCTGGCTGTTGCGCTCGGTCAGTTTGCCGAGCAGCACTCCGTCGGAGGTGTAGACCTCCGACAGGCTCCCCAAGTCGGGGAAACTGAGATCGTATTGCTGGGCGTTGCAGATGTAATGCTCTTCGAAATCCTGGACGGTGCCGAACGCGGCGTTGGTCTCGAGGAAGGCGAAGATGCCGACCAGCGAGGAGCTGAGCACGGCGATGACGGCGAGCAACGCCAGTGCGGCAATGCGCTTCCCGCGGCGTTCGCGCCGTTCGATGAGGTGAATGCTTGGATCCATGCTTTGTCCGGGTGTAGACGTCCGGAGAGGGCGGATAGTTCCCCGGGTGGCATCGACCCGGCGGCGTCACCGGATGATAGGGAAGTCACCGGACAACACGATGGATCGGCCCGTTCTCGGATTTGAGATCGCGCCCGTTTCCCGTCGAGGCGTTCTCCCTGCCACGTGCTCTCAGCTCGCCCAGCCGGTGCTGCGCCGGTGTCGCCTTGCCTGATGGGGGCGCGCCCTGCGGCCTGGTGGCGGTGGTAGCTCCAGGCGCGGGGTGTTGTGGGCCGTGCTACCTGATGACCATGAGGACGGCGCCCGGCGTCATGGTGTCGCCGGGCTGGACCCGCAGGTCGACGATCTCGCCCGAGACCGGCGCCCTGATCTCGTTCTCCATCTTCATCGCCTCGAGCACGCACACCGGCTCGCCGGCGGTGACCGAGGACCCGGCCGTCTTGTGGACCTTGACGATCGTTCCCTGCATCGGAGCCGTGACGACTCCGCCGTTCTCCTTGCTGCCGGCACGCCCCAGCTTCGGGGGGCGGCGGCGGGGAGCAGGACGCTGCCCTCCCGAGGCGGGAACGGTCATCATCGGCGCCCAGTAGCGCACGACGTAGCGCCGTCCTCCCACCTCGACCGTCATCGACCGCTCTTCCTGTTCCTCGTCCTGGGGGAGGGGAGGTCCACCGGTGGCGACTAGATCGCTGAAGTCGAGACGATCCTCGACGAACCGGGTGTAGTACTCGCCGGCACGGAACTCGTCGCTCTCGAGGATCCGGAGGTGAGCCGGGATGGTGGTGGCGACTCCGGTCACCTCGAAGGCCGTCAGCGCGCTGCGGCCGCGGGCAATCGCCTCGTCACGATCGCGGCCCCACACGGCGAGCTTCGCCACCAGGGTGTCGTAGTAGGGACTGATCACCGATCCGGCACGCACCCCGCTGTCGACCCGGACGCCGAGGCCGCCGGGCTCACGGTAGGCAACGACCGTGCCCGGGTTGGGGAGGAACCCGGAAGCCGGGTTCTCGGCGTTGATCCGGAACTCGATGGCGTGGCCCCGTGGCTCGACCGGATCCGGTGAGAGCGCTTCGCCCCCCGCGACGCGGATCTGTTCCTTGACGAGATCGATGCCGGTGACCATCTCTGTGATCGTGTGCTCGACCTGGATCCGGGTGTTCATCTCGAGGAAGTAGTGCGAGCCGTCCTGATCGATGAGGAACTCCACTGTCCCGGCGCTGACGTAGTTGGTTGCCCTCGCCACCGCCAGGGCATCGTGCGCCAGTGCCTGCCGCTGCTCCTCGGACAGGCCGGGGGCTGGTGTCTCCTCGATGAGCTTCTGGTGACGCCGCTGCATCGAGCAGTCGCGTTCGCCGAGGAAAACGCCATTGCCGTGGGTGTCGAAGATAACCTGGGCCTCGACGTGGCGAGCATGATCGAGGTATCGCTCCACGTAGACCTCGGGATTGGCGAAGTACGCATCGGCCTCGCGCCGTGCGCCATGGAATCCTTCTTCGAGGCCGGCTTCCTCGAAGATCACCCGCAATCCCTTGCCGCCACCGCCGTGGGCGGCCTTGACGGCGATCGGGTAGCCGTGGGCAGCGGCGAAAGCTCGTGCCGCGTCGACGTCGGAGACGGGATCCAGAGTGCCGGGAACGCTGGGAACCCCGGCCGCATCGGCGGCTCGCCGGGACGCGATCTTGTCGCCCATGGCTGCGATGGCTTCCGGCGGCGGTCCGACCCAGATGAGCCCGGCGTCGATAACGGCGGTTGCGAAACCAGCGTTCTCGGCGAGGAAGCCGTAACCGGGATGCACCGCCGAGGCTTTGGCGGCGCGGGCTACCTCGATGATCCTGGCGGCGTTGAGATATGACTCGGAAGCCGGTGGGGGACCGATGTTCCAGGCTTCATCGGCTAGTTCGACGTGGACCGAATCCCGGTCGAGTTCGGAGTAGACGGTGATCGTGCGGAGGCCCAGCTCGCGAGCAGCGCGAATCACACGAACGGCGATCTCACCGCGGTTGGCGATCAGGATGGATTCCACGAGCGCATCCTAGAAGGGGGGTCCGAGGCAGCGAGTCCGGCTGGCGTGTCCGGTGCGGTACACATCACAGGGGGATGTTCCCATGCTTCCTTGGCGGCATCGACTCCCGCTTGGTGCGGAGCATCTCGAGGACTCGGATCAGGCGCGGTCGTGTCTCGCGCGGCTCGATCACATCGTCGACCAAACCACGCTCGGCCGCCAGGTACGGATTGTTGAATCGCTCCTCATACTCGGTGATCAACTCCCGACGCTTCGCTTCGGAATCGGCGGCGGCGGCGATGTCGCGCCGGTGGATGACGTTGACCGCCCCTTGGGCGCCCATGACTGCGATCTGAGCGGTGGGCCACGCGAAAACGACGTCGGCTCGCAGAGCACGGGAGTTCATCACTATGTATGCGCCCCCGTAGGCCTTTCTCGTGATGACCGTCACCTTGGGAACGGTGGCCTCGGCGTAGGCGTAGAGGAGCTTGGCTCCGTGGCGGATGATTCCGTTGTGCTCCTGGTCAACGCCGGGGAGGAAGCCGGGGACGTCCACGAAGCTGACGACGGGGATGTTGAACGCGTCACAGAACCGGATGAAGCGCGCTGCCTTGACCGACGCCGAGATGTCGAGGGTGCCGGCGAGGACGGAAGGCTGGTTGCCGACGATGCCGACGGAGTAGCCGTCGAGGCGAGCGAGGCCGACCACGATGTTCTCGGCGAAGTGCTCGTGCACCTGATAGAACTCGCCGTCGTCGACGATCATCTCGACCAGGTCGACGACGTCGTAGGGCTGGTTCGCCGAGGTCGGGATGATCTCGGTGAGTGCTTCCTCCATGCGATCAGACGGGTCGAGCGGAGTGAAGTAGGGGGGCACCTCCATGTTGTTGCTCGGCAGGAACGACAGGAGGTAGCGGATCTCCTCGAGCGCAACGCGGCCGGTCGCCGTCACGAAATGGGTCACCCCGGAGTTGCTGGCATGGGTGTGGGCGCCGCCGAGCTGCTCGAAAGTGACCTCCTCGCCGGTGACGGCCTTGATCACGTCGGGGCCGGTGATGAAGAGGTGGGAGGTCTCCTCGACCTGGTACACAAAATCAGTGATGGCGGGCGAGTAGACGGCGCCGCCGGCGCAGGGACCCATGATGACGGAGATCTGGGGGATGACGCCGGATGCCCGGACGTTGCGCTCGAAGATCCGCCCGTATCCGTCCAGGGCGACGACGCCTTCTTGGATCCGGGCGCCGCCGGAGTCCTTGAGGGCGATGAGTGGGGCCCCGGTGTCGAGGGCGAGGTCGATGATCTTGCAGATCTTGTCGGCGACGACCTCGCCGAGGCTGCCTCCGAAGGCAGTGAAGTCCTCGGCGAAGACGAAGACGGTTCGGCCGTCGACGGTACCCCAGCCGGTGATGACGGCGTCTCCGAGGGGCCGGCGGGCTTCGATGCCGAAGCCGCTCGCCTGATGCCTGGTGAACATGTCGAGTTCCTGGAAGGAGCCCTTGTCCAAGAGGAGGTCGATTCGCTCTCGCGCCGTCATCTTCCCGGCGTCGTGCTGGCGATCGACTGCACGCCGGCTGGCAGGTTCCATCGCCTCCTGGCGCAAGCGGCGCAGGTGCTCGATCTGTTCGTCCGTGCTCACGGTGGGATCTCCGGTATGCTCGCAGCGCCTGTGTATCTCTGACTCACGAACCGGCGAGATGGCTACACCTTACGCGACGATCGTCCTGCCAGAAGTCGCTTCGACCCAGGACCGAGCCCTGGAGGCGTTCCGGGAGAGCGACGGTGAGCGGCCGGTGCTCGTGGTTGCCGAGCGGCAATTGGCCGGTCGTGGTCGATCAGGCCGCGAGTGGTGGCAGGCACCTCGGGCGATGTTCTCTTCTCTGGCGGTGCCGGCCGATCTCCGCCGAGTGTGCAGCGCCATGCCGCTGATGATCGGGCTGGCGGTGCGCGACGCCGTGAGCGAGATCTTCGGCGTTGAGACCGGGCTCAAGTGGCCGAATGACCTCGTGACGGTCTGGGGAAAGGTGGGGGGAATCCTGGTCGAGGCGGATTCGGAGGTGGTGGTGTGCGGCTGCGGGGTCAACCTGTGGTGGCTCGAGCCACCGGAAGGGGCCGCCGGCCTCGTTCCGGAGGATCCAGGCCCTGACGCCGCCCGATCGCTGGCGGAATCGTGGGCGGGAAGGGCGCTCTTGCGCTTCGAGAGCCCCGACTGGGAACGCGACGAGTACCGGCAGGCGTGTGTCACCGTGGGCAGCGAGGTGGCGTGGGATCCCGGCGGGACGGGGCTCGCCGTGGACGTTGCGGCCGACGGGGGGCTCGTCGTGGAGACGGTATCTGGTCGTGTGACGCTGCACTCAGGTGAGGTCCGATTGGCGCGTCCTCGACGATAGGGAACGGAGCGCGGTGCCGGAAATCAGCGTCGGCGGCGCTTGATGTTCTGGCGGACCCGACGCGCTGAGGTCCGTGCCCGAATCGAATCGACCACTTCGGAGTCGCGGAATCGATCGAAGATGCGGGCGTTCCGGAAGCGTTGCCAGAGCGAGGGCCGCCTCACCCTTGGGTGGGCCACCTTCTCTTCGATGCCCTGAGCCACCTTGGACTGGCGAACCCGTTGACTCACCGTCGGGCCCTTGACTTGAGCGGGCCGGGAGGAGAAACGACTCGGCGAGACGGTGTCGCCGATCCACCGGCCGAGGCCGCGCCGCGCCGGGCGCCCATCGGACCGGCGTCGGGTGGCGGTCGCAGGACCGGCGGCGCGAACTCGGCCACCGAAGCCGGGGATATCAGGCCGCAACACGGCAACGGAAGCGATGAGGGCGACGAGCACCAGGCCGATGATGGTGAGCCACCACCAGTTCTCCGAGAGGAAGTCGGTCCCTCCGTTGCCGTCGGGTTCCCCGAGAGCGGTGCCCCCGGGCACGGTGGTCACCGCGAACGGCGGCAGCGTGGTGGAGCTGGTGGTGGTCGTCGAGCTGGTAGTGGTGGTGGTCGTCGAGCTGGTAGTGGTGGTGGTGGAGCTGGTGGTGGTGGTGTCGGGGACCGTGGTCGTCGTTGTGGAGGTGGTCGTGGTGGGGGGCTGGGTCGTCGTGGTCGTCGGCGGCCGGGTCGTGGTCGTAGTGGTGGTCGTCGAAGTGGTGGTCGTCGTCGTGGTGGTCGGAGTGATGGTGACGCTCAGGGTGCAGTTGAACGTCTTGGGATCGGCCCCGGTGGTCATCTGCTGGATCGAGACCGATCCTGTTCCCGAGGCGGTGGCGCCCGCCGAGACCGTGATCGAGGACGACCAGTTCCCCGTGCCGGAGGCAGGGCTCAGCCCGCTGTTCGTGATGTCACCCGACGAGCCGGTGATCGCGAGCACAGAACCGCCATCTGCCGAGACACTGATGGACTTGGTGGCCGAGGACCCTTGGGCAACCGACACCGATCCACAGGTCACCGTAGCCTCGGCGGGCGTGGTTGCCAGGACGGTGGCAGCGACGAGGGCGAGCGCGGCAATGGCGACGCCTGCCAGCGGGAGGCTTGAAGCCGCCTTCGGGCGGTGCGTTGATCGGTTCCTGGTCACGGCACGGCCTGTCGCTGGGGGTCCGGGGCCAGGTTATACGAGGAGTCAGATGGCCGACGACTCGATGTGTCCGTGGTCTGTTCGAGCGTTCGACCCCTGTGGCCGGGCGAAGACGCCCGCAGGAGCGCACTCGTCGTCCTGGCGTTGGCCCTCGTCATCGACCTCATCCTCATCCTGGCTCTCGCCGAGTATCGGTCGCTCGGCCTGATCGACTTAGGGAATTGGGTGCTGGCCGCGGCAATGGGAGCGACCATCGTCGTGGTATGGATCGCGGTCCGAATCGCGGCAACCTGCCCCCGCCGTCGCGGCGCGAGTCGCCCTCGCGGTGGCTGTTGTGCATTCAGCGCATGGATCGTTCAGTATCGGTGGCGGCATGCTTCGATGCTTCCGCCACGATCGGGACGCCGGATTAGCCAGGCTCGTACAGCAAGGCCTCTCTGGGGTGCCGCCGGCGTGGACGTTGGCGCAGGGCTCCGGCGGTTGGTGTGAGTTCTTGTGTCGCTGCGGTCGCTGCTGTGCACGGTTTCGGTTGCCGTCGACTGCTCGCCCGAGGCGGCGGCAGCTTCGAGATCGACGAGCTTGTCGAGGAGCCGCTCCTGTCGGCGACGCTGGCGCTGTCGATCGGGCTCGCCTTCGAGAGTTGGCGCCCGACGCCGCGGCTGGAACAGCCCTCAGAGGGGCCAGAAGAGGGGAACCAAGACCAGGATTCCCGTGATCGCGAGCAGGGTGAGCGGCGCCCCCAACCGTGAGTAGTCGGTGTAGCGGTAGCCGCCGGGGCCGTACACCATCACGTTCGTCTGGTAGCCGACGGGCGTCAGGAACGAGGCCGAAGCCGCCACCGCCACTGCGATGGCGACCCCGCGCAGATCGAAGCCGAGGGCGTCGGCCGCCGACGCAGCGATCGGGAAGACGATGAGGGCGGCGGCGGTGTTCGAGACCGTCTCGGTGAGGAGGATCGTCGCCAGCACGATGCCGAGCAGGCCCCCGATGCTGCCAAGTGTCCCGAACGTGTCGACCAGGCCCGTCGCAATCGTCTCCGCCAGGCCGGACTTCTCCATGGCGGCGGCCATGCCGAAGCCGCCGGCGATGAGCAGCACGACGTCGAGATCGATGGCGCTTCGCGCCTCGCCGGGTCGGAGGATGCGCAATCCGAGCACGGCGAGGGCGCCGAGCAGGGCGGCCTTGAGCACCGACACCGTCCCGGTGGCGGCAAGCAACACCACCCCCAGCAGGATCGCCGCCGCCAGCGGCCGCTTGGTGGAGGCGACCACGGGGGAGGCACCCAGCCGCGATACGAGCAGGAAGTCGCCGCGGTCGATCCATCGATCGCGGAATCCCTCGTCGCTCAGCACCACCAGCGTGTCGCCGACGCGCAGCGGCACCTCGCCGAGCTTGGCGTCCACTCGCTGGCCGGCTCGGTGCACGGCGATCACCGCACCGCCGTAGCGGCCGCGGAACCCGGCCTCCTTGAGCGTCTTCCCGATCAGCGGCGACGTTGCCCCGACAACGGCCTCGAAGAAATTGGAGCGCTCAAGGTCGAATCGGCGCATCTGGTTCTCCGCGCCGGACCGCAGGCCTCGCATCGTGTGGAGGTCGACGACGTCGCCTGCCCTTCCCGCGAATCGCAGTGAGTCGTCACCGTGGAGGCGGGTCGTCGGGGAAACGGGAACGATGGTCTCGTCACCTCGGCTGACCTCGACCAGGAACACCCCGGCGAGATCGCGCAGGCCGGCGTCCTCGACCGTGGCGCCGTCGAGAGGGCCGCCGGGGTCGATGACCATGTCGACCGTGAACTCACGCATCCGGTCGGTGAGCTCGTCCTGGGTCGAGGGACGATCGGGCAGCAGGCGGGGGGCCAGCAGCACCAAGGCGGCGACTCCGATCACGGCGATGGGGAGGCCGACCTTGGTGATCTCGAAGAACCCGAGCGGCTCGTGGCCGGCCGCCTCGAGCAGGCCCGAGACCACGAGATTGGTCGAGGTGCCGATCAGGGTGACCGTGCCGCCCAGGATCGCGGCGAACGAGAGGGGCATGAGGAATCGTGATGGCTGCTGGCCGTGGCGGGAGGCCCAGCTGCCGACCTCGGGGACCAGCATGGCGACGATCGGGGTGTTGTTGAGGACCGAGGAGGCGAGGGCGACCGGCGGTAGCAGGCGTCCCAGGCCGCGACGCAACGAGCGGCGCGTACCGAGGGTGGAGGCCACGAGAGGGTGGAGCAGCCCGGTGCGTGCGGCGGCGGCGGCGAGGATGTAGAGCACGGCGATCGTCAGCGGGGCCGGATTGGAGAATCCGGAGAACGCCTCCTCGGTCGTGATCACGTCGGCGAGGAGGAGTACCACGGTCCCGCCGAGGATCGCCACCGCCGGCGGCACCAGATCGCGGACCATGGCGAAGATGGCGATGGCCAGGACCAGGAGGGTGAGCCACGCCTCCGCAGTCATCGCGGATGGCCCCCGAGGTTCACGCCTCGTCGTCGGGATGATCGGGCGTACCCAACACGTCCTTCATCGAGCCTTCGGTGCGGGTCATCTCGTAGCGCAGCGGCGCCAGGTTGTAGACGTAGCCGATCGTGGGGGTTCCGATGAACTCGAGCCGATCCTGCAAATCCTCGAGCTCGGCCGCCGGGCCATGATGCCGTACCACGACGAGGATCTTGTCCACCATCCCGGCCACGGTGCTGGAGTATGCCACCTGGAGGATGGGAGGAGCGTCGAGGAGCACGAGGTCGTAGTACTTCTGGATCTTGGTGAGGAACTCGCGGGTCGCAGGGAGTCGGAAGAACTCAGGAGCAGTGGTCTGGCGCCGTCCTCGCGGCAGCAGGTGCAAGCCGGTGGACTCGGTGCCTTCGATGGGGATGATGGCGTCTGTCAGAGCGGTTCCGGTCTCGACCACCTCGGTCATGCCCCGCTCGGGGCGGATCTCGGGGGCCAGCAACTCGGTGGCGGCCTGGTTACCGAAGTCGGCGTCGATGAGCAGCACCCTCTTGCCTTCCCGCGCCGCGGCGAGAGCGGTGTTGACGGCGACGATCGTCTTGCCGTCTCCGGCGCTCGCAGAGGTCACCATCACCGCGTTCTTGGCGCCCGCCATGGGTCTGTCCTGCGGGCTGCTGCGCGGAAGGCCGAGCGCGGCGGCCGCGAACCGGAATGCCTCCGCCGACGCTGATCGAGGGGCGTGTCGCACCGGGAGGACCGCGTTGATGCCCTCGAGCCGGAAGTTGGGAACGCTGGCTACCAGCGGTGCCTGCAAGATCGATTCCGGCTGATTGCGGTTCTCGATGGTGCGGTGACGCAACGCGAGCAGGTAGGCGAGCGAGCTTCCGGAGAGCAGTCCCAGGAAGGCGCCGACGATGAGGAGCTTGCGGAGTCCGCTGTCGAGCGGCGGTGCGGTCACGGCCGGATTGGTGAGGACGACTCCGCTGCCCAGGAGCTGGCTGTCGACCACGATGCCGTTGGCGCGCACCGTCAGATCGTCGATCTGCTGGAAGAGTTGGCTGCGCCTCTGCTGCAGCTCGGCGATGTCGGGATCGACGACCTCGAACGTGAGGAACGTCTCCAGCAGCGCCACCTCTTTCGTGAGATCCTCGATATCGGTTCGGATCGCTTGGAGCCGGGTGGGGTCGTTGGTGCGGTCACGCTCCGCGCTGAGGCTCAGCAGCTCACTTCGGCGCTCTGCGAGACGCTGCTCGATCTCCAGCGCGGCCTCCGATGGCTCGGACAGCCTGCTGATTTGGCTGTTGAGATCGGCGACTTCCTTCTCGATCGCGATGATGTGCTCGTCCAGCACCTTCACGCGGGATGCGAAGCTGGCTTCGGTCTCGTCCGACAGGAGCTCCTTGTAGGCCTCGATGAGGGAGTTGGCACCCAGCGTCGCCCAGTCAGGCTGGGTGGCGACGAAGCGAACGAGGATGACCGACCCGGCGTCGCTGGTCACCACGATGTCGGTCCGGGTCAGGATGTCCTCGGTGTCGTGGGGGAATGAGGAATCGGTCTTGCCGGCGATGTCGGCGGCACGCTGGGCAACGTCACCGGAGCGAAGGATCTCGGCCTGGTCTGCCACATACTCCTCCCGGCGGGTGCTGGGTGAGCTGGTGAACAGAATCGAGGATTGAGGATCCTCCACCTGCATGGAGGCCTCGGCCTGGAACTCCTCGACTGCGGTCGAGTTCGAATACACCCAGACAGCCAGGATGACGAGCAGCGTGGTGACCAGCACGAGCCACCGGTAGCGCCAGACGGCGCGCAGCAGCGTCGGCTCGATGGTCCCGTACATTTCCGTCTGCTGCATCGAATGTCCCCCTGGCCACGATCTGGTGGGCACCACACTAGTTCCCGGTGCCAAACCGAGAATGTGAGACGATATCATCCCCATTCCTGCAGCAGAGACGGCTGCGATCGAGCAGGGAATGACCGAACATGGGCCGTACGATGGCCACGAGCCGGGCATGGCGACGACCTCGGGCGAGCCTCGCTCGTGGGTAGGCCCCACCGAGCGCTGTTGGAACTCGCCTCGGGCCGCCCGTTGGGCGACGTCGCCGATCCCGCGGAACTCGTCGCCTCGGCGGCCGAGCACCGTATGCTCGGCCTGCTCCACGAGGCGGCCCAGGCCCAAGGTCTCTCTCTTGCACCGGATCTGAGCTCGGGGCTCGCTCAGCATCGTTTGGCGGTCCGGGTGTCGAATCAGATGCTCTGGAGAGAGTTGGTCCGGGTGGACGCAGTGGCGGCCGCCCACGGGATCGACCTGGCGGCGTTCAAGGGCGTGACCACCGAGGCTCGTTGGTACGCGGGAGAAGGACTCCGTCCCTGTGCCGACGTCGACGTGTTCGTGGCTCCCAGCCACATCAGCCGAATCGGAGAGCTGGTGGCGCTTCTCCAGCCCGATCACCCCGTGGCCGGCACGATCCAGGCGATGATCGACGGGGGAGCCGTCCAGGGCGTCGACCTCCATCTTCCCAGCGGCGTCGCCGTCGATCTGCACCAAGAGCCGATCAAGCTCGGCATCCCGGTTCGCCGGCTCGACCTCATCTGGGACACCACGTGCACCATTGCCGTCCCCGGCGGCACCGAGATCCGGGTGCTCGGACCCGAGATGGCTCTCGTGCAGGCCCTGCTCCACCTCCAGAAGGATCGATTCTCGTTTCTCCTGTCTTTCTTCGACGTGGCGAGCATGATCCGGGGATCGGAGATGGACTGGGACCTCGTTGACCTCTTCGTGCGCGGCGAGGGGCTGGCGCTGCACACCTACGAGTCACTGCGGGTGGTGGTGTCCTGGCTCGACCTCGATGTGCCGGTCCCGGCCACCGGAGTGGTGGCACGGCGCCTGTGGAGCATGGCATGGCCGGAGAGCAGCCGGCTGCAGGGACACGTCGGCATGTCGCGCATGGTGCGGACCCGCTACTGGATCCCCTTCGCCATGAAAGGGCGCCGCGGGGAGGCCTTTCGGTGGTGGTGGAAGCTGATCTTCCCGCCGAAGCGGCTCGTGGCATATATGCATCCCGACACGCGGGGCCCATACCTGTGGAGGCTCGCCTCGTTCCGCACCAGGCTCGCTTGGGAGCGCCACCTGCGCAACCGGGAGCAGCGCCGCCGCGGGGAGACATTCCGGTCTCGCTGGTGGCGGCGGGGCGAGAAGGGTTAGCCGGCGCCCGGCGCCAGGGCGTCGAGGAGGCCACGGTCGAGGGCGGCCAGCGATTCGCCGCGGCCGAGCCGGTCGTCGACGCGAGACCGGACCTTGGCCCAGCAGTAGCGAGCCGCTTCGCCGGGCTCGATCGTGAAGCCCCTCACCGGGCGACCGAGTGCTGAGGCGCAGGCGGCGTAGTACACCATGTCCGATCCCGGCGGTGCCCAGCCGGCTTCCTCCCAATCGATGAGGTAGGTCCCGCGCCGTGCGATACGGCGCAGATTCCAGGGGGCGAAGTCGCCGTGTGCCGGTGCCCAGTGAGCGGGAGTCTCGGAGTGCTTGGGGTGCGATGCCAACGCTTCCTGAATGTCGGCGAGCACCCTCGGAAGGCCTGCAGCGTCGCCGCGGTGGTGCAGGCGAGGCGGCAGCGGCGCACTGATCAGATAGCTCCAGTCCCCGCAGGCTCCCTTTCCCAGTGGCTCGAGGACGACGAAAGAACCCGGCCGTGACCGATGAGCCGCCGTCAATGCTCGGAACTCGTTCTCGATGACAGCGCTGCCTCCGGCCCTCGCCTTGACGAATCCGACCGGCGTGCCTTTCCGAAGCAGCAGGAGGAGGAGGCCGGTGCGCCCTCCGCGCCGCAGGTAGGCCGCCCAGCTGTCGTAGGGGCCGACCTGTTCATCGAGCCGGGATCGAAGCTCGTGCCAGGTCTCGTGGTCCATCGGCGGCTCCCAGGCCCGACGCGGACCCGGCAGCATGCGGGGGCCGCCGAGCCGCACTCCCCACCAGGCGGCACGTTGGGCCACGATGCCGCGCCACGAACCAGGCGTGTACATGGCGATGCCGGCGAGGGTCTCCGCCCGGCTCCCGATCGGGACGGAGAGGTGGCCCCAGCCGGGTGGGAACTCCTTGGTCTGCACGAGCCTTCAACCTTCCGTCGTGCTGTGGGAGTCGCCGAGCATACTGGGGCTCGGTTCGGCCGCTGCGTAGTGGCGGTCCAGCGGCGGCCGGTAGGCGAGCAGCCGGGTAGCGCCGAGAACGAGGAAGCCGGCGGGGCGTGCATGAGCGGCGACCGAACCGCCGTCGGCCCCAATCGAGGCCATGGCAGCGGCGACCGCGAGTTGGGCAACGTTGGCGATGACCTCGGCCCCGAAGAGATCCCGCTCGCGATCACCCCCGATCAGCTCGAATCGTCCGGGGAAGGCGGCGCCGTTGAGGCCGTTGGCGACGATGCTGACCGCCACCAGCCACGACACGTCGTACGCGGCCGGGACCAATCTGGCGAGTGGGTTGAGCGGCCAATCGACGGCAGCCACCGCGAGGTAGAGCAGCCCGAGGCCGGCGGTGACGCCGTGAAAGACACGGGCGACCCGCCGGGCGTCATGACGATTGCGCTGGAGGCCCGCTTCCATCGAGGGCGGGGCGAGCACGGCACTGAGACCGGTGGCGAGAACCAGGATCGGCTGGGCGACGATCCTCGCTGCTTCGGCGAGTCCGAGAGGCGCCGGGCCGGCGAGAACGGTGATCACACCGGCGACGACGAAGTTGTTGCCGGTGGACATGATGCCCGTCGAGACCAACCACTTGCCGGACTCGAACAGTCTCTGGTAGGTGAGTGATCCCCTCGCCCGCTCCAGCTCGGGAGTGGAGAGGCCTCGATGGTGCCTTCGGTGCCACGTTCCCAGAGCCAAGCCTCCGAGCAGCGAGACACCGTTGGCGATGGCCAATGCGCCGATGGGGATCCAGCGTGTGGGTGCATCGACCAGCCGGAGAAACCCGAGGCCGCCGATGGCGCCGAGAAACTGCAGCGCCGACACCGTGGCCGCCGCCCACGAGACCGATGCCAGGTGGAGCAGGCGCCGGGTGTGATGCTGGATTGGGAAGAGAACGGTGGCGGCCGTGGCCGTCACCACGAAGGGCAGTTGATCGGAGAGCGGGAGCCCCCTCACGATTCCGACGATCGCCGCCGCCGATACCACGAGGCCCGCGGCCACCGAAGACGGCAGCCCCAGGAGGACGATGCGGGGCATGAGCACGAGGCGTGGCCGTCCTTCGAGCAGCAACGCCGCCTTCTCGGCCGGGATGAAGTGGGCCTGGGTGGGGATGCTCGCCGCCATCTGGAAGGCAGCGAGAAAGAGAGCGTAGATGCCGAGCGTTCCGGGATCGTCGCGCCACACGGTGGCTGCGTAGAGGCCGACAGCGAACGTTGCCAGCGACGAGAGGCCGGAGTCGACCAGGCCGGCGGGAATGGCTCGAAAACGTCTCACCGCACGGCCGATCTCCGTGGTGCTGGCGACAAGATCTGTCCTCCTGACGCGTATCCGGCGTCCGAGCGCCGAGTGCCGGCGGGGGGATCGACGAGGCAGACGCGCCGGGCGAGGCATAATACCCGGGCCGCCCATGGCGTGATTTGGGTTGGGTTCCCCGTTTCGTCGGCCATGGTGCAATGCCGGGTCCGCTAAGGTCTCGCGCTCGGTAGGCATCTTTCTACAGGGGGATCTCATGACGCTCTTGGTGACGGGTGGCCAGCAGCGCCGACCCCGGGCGCTCGGCGAAGGCGCCGGGCACTGGTACAAGTACGTTCGGGGCCATGTCCTGGCGGTCGACGAGTCTGCGGGCCGGGCCTCGACCGTCCACTCCTACGAGTCACCGCCGGCATTCGTCGCCGACGAGGAACCTGCGGTTCTGTTCAAACAGGGCACTCTCGTGGGCGACACGCTGTACTTGAGCACGCAGACCGAGATCCTGGTTTACACCTACCCGGGTTTCGAGCTCGTTCGCCACATCTCACTGCCGTCGTTCCACGATATCCATCATGTGCGACCCCGCGAGAGCGGGACCTTGCTGGTCGTCAACACGGGCCTCGACCAGCTGGTCGAGATCACCATGGAGGGCGACGTCATCAACCGCTGGCACGTGCTCGGGGGCGATCCCTGGAGCCGATTCTCACGAGAGGTCGACTACCGGAAGGTGGCGAGCACCAAGCCCTACGAATCGCACCCGAATCACGTGTTCGAACTCGGGGACGAGATCTGGGTCACCCGGTTCAAGCAGATGGACGCGGTATCCATCAAAGATCCCTCACGCCGCATCGACATCGGGGTGGAGCGCGTGCACGACGGCTTCGTCTACGGCGACCGCGTCTACTTCACGGCTGTGAACGGTTCGATCGCCATCGCCGACACCGAGAGCCTCGAGGTCGTCGAGGTGGTGGATCTCACCGAGATTGGCGACGAACGGGCCCAGCTCGGGTGGTGCCGCGGCATCCACGTCGACGAGGACGGTGTCTGGGTGGGCTTTTCGCGGCTGCGGCCGACTGCGATCCGCGAGAACGTGGCTTGGGTCAAGGGTGGTTTCAGGAAGAGCGTCGGGACGCACATCGCCCGCTACGACCTCGAGTCGCGTACGTTGCTACAACGGGTCCCCGTGGAGGATCATGGGCTCAACGCGGTCTTCAGCATCTTCAAGGTGTGAGGTGGCGAAGCAGAAACGACGCTCCAGGCCCGACTTCGTTCGAGCCGTGGATCGTTAGCATCGACCGAGGGCGATCACCAAGCACCTTGGCGAGGCGGACGGGGAACGTATGCAGGGTCTGATATGGACGGCGGTGTTGTGGACGCTCGCCATGGCCTTCCTGCGATTCCGCGGATTGCCGGCCGGCATGAGGACGCTCAGCAGGGGACTGGGGCGCGAGCATGCCGCCCTCATCCTCATCATGCTCACCACCCACGCCCGGGCCGATCGGTTCGGGGCGGAAGACACGCTGGCGAATCCCTTCGTCGCTGAGACGCTGACCCGCGCCGCCCTTTCCCTGGCAGCACTGCTCGTCATCCTCCCGATGCTCGCACCCGTCGCCCGCCTGACCCCGGCGATTCGCATGCACCGTTATGGCATGCTCGCCCTTGGCGTCTACTGGGCGGTGGCGGCACTCTCGGTCACCTATTCGGTGGCGCCCCTGGTCACCGCCGGCAAGGTCCTGGAGCTGGCGCTGGCCCTGTCGCTGGTGTGGGTGATTCTCTCCAGGCCCGACTCGGTCGACGCGCTCAAGCGCACGATAGGGCTCTTGCTGTACCTCGAGGGTTTCCTCATCGCGGTCGCTCTGATCGGCTTCTTCGTGGCTCCGAGCCTGTTTGCCGAGGAACTGAGCCGCCGCGGCTTCTTCTTCCATGAGACCATGGTGGCGCCGTTCGGCGGGCCGAATGCCTTCTCGGCCATCGGAGCGATGCTGGCGGCGTTCGGGCTGGCGAGCTACTTCACCGCCGCCGACCGTGCCAGAGCTCGTCCCTGGCTCGCCCTGGTCGCGATGGGAACGCTCTCGACCGTGCTCGCCTCGGGCCGCCAAGGGGTTGCCATCTGGGTGGTTTCGACGGCTGTGCTGCTCTTCTTGTACCGCCGAGTGCTCTTCACCCTCGCGATTGCGCCGGTCGGTGTCGCCCTGGGCGGTCTCTACTTCAGGCAGATCATCGACGTGCTCTCACGGGATCAGGTTCAGGGCTCGCTCAACACGATGACCGGCCGTACGACCTTCTGGGCGGCGGGCATGAAGGCCTGGCTCGCAGAGCCGATCACCGGATACGGCTTTGGGGTGGGGGGCCGTTTCGTCGCGCTGAAGAGCATCGACGCCGACGAGTTCACCCACCTCCACAACGGGTTCCTCGAAGCGCTTGTCGGTGTCGGCTTGCTCGGTTTTGTGCCGTTCATGTTCGCGGTATTGCGAGTGGTGGTGTGGTCTGCTCGCTCTCTCCTCAGGCGTGTCGACACGGCGTTCGCGATCCTGCCCATTCCGTTGATCCTGCAGAACCTGGTCGGCCTCGGCTTCGGGGCTTGGCTCAACGTCAACCTGATGCTCTTTGCCCTGCTGGTCGCGCTCGTCGATGCCCAGGGTCTCCGTCCTCGGCGCCGGCGCCGCCGGCACGAGCTGGCCGGTGCCATGAGCTGATCAGGCGGTCAGGGCGTAGGCCTCGAGGAGCTGCTCGAGGCCGCGGGCCGGGGAATAGCGAGCTTCCCAGATCCGGCGGGCGGCGGTGCCGGCGGCATCGAGTGGAGTGGCGCTCGGCAGCGCCGAGAGCGACTCTGCCCAGGCGGTCGGGTCGGCCGGCGGAACGAGCCAGGAACGGCCCAAGGGCGCGACGATCTCGCTCATCGCCCCGAGATCGGACGCGATGACCGGCAGCCCTGCTGCGTAAGCCTCGAGTAGGGTCATCGGCATTCCCTCGTACCACTCCGAGGGAAAGGCGAGGGCCCGGGCTGACAGCATCAGGAGTCGAACCTCATCGCTCGGAACCGTGCCACGGAACTCGACTCCAGGGCAGGCTCCTCGGCGCAGCTCCGTTTCGAGCGGGCCTCCACCCACGATGATGAGGCGAAGGTCGTCGAGAGCGGCCAGGCGCCAGGCTTCGAGCAGTGTCGCGACGCCCTTCTCCGCCGCGAGGCGGCCCACGAAGAGGATGTCTCTCGACGCTGAAGGGGGATGGGGTCGGATTCCCGGATCGGCGACGAAATTCGGCTTGACGTGGATCTTGGCGGCGGGGAGGCCGGAGGCGATCATGCGGCCGCGGGCGAACTCGGTGAGAGTGAGGAAGCGGTCGACGTTGTCCGTCCAGGTCCCGAGTCGCTGGTTGAGCGCGATCGTGGCGGCGGCGACGGCCGACTTCGCCCGCGAATCGTGGTAGCAGCGGTAACGAACCGCCGGCCAGGGGCTCGAGCCGACACACAGCTCGCACGGGTTGCCGTCCCGCTGCAGCAGGCCGTTGGCGCACGTCAGGCGGTAGTTGTGCAACGTCATGACGATGGGGGCCGCCGTGGCCCGTCTCACAGAGCGCAGCGCAGCCGGTGAGGTGGCAAACCAGAGGTTGTGGACGTGTACCACGTCGGCGGCGCTCTCGGCGGCGGCTCGGGCCGCTTCATGGGCTCGAACGGGATTCCATGGCGCACCGAGCAGAGCGACGGCAGCGGCGAGGGCGCCATCAGGATTGTGGCGCCGCCATTCGACGACATCGTGTCCCGCCGATCGGAGAAGATCACACTCGGCGCGCACCACCGCGTCCTCGCCGCCTGGCTCGCGGTAGTGGGTGTGGATCTGAAGGACCCTCACGTGCTCGGACCTCGCCGTCGCAGGATGCGACATCGGGATGAAACATCCTACGCAGTAGGCGAGCGCGGGGCTCAGCGGAACGTGAAGGTGCCGGTGGCGTCCTGGCCCGCATCCACCCACTGGGCGGCGGTCACGAGCCGTTCCAGCCACCGGAAGACGGCGTGGTCCTCACCACCGTCGATGACGTAGTCGTTTCCTTCGAAACGATTGTTCTTGGACCAGAAGTACGAGTAGTCCGAGATACCGGAGAGGTCGATGCCGGCCGTGGCGTCACCGGAGAGCTCGACGTAGTTGTCGTGGACGTTCGCGTCGCGGAGGTCGTACCACCCGTCGCAGATGTGGCCCTCACCGTATTCGAGCCGGGGGCGTTGATCCTGACGGGCGACGAGCCCGTCTGCGTTTCCGACGAGGGTGTTCTCGTAGACCTCGCTGTCCTCGGAGTTGAGGATCAATATCCCCTGGAACTCGTATTCGTATCGCTCGTCGCCGGGCCCGGGGATCGGGTAGCCGTTGTTGCGTACGTCGTTCCAGCGAATCGTCGCCGATCCGCTGATCTCGTGCTGGATGCCGATGCCCTCGTTGTCGTAGACCGTGTTGTGCTCGATCAGGGCATCGACCGATCCGCAGTCCACCATGATCCCGTGCCCGAAGTTGTGGTGGACCTCGTTCCAGCGCACAATCACGTGGTCGGAGAAGTCGAGTTTGACGCCGCCGCTGCTCCACCCCATGCACTTGAAGCCGGCGCGGCAGTTGTAGGAGATCTCGTTCCATTGGATCCTGACGTTGTCGGCCACGGTGCCCAGGCCCATGTGGCCGTTGTCGTGCAGGTAGTTCTCCTGGATGAGCATGTCCGCTTCGATCTTGATGGCGTAGCCGTGGTTGTAGCGGATCTCGTTACGGGCGATGATCCAGCGCTCCCCGGCCGAGCCGATCCGGCCGATGCGGGCGTTGACGGCGCCTTCCCTTCCCGGAGTGGCGTACTTCTCGATGATCAGACCCTGGATCCGGACATCATCGGCGGAGCCGGTGAAGGCATGGGAGGTGGCCGAGGCCTCGACGAGATGCCCGTTCGGGTCGTCGGCGAGATAGATCCTGTCGGTGGCGTAGTCGAAGTAAAACGTGCCGGCGGTCACCTGCGACCTACTGGAGACCTGAAGGAGGGGAGTGTCGTCGATGAAGACGTCCTCGGGATAGACGCAGGCGGCGTACCCCTTTACGCAGTAGCCGTACTCCTCGCCCTGTGACACGTTGCTGTGTTGCTGCGTCTGGCGAGAAGCGACCCAGAGATCTCCGTCGCGTCTGAAACTCGAGAGGACCTTGGCGCCCGAGAGCACGGCGCCGGGCTCGCCGACGAAGATGTCCCCGTCTTTCGGCGTGATCTCCTGGAGGCGGTAGATGCCCTGCTCGAAGTAGAAGCTCGTACCCGCAGGTTCTCCGGCGACGGTGGCGGCGACGTTGTCTCCGGGCTCGAAAGTGACGTCGTAGTTCTCGGGAAGAGCAGGGAGCGCAGGAGGAGGCTGGATCGTGGGCGGCAAGTACGGGTCGAGCTCGAGCGCACGGACGAGGAAGGAGGCCATCGCTTCGCGGGTGACTACGTCGTTGGGACAGAAGCGAGAGTTGGTGGGAGGGTTGCATCCGGCGGTTATCTCAGCCTGGCGGAGGCGATCGATGTCCGTTTCGAAGATCGAGCTGTCGTCGTCGGTGAACCAGTCGCCCTGGCCGGGGTCGGTCAAGCCGAAGGCGCGTACGAGCAGCGCCGCCATCTGGCCCCGGGTGACACTCTCGTCGGGGCAGTAGTCGGTGTTGGCCGGCGGGTTGCAGCCTCGAGTCACGCCTGCCTCGGCCAGCGAGTTGATGGCGCTTTCGAACATGCTGTCCTCGTCGTCGTCGAAGTGGTCCGTCGACGACGACGGAAGTGACAGGGCCCGGGTCAGAAAGGCCGCTATCTCCCCCCGGGTGATCGGATCGGATGGGCAGTAGTGGTCGTTGTAGGGAGGATTGCAGCCGTTGGTGAACCCGGCGGCGGCGATCGTCTCGATGTCGGCCTCGTGCACGCTGTCGTCGTCGTCGATGAACGTGCCGCCCGACGCCGCGGCGGGTCCCGGCACAGCTGCGACAAGACCGGTCACGAGGGCGATTGCCAGGACGGCGCGTGACCACGAGACAACGGAGTTTCTGTGGCTCGTCACCTTGCTCTCCACCGGTGCGCTCCACCCGTCCATACCGGGCCACTCCCCAGAGTGGTTATCGTCACCACTCTGCATGGCCTTTAGCTCGGAGAATCTGACTGAGGCATCGTTGTGAGGCCTGCTACGCGCCTGCAGTGTTCTAGCCACAGCGGCCAAGCTGGTCAAGAGGACATGGCGATCCGGACGCCTTCGCGACGGCGGCGGAGAAGGCGAGGGGGTCTTCCGAGGCGCAGTTTCCATAGGGCTTCGAGCCTGGGGATGGACGGTGTCTACTCACCTCGAGCGTATGAGGAATAGCCTTGCGTGGGATATAGCGATTGCCTAACATCGGCTCAAGAAGACGGCGCGGTACGCGCGGGCGTGTGCGGACCGTAGCCGGGGGAACACTGTCTGGGCATCCCACGGGCTTGGGATCCAGGCGGAGTGAGCCAAACAGGGGCTACGAGGGGGTAGGCGTTGCGGGCCGAAGTGGGGCATCTTGCTCAGGTAGGTCGAGTTCGTCCTGAATCGAATCCGGCTGAAGCAGTCACCGAGGCAGAGGATTCCGGTACTGCCGCGGTCATCGATCTGCGAACCGGCAATCCGGTCGTTACCATCGATCATGGTGTCGCGGTGCTGCCGCGCATCGGATACCTCTCGGCGGCGAAGCGGCAACTGGCGGCGAAGCGAGCGGTCGACGTCATCGTCTCCGTCACGGCATTGGTCTTGCTGGCACCGCTGTTTCTCCTGATCACCATCGCGGTGCTGACGACATCGCGCGGCGGGCTCCTGTACACGCAGGACCGGGTCGGACAGAACGGAGAGTTGTTCCGATTCATGAAGTTCCGTTCCATGCGCGCCAACGCCCATCGAGAGAAGGCGAACCTGTGGCGCCTCAACGAACAGGACGGGCCAATCTTCAAGATCCGCAATGATCCTCGGGTCACGCGGGTCGGCCGCTTCCTGCGCCGCTCGTCGCTCGACGAGCTCCCGCAGTTGGTGCACGTCTTGACGGGGCGCATGAGTCTGGTGGGGCCGCGTCCTCATCTGCCCGAGGAGGTCGCCGCCTACACACCCAAGGCGCGGCGGCGGCTGGCGGCGAAGCCCGGCATCACGTGCATCTGGCAGGTGAGCGGGCGCTCCGATCTCGATTTCGACACCTGGATCGACCTGGACCTGGAGTACATCGATACCTGGAGTCTGCGACTCGATCTCGAGTTGCTGAGGAAGACGATCCCGGCCGTGCTGAGCGGTCGGGGCGCCTACTGATTGTCAGTCGTTCGTTCGATCGTGCCGCCATCACATGGCGCGATCCGTCTTGATCTCCGGCTGGTAGCTTGGGCTCTCATCCGAGTAGTGAGGTGATGATGGCGGCGCGAGCGCTCGTGACAGGCGGTGCAGGGTTCATCGGGGCAAATCTGGTGGACCGACTCGTGGACGATGGAGTCGAGGTTCTCGTGGTGGACGATCTGAGTACCGGGAGGCTCGATCGTCTCGCCGAGGCCCGACGCAGTGGGGGAGTGGTCTTTCACCAGATCGACATCCGCGACGAAGGGTTCGGCGCCGTCGTTGGGTCGTTCAAGCCGGAGGTTGTCTTCCATCACGCTGCCCAGATCGATGTCCGCAAGTCCGTGAGGGATCCCATGGCCGACGCGTCGATCAATGTCGTGGGCACCGTGAATGTGCTCAAGGCGGCGGTGGACGCTGGCACCGAGAGGGTGGTGTTCGCTTCTTCGGGCGGCGCCACTTTCGGCGACGTCGACGTGTTTCCGACGCCCGAGTCGGCGCCGCGTCGGCCGCAGTCCCCGTACGGGGTGGCCAAGAAGATCGTCGATGACTACTTGCGCTACTTCCTGGACGGGAACGGCCTCGATTTCGTCTCGCTCGGATACGCCAACGTGTACGGGCCCCGGCAGGATCCGCACGGGGAGGCCGGCGTCGTGGCGATCTTCACCGAGAAACTGCTCCGCGGGGAGCCGCCGGTGATCTTTGGCGACGGGAGCCAGCTCCGCGACTACGTCTACGTCGAGGATGTCACCGATTCGTGTGTCCGCGCCGCAGCCCGCGGCGGCGGCGTGTACCTCAACATCGGGACCGGACGGGAGACTTCGGTACTCGAGGTCTTCCGATTGTTGCGCGAGTTCACCGGAGCCAACGTGACGGCCGGATTCGCGGACGCCAAGGCAGGGGATCTTGCTCGCTCCTGCCTCGACCCGACAAAGGCCAAGAAGGTCCTCGGATGGGAGCCGTGGACCTCGTTGGAAGACGGGCTGCGCCGGACCGTGGATTGGTTCCGCGCCCAGCGCGGTTAGCCGTCGGGCCCCGTCGGGCGGGGCTCCGGCGTCATGGGGCGCGGTGGCCGGTGCAGGATCCTCACCACGAACCGCGGATTGTTGCGCAGATAGCGGCTCGCCAACCGGCGGGGTTCCTTGAGAAGCCGGTAGAGCCACTCCATGCCGGCGCGCTGCATCAGCGCGGGGGCCCGGGGGAGGAGGCCGGCGTTGAAGTCGAAAGCGGCTCCGACCCCGAGCACGGCGTTGGCGGAGAGGCGGGGCATCATGCGGTGCATCCACCTCTCCTGTTTCGGGGCCCCGAGGCCGATCCAGATGATGTCGGCGCCGCTTCCGTTGAGGCGTGCAACGACCTCGTCCTCCTCGGCGTCGGTGAGGGAGCGGAACGGCGGGCAGTACGTTCCGACGATCTCTAATCCCGGCACCCTGCGGCGGAGCCGTTCGGCGAGGAGATCGGCTACGCCTTCGGCGCCTCCGTACAAGAAGTGAGACCAGCCGCGATCGACCCCTTCGGCACACACCGCCGGCATGAGATCGGGCCCGGGGACGCGGTTCATGTGCCTGAAACCGGCCCAGCGTCCCGCCCACACCATCGGCATCCCGTCGGGCACCGTGAGGCCGGATTGATTGTGGATCGTCAGCAGCTCGGGATCCGCCTGCGATTCCATCACGCTGTGCACGCCGGTGACGCAGACGTAGTGGTGCTCGTCATCGTCGATCCAGCGGCTCAGCTCCTGGATGGCAGCTCTCTGATCGACGGCGCTGATGCCCACCCCGAGCACGTCGACCCGAGGAATGCGGTCGGATACCACCATTCGAATGCCCCCTGCACATGTCCGGCCGGGTGGGATCGACGAGTAGCGTCCCCCTGTTTCCCCCGGCTCTTCATCCTCGCCTGCGCAGAGCGTAGAATCCCCGCTACGCACGGTCAATCGTGGCGTGACATCATGACCTGCGGCGGGGTGCCCTGGAGCCCATCTCGGATACTGCTGAGGAATGACCGCTACCGGGGCCGCCCGGCGCCGTGACATGTCTCAGTCGTCCTCAGGCGCCTGCCGTTGGATTCCTCAGCCATTTTCCGGCTCTTCGAGGCTTGGCCAGTCGTCCTTGAGCAGGCGGCTGAGAGACCTATCGGCGAGGATCTTTCCCCTGGTCTGGCACCTGGGGCAGTAGTTGGTTTCCCGCGAGGCGTACACGATCCGCTGCACCGCCGCGCCGCATACCGGACACGGTTCTCGGAACTTGCCGTGAACGGCCATCTCGGCGTGAAACGCGGTGACCTTCTCGGGGAACCCGTCGCCGGTGTCGGCCCGCCGGATTTCGACCCAGCGCTGCAGCGTCTCCTGGGCGGCCACATGGAGACGGCCGATCTCCTCATCAGACAGATTGATGTTGATCTGGAGCGGGGAGAGTCGGGCGGCATGGAGGATCTCGTCCGCCATGGCTCCTCCGACCCCGGAGAGGTACCGGGCATCGCACAGGGCACGCTTGAGTGTGTGGCGCTCCGCCAGGAGCCCTCGACGGAACGTCTCATAGGTGCTCTCTACGATTTCGAGCCCGCCCGGGTCGAGGCTTGCCAGCGCATCTCGCCCCTGCATGAGGTGCAGCGCGGCACGACGTTTGCTGCCTGCCTCGGTGAGCAGCAGTGTGCCGACGTCGAAATCGAAAGCCGCCAGCCCGACCTTGCCGGGGATCGCCTTGTGCTCATCGTGCCATTGGAGCCGGCCTGCGACCATGAGGTGGAGGACGAGGAAGAGATCGTCCTCCAGGCCGACGACGATCCGCTTGCCCATGCGCTCGAGGCTGACGACGGAGCGTCCCTCCGCGGCCTCGATCGGGGGATCGACGGTCTTCAGGAGCGAGAAGGATCGAATCCGGATCGCTTCGAGCCTCCGGCCGCCGATCCTTTTCTGCAGGGCTTCGAGGTAGGCGACGATCTCGGGGAGCTCCGGCATGGTCTCAGCGAAAGAGGTCTTCAGGGGCGGAGCGCACGAGATCGGTGGCGCGACCCGGCCCCAGTGGCCATTCGATCCCGCGCACGATGGCGGCCGGTACGGCCTTCGCCTTTCCCATCACGAGATCAGCGGCGGCCGCGATCTCGTCGGCGATTGCGATCTCGGTGACCCGGAGCTCCCGTCCCGAGGCATCGACCGTTCCCCTGAGGTCGATGATGGGCGCAATCCCGGAAACACCAATCGCGACATCTGTGAGTCCGCGCCGCCAGGGCCGACCGAAGGTGTCGGATATGATCACCGGCACGTCCCGGCCGACGGCACGGCGGATTCGCGTTCGGATTCGGTGCGCCGAACGATCCGGGTCGAGGGGGAGGAGCACTGCTTTGCCGGCGGCGACGTTCGAGCGGTCGACGCCGGCGTTGGCGCAGATGAACCCATGTCGCGTTTGCGCGATTATCAGGTCGCCGCGGCGCCTCACGACGGTCGCCGCCTCCCGTTCGACCAGGTCCCGGTACTCGTCGTCGTTGACTACCGAAACGATGCGGCCTTCCGCCTTCGAGACGATCTTGTGGGTGACCACCAAGACATCGCCGCTGCGCCAGTCGACCCCGCAGGCTTCAGCCGAGGCGAGGATGACGGCGGCCACGTCGTCGCCTTCCTCGATCTCGGGTATGCCCTCGAGCGGTATCAGCTCAGCGGTCATGTCGGTGGCCATCGTACGCTCACGAGGCTTCCGCCAAGGCGCAGACCCACGAGCCGAAACGCTCCGCCGCTTCGACGTCCCCGAGGCGGGTGTCGGCGGCGATGACCGTGAGCCCCGGCTCGGAGAGGCTCTCGTCATCGACGTCGCCCTGGTCGACGACGAGGTGACTCAGCAACCCGTCATATGCAGCGAGCACGCCGCCGTTCCCGGGAGGGAGGCCGAGCGATGCCATCACCCGGTCGGCGGGGCCTTTGAGTGCCTTTCCTGAGAACAACGGGCTGACGGCGACGACGAGGTCCTTGATCGCGACGGCCTCACGGATTCCCGGCACCGCGAGGATCGGCCAGATGGAGAGAGGAGGGTTCGAGGGGGCGATCACGACCAGCCCGGCGGCGCGAATCGCATCGAGCACTCCGGAAGAGGGTTGGGCCCGGTCGGCGCCGGCGAAATCGACCTCGATGACTTCGTCGCGATGGCCGCGCGCCACGAAGTACTCCTGGAAATCGAGTCGTTCTCCGCCGGCGGTGTGGATCTTGGTCCGAACCGGATCGTTGCTCGCCGGGAGAACGGTGACTCTCACTCCGAGGAACTCGCACAGTCCGGCCGTCGCCGCGCTCAACGTCGCCCCGCTGTCGAGGAGGGCGGTCCTTCGTAGGCAGGTGGCGAGATCACGGTCGCCGAGGCGGAAGCCAGTCTCGAGCCCGAGGTCCGACAGCTGGTCCATGACAACGAACGTGTCTCCCGCTATGCCCCAGCCGTGAGGGCCCTCGACTCCGGCGAGGGTGTAGACGACGGTGTCGAGGTCGGCCGCGACGTGCACTCCGTAGATCCGATCGTCATCGGCAACGTTGACGACAACGGTCAGATCGTCGGGGGTGAGGCAGCGTGACAGCGCCCTCGCCATCAGCGCGCCACCGACTCCTCCGGCCAGCAGGACGGTCGGCAGATTGCGGTGTATGGTCGGTGCCTCCAGAATGCTTCCCATGTCTTCGCGTTCCGCGAGCACGCCTCCCGTATCGGTCGTCGCTGCCGTCCTGGCCAGCGACTCTGCTGCCGTGCCCGAGACGATCGAGCGGCTGCAACGGCAAGTGTACGGCCCGGCCACCATCGTGGTCGTTGGTGCCGGCGGGGAGGGACGACGGGCCGCCGATCGAGAACGGGTCGATTGGGCGGTCTCCATACCGAGTCTGCTGAACGGCCTCGAGCCTTCGGTGACCCACCTGTGGCTGGTGAGCGCCGGCGCCCTTCCGCGGCCGGACGCCCTTCAGGCACTGGTGGTGGAGTCGGAACGGGCGGGCGCCGCCGTCGCCGGGTCGAAGCTGGTCAGGCCCGAGGATCCCGAGAGGCTCGTTTCCGTCGGCATCGCCACCGATGTGTTCGGGGTTCCGTACTCGGGACTCGACCCCGATGAGATCGATCACGGCCAATACGACGTCGTGCGCGACGTAGCCGCCTCCGCCGGTGCTTCGATGCTCATTCGGCGGGATCTCGCCTGTGGGGTGGGAGGGCCTGATCCGGCGCTGGCGCCTCAGGCGGCTGCAATCGACCTGTGCCAGCGAGCCCGGTTGAGGGGCGCCAGAGTGGTTGTGGTCCCATCATCGGAGGTGCTCTTTCCCGAGAGGGCCACCAAGGCAGAGCCGTGGCGAGAAGAGGCGGGCCGGATCCGTGGCATGCTCAAGGCCTACAGCCTGCTGACGCTGCTGTGGGCGATCCCTCTCGCGTTCCTCATCGGTTTCCTCGAGGCCCTCGTCGCGCCCTTCCTCGGCCGGTGGACCCTGTTCTCGTGGATCCGGGCCTGGGCGTGGAACCTGCTCCGGTTGCCATCAACGATTCGTGGTCGTATCGGAGCCCGGGCGGGTAAGGCGGTGGGGGATGCCGAACTGTTCCGCTTCCAGCTTCGTGGCTCTGCCAAGCTGAAGGCTCTGGCGGAAGAGATCGGTGACAAGCTCCGAGCGCGGCTTTCCGGTGAGGACCGCTTGAGTCTCCTCTCATTCGGCCGGGACCTTCGCCAGCCGGCATTCATCGTCGGGGCGTCGGCCATCGTGTTTGTCTTGATCGCCACCCGCGCCGTGTGGGGCAATGGGTGGCCGGTGGTCGGGTTCAGCCTTCCGCTCCCGGAATCTGGACGGGCCGCGGTGGGTGCCTACGCGGGAGGGTGGAATCCGGCCGGGTTCGGGTCGACGTCTCCGTTGTTGCCGTTCATCGGGTTCGCCGGCCTGGTGCAAGTGGCGCTCTTCGATTCCCCGGCGCTCACCAGCGCCGTGCTCACCGTTGCGGCGTTTTTGTCGGGAGTGTGGGGCATGACCCGATTGGCGCGCACCTGGGGCATCGAGGCGGTGCCCGGCATGCTCGCCGGAGCCGTTCTGATGGCAGGGCCGGCGGCTCGAGCCATCGCTGCCGGGACCGGGGTGTCTACCCTTCTCGCCCTTGGCGTTCTTCCCTGGACCCTTCGTGTCCCGCTGGCGCGATGGCCCTCAGGATGGATTGCCAGGCTCGGTCGGATCGCCGCTGCCGGATGGGTCATCGCCCTGCTCGCGGTGCTGGATCCCCCTTTGATCGTTGTGCCGGCAGGTCTGCTGCTCCTCTGGACGCTGCTCAATCCCAGAGAGGGAGCCGTCTGGCGGGCTTTCGGCGTTGCGGCGGCAGGCACCGGTTTGGCGATTCCCGTTCTCTTTCCCTGGCTCGCCGCCGCCGACCTGGAGGCGTACCTGACCGCCGGCAGCGCGTACTGGGAGCCTGGAGTGGTTCTTCCTTGGGCGATCATGATCGCCGTCGTCGGGATTCTCGTCAGCGCGCCGGGGCTGCTCGGAGAGCTTGCCGTTTGGGCAGGTCTGGCAGGTGTGGCCGGGGCATTTCTGGCCCGTTCCTCTGATCTCGGATTGGGTCGCGAGATCGAGTTGTTGGGGCTCGCCCTCGTCTCGCTCGGCTCGTCGCTGGTGGTCGCGGTCTCACTGGAGGCGGTGCGTCGGGTGGATCTCGTTGCCGGGTGGAGGCGTCTGGTTGGAGGTCTGGCTGCGCTGGGCGCGCTCGCCGTTGTCGTGACGGTGGCCCTGGTGCTCATTCCCGGGAGAGCTGGCCTACCGCAGGATTCGCTCAGCTCGGCGTTGGGATTCACCGCTGTCAGTGAAGGGGATCCCGGCACGTCCCGGATCCTGCTCATCGGCCCGGCCGACACGCTCCCAGGAACGTCACGGCAGGTGAGGGGAGCCGACTACCGGGTCGTCTCCGCTCCGCTTCCCGAGATGTGGGAGGCCCGGCTGGGAGAGCCGCTTCTGGGCGACGACATGTTCGAGGAGGCACTCGAGATCCTCATCGACGGCGAGACACGGCGCGCCGGAGCCGCACTCGCCCCGTTCGGCATCCGCTGGATCATCGTCACGGGGGAAACGCCGCTGGAAGCGGTCTTCGAGGCCCAATTCGACCTGACACCACTGCAAGGTGCCAACAAGACCAGTTTCCTCGTCGAGGCCGACGACCCGGTCCGAGTACTGACGGAGGGCGGAGAAGCATGGAGCCGCGACGGCACCGGATACCAGGGCGAGCCCGCTCCCGGTGAACGGGTATTCGTTGGGGAGAGCGCCAGTGGACGTTGGGAACCGGGTCCCTGGGTCCAGGCCGGATGGGGCAATCAGGTGGCAGCGGACGCGGGCGTCGCGTACTTCCGGCCCTACCGAAGCCGCCGGACCCAGGCGGTGGCGGCGCTCGGGGTGTTCGCGGTGCTGGCGCTGGCGTCGGGGTGGGGGAGGAGGCATCGCCCGTGAAGCGCATTCTCGGCGCCACCGTGATCGCAGTGTTGCTGGCCTTGACGGTCGTGATGCCGGAGCCCGAGCCGCCGCCGCTCCCGTCGTTCACGGGTCCGGTCGATCAGGACGTCACGGCGTCGGCCCGATCGAGCGTCTGGTATTGCCCGTGGGTCTCGTCGGGTGCACTACGAGATTCATCGTTCCTCCTGGCCTCGGCGGTGCCCGTCGACGTGTCGCTGACGATGCCGTCCCCGATCCCGAACGAGGAACCTGACCAAGGCTCGTTTGTGATGACAGGGCCGGGGGCGCAGGTTGCGGATGTCGCCGAGATCGTACGGCGCGGCGACACGCCCGGTTTCGTCGAATTCAGCGACGGGCCGGCGACCGCCGCCGCGATGGTGAGTGCCGACAATCTGCTCACCGGCGACCGCTGTATCGCTTCGGTTCCCAAGGTCTGGTATCTGCCGGGCGGCACCACCCGAGACGGGAGAACGCTGGTCATCCGTCTCTTCAACCCATTTCCGGAAGACGCCAAGGTCAGTGTCGACGGCACCAGCGAGTTTGGCGAAGCCGGGCTGGCAGAGCTGTCCTCGATCGACGTGCCCGGTCGGAGCTGGGTTGACAAGGATCTCACTGCGATCGTGCCGTTCCTCGATGATCTCGCGCTGACCGTGACCACCAGCGAAGGCCTCGTCATCCCCGCGATGGCGCTCTCGGGCGGAGACGACGAAGGGAGCTGGCCTGGGACCGCTCCGGCGACGACGTGGGAGTTCCCGGTAGTCAACGACGGCAACCTCGTTCCGGCCCTGGTGGTGAGCAACCCCGGACCGTCCGATGTGACCGTCGAGATCGATGTCAACACGACTTCGGGGGCGGTCGTTGCAGCCATCGTGGCCGATGTGCCGCGCGGCATTCCGCACCGGTTCACACTGGAGGACTACGGCGACGAACCGTTCGGGCTCACGTTGCGAGCGACGGGAGCCGTTGCCGCCACGGTCGTGGCCGAGGAAGCACCGACTGTCGATGAGGCGGAAGAGGCCGGAGAGACCGAAGAGGCCGATGCACCCGCTCCCGCAGGTGACCGCATCGCCGCCACGGTGGGGACCTCTCAGGCGGCGCGAAGCTGGCTCGCGCCCGGGCCGGGGACGCTGGCCGACGCCGAGACAACGATCTGGCTCCTCAACAGTGGCGAAGCCCCGGCGACCGTGACGCTGCAGCCGCTCGGCGAAGGTGCCCATCCCGCCGAGAAGATGCTCGTAGAACCTGGGTCCGTTCTCGGAGCCCCGGTGAAGTACGACAGCTCTATCGGCGGCTATCGCATCGAATCCTCGACGCCGATCTCGGTTGGGTGGAGCGCGATTGCCGAGCGCGGCATCGCCTACTTCTCCGCGGTAGCCGTCGACGAATGAGTTCGCCATCCACAATCCCCGGTCGGAGAGGCCGGTGTCGTGCTGCTCGCTCCGGCGCAGGCGGGCGGTGTGCGAGATCCTTGTCGCCGGACGGTCGGTGCCCTAGCTTGCGGCGTGGATGAGGAACGATTGCTGTCGATGTGATGCCCCGGCGACGTGCGTCATGGCGTACGTCTACCAGGATCAGTTGATGTGGCTGTGTGGCGTCGGCTCTGTCATCGAGGGTACCGGATACGGGCTGTGTGATCGGCACGCCGATCGCTTGAGCCCACCGGTTGGCTGGGTGCTCGAGGACCGGCGCACACCCATGCGGCTGTTCTCGGTACCGGATGTTGCTTGAGGTAGGGGAATGCCCATCGATCGTGAGGTACTCGAGGCGGTCCGGGACATGGACGAGCACGAGTTGCGTCGTCTCCTCATCTTGGCGCAGGCACGGCTCGAGCGACGAGGCGTGGCACTCTCGTCGGCGGATCCGGGTGTGAAGCTCCGGCGACGGTGGGTCAAATGCGGCAAGGCGTCCTGTAGCCGGTGTCCCCACGGTCCCTACTGGTACGCGTATTGGTCTGAGGACGGCAAGCGCCGTTCGCGCTATGTAGGGAAGCTCGATGAGATTCCTGAAGCCGCCGGCAGTTGAGCGAGGGGGAGTCGCATTCGCCGTCGCCGTGCGCCCGAGAACCCGGGCGGCTCTGGGCTGAATCACGTCGAGGCGACTCGCCGGATGCTCTCGCCGGCCTGATTGTCGCCGTCTCGACGCGGCGCGTGTAGTACGATCAACGAACCATGGCTAGGAAACGCGGCGTTCCCGCCGCGCCGTTGGAGTGCGCGGTTTGCGGGGCGAACAACGTGATCGAGATCGAGCTGACGTTGCCGGATGGAACCGAGGTCAAGTTCTGTTCGTGCCACCAGTGCGAGACACGTTGGTGGAACCGCGACGGCGAAGAACTGAGGCTCGAAACCGTGCTCGATCTGGCACGCCGCACCCGGTCCTGAGCCTGCGCAAGCGCGGTGCGTCGCTAGCCTCCTGCCGGTGAACGTGACCTCCGCGGTTCCTCCGCCGCCCTCTCGACGCCGTCGGCCCATCGGCAAGACGCTGGCCATCGCCGCCATCGTCGCAGCAACGACGCTGATCCTGCTGGTCATGCTCGGCGTGGTCGACAACTATTCCTCACGGGCAGGGTTCCCCTACTTCTCGGTCGAGTTCCATTGGCCCGCACTGCTCACAGCCAACACGCCGACCGGCGGTGACATGGGCGCTCACGTGCTCCTCCCCCAGTACCTGCGCGACAGCCTCCTCCCCGCGGGGCGGATCCTTGGCTGGAGCAACGATTGGTATGCCGGCTTTCCGGTCCTGTACTTCTATTTCCCGCTCCCGGCGCTGGTCACCGTGCTGCTCGATCTGTTGCTGCCGTACGGGGTTGCCTTCAAGCTGGTCACCGTCGCCGGGCTGCTGGCGCTCCCGGCAGCCGCCTACATGATGGCGAGGAGCATCGGTTCCTCCCGGGTCGTGGCGGCGGTGGCGACCATGACCGGCACGATGTTGGTGTTCATGGAGAGCTTCAGCATCTTCGGTGCGAACATCAAGTCGACCCTCGCCGGGGAATTCTCGTTCTCCTGGTCCTTCGCCTTCTCACTGTTCTACCTGGCGACGGTGATCCGAGACACCAGGGAGGGTCGCGGGCTGACGCCGAAGGCGGGAATCCTGCTGGCGCTGACCGCGCTGAGCCACCTGATCACCACGCTCGTGGTGGTCGTCGTTTCGCTGCCTCTCCTGCTACGCCGGCGTGGTCCGCGCACGCTCGCGACTTCATGGTTTGTCGGGTTCGCGCTGGCGGCGTTCTGGGCGTTGCCGGTGGCGGTTCGCATCATGCAGGGGATGACCACCGACATGGGCTGGAGCCCGGTCAAGGCTCTCCTGGGTGACGCCGGCTTCGGATCACCGCTGCCCAACGAGTTCATCCCAATCGTGGCACTGGGCCTGATCGGCTTCGTGTGGACGTTGCTGCGCCGGGAGGATGTCGCCGTGCTGGCCACGATGACCGTTCTCCCGTTCATCGTCTACTGGCTCATTCCCCTGACCGGCTTCACCAAGGTGTACAACGCCCGGCTGCTGCCCTACTGGTACATGGGGATGTATCTGTTCGCGGGGATCGCCGTCGGTCTCGCACTGGTCACAGTCGCCCGGATGTTGCCGCAGCGTCGCCAGAACCTGGCGGTTGGGGGATTCGTCGTTCTCTTGATCCTCCTCAACGTGACGGTGGCCGGTATCCACGACGTCCCCGGCTGGGCCCGATGGAACTACACCGGCTATGAGGGCAAGGGAGAGAACTACACGCAGCTGGCGGCGCTGATGGAGGAGGTCGATGCTCTGCCGCCCGGTCGGATCATGTGGGAGGCGGCGAGCGACGAGCTGAACAAATACGGGACGTCCATGGCGCTCATGCTGTTCCCATACTGGAGCGACGAGCATCCCTCGATGGAGGGAGTGTTCTTCGAGTCGTCGCTGACGACGCCCTTCCACTTCCTCAACGCTGCCGAGGTGAGCATCAAGCCGTCGAATCCTGTGCGCGGCCTCGACTACGGGCACATGATCAGCCGGGATGGATCGCACTTCTTCGATGGGCGCGCCCTGGCGCACCTGGAGCTGTTCGACGTCGCCTACTACGTGAGCATGAGCGATCAAGCGACCGAGGCGGCCCGCAACGCAGGGCTGGAGCAGGTGGCGTACGCCGAGCCGTGGACCGTCTTCGCGCTCCCCGAGAGCTCACTGGTCGATATCGCCTCGTTCACACCGGCGGTGTACGAGGGCGATGACTTCGTCGACATGGCACTGGAGTGGTATGGCCAGCTCGATCAGCTCGATCACTGGGTAGTGGCCGAAGGACCCGATGATTGGTTGCGCGTCGAGGACGTGGAAGGTCCCTACGACGTCGGATCGGCGCTGGCGACCGAGGACGCCGTGGTATCCGACATCGTGCTCGAGGATCACCGCATCTCGTTCCGCACGAGCGCCGTCGGGGTACCCCACCTCGTCAAGGTCTCCTACTTCCCCAATTGGGAAGCCACCGGGGCCGAAGGCCCGTATCGGGCGACGCCGTCGTTGATGGTGGTGGTGCCGACCCAGGAGGAGGTCGTGATCGAGTTCAGCGACACGTGGGCGGAGAATCTCGGCAAGCTGCTGACCCTCGGGGGCCTGGTCGGCCTGATCGCCGTCTGGTGGGTACGGCGGCGCTTCCATCGCACATCGCCACGGAGCGAGACGGTTCAGTGAAGCGCAATCTCGAGAGCTCCTTCACTCTCGAAGCCTTCCGGCATCTCGTGAAGGTGAGCTTCATCGGTGTCACCAACACGGTGGCGGCCTTCGCCACCTTCACGTCCCCCCCCCATCCGGCGCCGGACCTTCCAGCTCACCGACGGCCCGTTTCCGGCTCGGAGACGCGGCGCGCCTCCGCGGCGAATCTGGTGGCGTGGGACTTGACGACCCTGCTCGTCAACGGGGCGAACGCGCTGCAGGGGCCCCTGAACCGCACCGAGGCCAACCTCGCCTTCCTGGCGGCGGCGGTGATCATCATCATTCCCGAGTTCGCCGGCTACCGCGACATCGTCTTCTGAGAATCGATCGCCGGCGGCGCCTCGTCGACGGAAGATCTGCCGGCCATCGGCGTTTTCCGGCACCTCACCCCGAGTTCCGAAGGGATCGGCGGATGCGCCACACGCCGCGCAGTGTCCGGGGCACCCGCCGCAGCAGGCTCGATCTCGCCTGGCGCTGCTCATCGACGATCACTGGCACCTCGGTGATGCGGTAGCCGGCTCGCTCGGCACGGATGACGAGCTCCGTGTCGAAGAGATCCTGTCTCGAGACGACCCGCGGCGCGATCTCGTCGACGACGGCCCTCCGCAGCGCCTTCATCCCGTGAGTGTCCGACACCTTGGAGCCGAGGAGCAGGCGCAGGATGAGATTGAAACCCCAGGTTGCGAGGCGCCGGAACCGGCCCCGATGATCCTCCGAACCCGGGGCGCGCTTGGAGGCCACCACGACATCCGACTCGTCTGAACGCTCCAAAACCTGCCGCAGGAAGTCACCGGAGAAGTAGTCGATGTCGAAGTTCACCACCCAGTCGCCCTGTGATGCCAGGAATCCGGCGCGCATGGCGGCGCCGTAGTCGGGTGCAGCGAGCTCGAGGAGCCGGATCCCGGGATATCGGGGGCTGAGCGATCGCACCAGATCGCCCGTGCCGTCGGTGGAGCCGTTCTCGGCGAATGTCACGGTCACCGGCGCGGACACTTCCGCCAGCTCGGCGAAGAGGCGGGGGAGGGCTTCGGGGAGGTATGCGGCCTCGTTGTGGATGGGGATGACGACCGCGATCGATGGGGCTGCCATGGGCCCGGAGTGTAGGAGGCAGCGGGCCTATTCCCATCGGCGCTCCGGATCGACGGGGTGGCGCCGTAGACTCCGTGTGATGAACATCGATCGGATCTTCAAGGCCTATGACATTCGTGGCCTCGTCCCCGAGGAGCTCGATGCCGGCACCGCCCGCCGCATCGGGGCTGCCTTCGCGGTCCACACCGGCGCCGAGCGCGTCGCGGTGGGGCGGGACTGTCGGGAGTCGTCGCCCGAGCTGGCCGCTGCTCTCATCGAGGGCATCTGTTCAGAAGGCGTGGCGGTCGATGACCTGGGGATGATCACCACCGACATGGTCTACTACGCCGCCGGCTCGCTGGACGAGCCCGGCGTCATGATCACTGCCTCGCACAATCCGAAGGGCTACAACGGCATCAAGCTGTGTCTCGCCGGGGCCGCTCCCGTGGGCGAGGAGACGGGTCTCGCCGAGATCAAGCGCCTCGTGGCCGAAGGCCCAACCGGCACCGGGACGGCAGAGGTGCGGTCGGTCGACATCCTTGGCGGCTATGTCGATCACGTCACCTCGGTCGTCGACGTCGATGCGCTCGCGGCCCTGCGGGTGGCAGCCGACGGTGGCAACGGCGTCGCCGGCGTGGCGGTACCGGCCGTCTTCGAGCGCATACCTGCCGAGCTGATCGGCCTCTACCTGGAGCCCGACGGGAGTTTCCCCAACCATCACCCGGACCCGTTGCGCCCGGAGAACCTGCGTGATCTCGAGAAGCTCATGCAGGAGACGGAGGCCGATTTGGGAGTGGCCTTCGACGGTGATGCCGATCGGGCGTTCTTCATCGACGATGAGCTGCGGCCCCTTCCCGGCAGCACTGTGACCGGCATCATCGCCCGGTGGTACCTCGGCCGAGAGCCCGGAGCGAGCATCATTCACAATCTCATATGCTCCAAGGCGGTTCCTGAGATGGTGCGGGCCGCGGGCGGTACCCCTATCCGGACCCGCGTGGGCCATTCGTTCATCAAACAGGTGATGGCGCAGACCGGCGCCGTCTTCGGTGGCGAGCACTCCGGCCACTACTACTTTCGGGACAACTACCGGGCCGACTCGGGCATCCTCGCCATGCTGGTGCTGCTTCAGGTGCTCTCCGAAGATGGTCGTCGTCTCTCGGTGATCCGCCGCGAGTTCGAGCCGTACGCACAGTCGGGAGAGCGCAACTTCACGGTGGAGAACAAGGAAGCGGTCCTCGATCGGGCGGAAGCCGCGTTCCCAACGGCGGCCACCGATCGGCTCGACGGACTCACCATCGATCTCGGCGCGACCTGGTTCAATCTGCGGCCGTCGAACACCGAACCGGTACTCCGACTCAATGTGGAGGCGCCCGACGAGGACACTGTCGAGGAGCTCGTGGCGCGGGTGAGGACCATCGTTGAGGAGGTGGGCGGTGTGACATCACTGCTTCCCGAGGGTCTCCTGGAGATCATGCAGTGCCCTTCGTGTGGAGGGGAACTGGCGGAGGTCGCCGAGCCTCCGTCTCTCGTGTGTTCGAAGTGCCGGCTGCGCTATCGGATCGAAGATGGCATCCCGGTGATGCTGATCGAGGAAGCGACGCCTGCAGATGGGGTCTGATCGAACATCATCGGAGATGCTGGCCCACGTTCTCGCCATGCCGAGCCAGCTCCGTCTCACCGCCGGCTTGGACACTCCGGAGCTCGAGCCGGCGCACGATGTGCTCCTGGTCGGGATGGGCGGTTCGGGCATGGCGGCACGGGTCGCGGCGCTCCTCCTCGCCGAGTCGGGACATCGCGCCAGCGTGCACCAGGGCTACGACCTTCCGCCGTGGGTGGGGGACGTTCACCCCCTCGTGATCGCGGTCTCCTACTCCGGGAACACCGAGGAGACGCTGTCGGCCATCGAGGACGCTGCCCGAATCGGGCTCCGGGTCGCGGTGGTCACCACCGGCGGCTTGGTCGGAGAGATGGCCGCGACTGCGCGGTACCCGGCGGTCATCGTGCCGGCCGGGCTCCAGCCGCGCGCCGCTCTGGGACACCAGACCGGGGCGGTGCTGCGCCTTCTCCACGGGGTCGGGCTGATCGACGACCCGCGCCCTGCCTTGCTCGCGGCGGCATCGGAGCTGGAGGCATTGGCTGGTGACGGCGATGGCCCGGGCGTCGCCCTCGGCCGTGATCTGGCAGAGGGCCTCGATCGGCGTTTGACCGTGATCTATGGCGGGATCGGGCTCGCCGGGCTGGCGGCGATCAGGTGGAAGACGCAGATCAACGAGAACGCCAAGATGCCCGCCTATGCGGCGCAGGTTCCCGAGCTCGATCACAACGAGATCGCAGGCTGGTCGGGCCTGCCCGAGCTGGGGCGGCGCTCCATCGGGTTGGTGGTCCTCCATGACGAGGGGGATCACCCGCGGGTGAAGAGGCGTCTCGACCTAACGCGGGAGATCCTGGAGGAGAAGGTCGAGATAGTGGGAGAGGTGAGGGCGCAGGGTGAGGATGCTGTTTCTCGCTTCTTCAGCCTCGCGTTCGTGGGAGATGTGGCATCCGTCGCAATGGCCGAGATGGCCGGCGTGGATGCCACTTCCGTAGATCTCCTGGAGGATTTCAAGCGACGACTATGGGAGGGATGATCGCCGTGGAGCACGAAATCGCAGATCTGGACCTCGCCGAATTGGGGCATCGCAGGATCGAATGGGCCACGAGCAGGATGCCGGTCCTCGCCGCGATCGGAGCGCGGTTCGGGCGGCAGCGCCCGCTCGAGGGGGTCAAGGTCGGTGCCTGCATGCACGTGACGACCGAGACCGCCAACCTCATGAAAGTGCTGGTCGCCGGCGGCGCCGAGGTGTCGCTGTGCGCCTCCAATCCGCTCTCCACCCAGGACGACGTGGCCGCGGCACTCGTCGAGTTCGGGATTCCGGTGTTCGCGGTGCGCGGGGAGGACTCCGATACCTTCTACCGCCACATCCACGCGGTGCTCGACACCAAACCGGCACTGATCCTCGACGATGGCGCCGACATGACAACCGTGCTTCACAAAGAGAGGGTCGATCAACCGATACTCGGGGGCATGGAAGAAACGACGACCGGGGTGATTCGGCTCCGTGCCATGGCCAAGGACGCCGTCCTGCGATTCCCGGTCGTCGCCGTCAACGACTCGGACACCAAGCATCTCTTCGACAATCGGCACGGCACCGGCCAGTCGTCGCTCGACGGCATCCTGCGTGCCACCAACATCCTGTTTGCGGGGCGGACGGTCGTGGTCGCTGGCTACGGGGACTGCGGGTGGGGTATTGCCGAGCGGGCCGACGGTCTCGGGGCCAACGTCGTCGTGGTGGAATGTGATCCGATCCGGGCGCTCTCAGCCGCCATGAACGGGCACCGGGTGATGACGTCCCTGGACGCAGCCGAGGTCGGTGACGTGTTCCTCACCGCCACCGGGGACATCCACGTGTTCCGTGACGAGCACTTCGTGAAGATGAAGGACAGTGCCATCCTTGCCAACGCCGGCCATTTCGACGTCGAGATCGACCTGGTAGCGCTCGACCGGATGGCGACGGGGCGGCGCCAGATCCGGGACAATCTCGAGGAGTACACGTTGCCGGACGGCCGCCGACTCCTCGTCGTTGCCGAGGGGCGGCTCGTCAACCTGAGCGCCGCCGAGGGACACCCGGCCGATGTGATGGACATGTCCTTCGCCGATCAGGCGCTGGCGGCCGAGTGGCTCGTGGAGAATGCAGAATCGCTGGATGCCGATGTCTACACGCTCCCGCGTGACCTGGACGAAGAGGTGGCGCGGCTCAAGCTCGATGCGATGGGGGGCGGGCTCGAGCAGCTCACTTCGGAGCAGGTGAAGTACCTGTCCTCGTGGCAGGAAGGCACCTAGGAGAGCAGGCGCCGGAGGCGTGGAGCGAGGGTAGGTTCCGGCTGCCGTCGGGGACCGGCGGACCGAGTCGTTTGCGCGCGCTCAGCCGGCGAGGTCTCTTACCTTGGAGAAATGCTGCTGCATGATCCTCCAGCGCCCGTCGATCTTCTCCGGCACCCCGGTCCACCGCACGTTCTCCCACACCGCCGGCTCTCCCCGGAACTCGTTGTAGTCGTTCAGGATGTAGGAGAACCATGCGGTCACGAGGCTCGGTGAGAGGCGGATGCGGAGATTCTCGATCTCCGTTCGTATCGCCCTGAAGTCGTCGGGCATGAAGACGTCGTCCACCAGCGCCACGAACTGGTCGCATCCATCGATGGTGCTCGCGGAATCGGGTTGGCAGAAGAACAGCTCGTTGTCGACGACGATCGACATCAGGGTCTATCGGTCCTTGTCGTTCATCGTCCAACCGATGTGGGAGTGAACGACTTACTCGATCACGCGCAGGTCGTCGTTCGGGTTGTCCACCGTGTTGGAGGTGTCCGGGCCGCTCATGGGCCCCTCCTCGTCGGATCGGTCGAGTTCGCCGTCTTCGCGGCCGGTGCTGCCACGATCGCTGATGGAAGCCGGAAGACGAAGCGGCACCGATCGTCGCCCTGGAGGACACTCTCGAGAACCTCGCCCTCGAGTTGCTCGCCCAATCCCGCCAGGTAGTGGCTCGCATGGCCGAGGCTGCAGGTGCAGGCATCCGCCGAGATGGGCTGGCCGGCGAGGATCGCTTCCCGCAGGAGGGGACAGTGGCAGGCGAAAAAGCGCTTCTTGGTGGGATCCTTCTCGTGCAGGTAGGCGACTGCGTTGTAGGGGGTCTTGGTGATGAAGACCTCGTTTCCTTCTCTCCGGCCCACCTCCATCTCGGGGTCGCTCTTGACGAACTCGAGCACCTCGTCGTCGATCTCGGTCGTGTACCAGGGCTTCTGTTCATCCCGTAGTCGGGTGAGCAGCTCGTCTCTCTCGGCGCGCTTGACGGCGAGGAACTCGTCGATGTCGGCGCAGCGGAGATACGTGGCGCGATCGGCTGCATCGGACCGCTTCCAAGCTTCTGCCGGAATGCCGTGCTGGACCTGGAACCAGGCGGCCCGTGCCCCCTCCCGGGAGAGCGTTCGCTCCATTCGCCCCGTCGCGGCGCGCGTGAATCGGCTCCTCGATTCCTCATCGGCACCCAGCGGTGGCGGCGGTTCGGGGAAGACCCGATCGCGGACTCGGCGACCATGATCCTTGTCGATGACGCTCGCCAGGACGTCCAGTGCATTGTGGCAATCCATCAGCTCGCTCGATGCCACGGTGAGGCTCCGATGCCCGAGCCAGTCGGCGTAGTCGCGGAGAGCAGAGAAGGCGGCCACCGTGTTCCGCCCCTGCTCGACGAGCAGCCGAGCGAAGCCCTCGACCTCCTTGCGTCCCGCTGTGGAGGGGATCCCGCCGTCCGGCCCGGCCACGACGGTCTGGAATTCGGCGATCATCCCCATGCGCCGGGCAATGTCGTCGTCTGTGTGGCCCAGCTCGTGGAGGTGCTGTCGATGGGCATCGACCTGCGTGAAGGCACCCTTTTTTCCCATGGCTCTCCGCGCCGGAGCCACTCTCGGGCCCGGAGCGTCGGCCGCGCGCCGGCCGACGCTCCGGGTTCGCTTCCCAACCAGGGTACGTGGAAGCTGTGACACGGAGCTCCCGATGACCGTTCGTCTGCTTCGGAGTCGCCCCGCGGAACGGGCCGTCCATGGCACGGGGGACGGCGAGCCTGGTCTCCGGGAGCGGAGGCACCTAGCCTGGCGGCGTCTCCGCGGCGCCGACGGCGTCGCGGTATTGGCCGGATTGGATGGGCGCGCCGAGGCGAGACAGGAGGTGGGGCGATGGCGAGCATAGAAGACGTCCGGTGGTTGCAGCTCAGGTCGTACCCGGATGCCCGAGGGGTCCTGACGTCGATCGAGGGCGAGAAGGATGTCCCCTTCACGATCAGGCGAGTCTTCTACATGCACCACGTCACCGCAGATCGCGGGGGGCATGCCCACCTCGATACCGATCAGGTCGTGATCGCGTCGTCGGGGAGCTTCACCCTGGAGGTTGCCGACGGCAAGGCATCGGCGCGCTACTCGATGGACGATCCCACGCGAGGGCTCTTCACGCCGCGGATGATCTTCGTCCGTATGACCGACTTCACGGCGGGCGCCGTCTGCCTCGTGCTGGCGAGTAGCGGATACGACATGGCCAGATCGATACGGTCGTGGGAGGAGTACCTCGCTCGCGTGTGAGCGATCGCTCAGCCGCTCCCGGACTGGTCCCAGACCACTGCCCGAGGGCGTGAATCGACGAATCGCGACCTTGCCGGAGAACAAGTTGATGTCGCTCACCGGGATCCTGTCGGGGTCCTCCGGTACGGTGCGGAGATGTCGATTTGCATCGCCTGCGGGGCCCTGGGGGGCCGCAATGGTGAGCCTTGCGGCCCGTGCCTCGCCACGCTGGCGCCGGCGCCCGAGGTGAGGTTGGCGTCGGGTCTCGTCGTCCGTGGTGCTTTTCTTCATGCGGGAGCGGCGCGCCGGCTCGTGCACCGGCTCAAGTACGGCGGCCTACCGGGCGCAGCCCACGTTCTCGGCCGTGCTCTAGCCGCACTCGTTCCCTCCGATGCCACCGCGTTGGTGCCGGTTCCGCGGGCATGGGCGAGACGCGCGGTGCACGGCATCGATCCGGCGGTAGTGCTCGCCCGGGAGATCTCGTCGCGCTGCGGTATTCCCGTCGTGGCCGCCCTTCGCGCCGGCGCATGGTGGCCGCGTCACGCAGGCAGCGATCGCTCACGGCGCACCGCACCTCACTACCGGATGATCCGACGGGCCGATTTCGGCCTGGTCCTCGTGGACGACGTGCTCACGACGGGCGCCACGTTGGAGGCCGCCGCCGCGGCACTCGGTGGGATTGTGTCTCGTGGGCTCACCGCCACGGTGGCGAGTAGAGTCGGAGGGGGCCCGCCAGCCAGGCCGAGCGGACTCCTGGAGACTGCGTGGCGGCACAATCGGGGATGCGGCGGCGATGAGAGTCCTGAATGTCGCCTGCCGTGCGAGACCCTGCCGCAGTCTTCTCGACAATGGTTTGTCACCTGATTCAATTACCGGCCCGGCAGTGTCGATGAATCCAGGCAGAAAAGGAAAGGAGCGTTTGTGGACGTTCGCGTACACGGGAGGAACATGCGCGTCGCCGAGGACGTGGGAGAACTCGCCGAGGAGAAGGTGCGGCACGCCGCACGCATATTCGACGACGGCGCTTTCGCCGACGTCGAATTCTCCGAGCGTCAGAACCCGAGTGCCTCAGAGGAACGCTTCCGCGTCGAGATCACGACCCGGGTCGCCGGCCAGACCGTGCGCGTAGAAGCGGGTGGCGTCGATGATCGATCCGCCCTGGACGTCGCCGTTGACAAGTTCGAACGCCAGCTTCGCCGGCTGAAGGAGCGGCTGATCCAGCGATCCCGCAAGGCAGGCGACAAACGCCTCAATCAATCAACGGGGCTCTCCGATGAAGAGGAAACGGGCCAGTACCCCAGAATCGTGCGGACCAAGAGGTTTGCGATGAGGCCCATGACGTCGGAGGAGGCCGCGTTGCAGATGGAGATGCTCGGTCACGACTTCTTCTTCTTCCTCGATGCCGAGAGTGGGATCCACTGCGTTCTCTACCACCGACACGACGGAACGCTAGGACTGATCGAACCCGAATGACCCGCCTACTCATCGTTGATGACATCCCGCTCTTCCGTGCCGGGCTGGCCTCCGCTCTCACGGATGCCGGCTTCGATGTCGTCGGCGAGGCCGGTCACGCCGAGGGCGCCGTCGGCCAAGCCGAGCATCTGCAACCCGATCTGGTGTTGCTCGACGTGTTGATGCCGGGGCTCTCAGGCCTCGATGTCGTTGAGAAGATCAGCGCGGTGTCTCCGGGGGCCAAGGTGATTCTCCTGACCGGAAGCGAATCCGAGGAGGATCTCTTGACGGCTCTGCGTGCCGGGGCGCGCGGCTACATCGTCAAGGACACGCCATTCGACATGCTCGTCGATGCCATCCAGGCGGTAGCCAACGGAGGTGCCTCCCTGTCACCCCAGATGGCCGGCAAGCTGTTCGATGTGTGCCGGCAGCTCCTTCGGCACCAAGAGCTGCTCCAGGCCCGCAAGCCGACACTGACCGGGCGGGAGGTTGAGGTGCTTCAGCTCGTTGCCAAGGGCATGACCAGCAGGCAGATCGGCGAAGACCTGTTCATCTCAGAGAACACGGTCAAGAACCACATCCGCAATATTCTCGACAAGCTTGGTCTGCATTCACGCAATGAGGCGGTCCTCTATGCGGTGCGGGAGAAGCTGGTCACGATCGGTTGAGTGAATGGCCTCGACATCTGGTCGCGCTCAAGATCTCGCAAACCGGGTTGTCGATGCCCTGGGCGTGGCGTGGACGACGTTCACCCTGTACCCGGAACCAGCAGCCCAGGCGCCGTTCTCATGGGCAGTAGATGCACTGTCGGTTGACATGAAGCACCCGATCACCCTCGTGATCGGGCCGGGAACATTCTTCAGTGAAACCGAGGAGGTGCGGGCGTCGGAAGGGGCGACTCGTCTCGCACGGGAGATGTTCCTCCACGACATCGAGTACCTCCGTTTCAGGGGGAACACGACGGCCGAGGGGCTCGTCGGGTTCTTCAGCACCATCGCACTCGACGACGAGGAGGTGCGCAGGCAGGGCGGCGTCGTGTCCCTGCTCGAGAAAGTCCCGGGAACCGGCATCGAGGTGTACGAGCGAGGCCTGCTGGTGATGGGAGGGGGACACGACTCCGGTGAGGAAGCCGAAGCCGAGGCGACGACGCTGCGACTCTCCACGGCGGCAGCGGCGGCAGCCCGCGGCGTTGCCCCCGACGAGATCGCCCGCATTCTCGTTCAGGACGACACAGCCGCCGGGACCGTGGCGGCGGAGTTCCTCAAGACGTACACCGATCTGTACGAGCACGCCCTCGAGGTCGCCGCCAGCGACGAGGGTGCTCCCGCTCCACTCCACCAGGGAGCGCACGATCCGTGGCGGGGCTTCAGGGCGTTCGTCGAGGCGTTTTTCTACCTTCCACGGCTGGATCAGCTCGAGGTGCTCGAGTCGGTGCTCAAGGACACGTCGGACGACGCGTACCGCATCTTCCTGGGCCAGCTGTCCTCGGCCGATTTCGCCGACTTCATACCCGATCTCTCCCGTGCCACCAGTGAGAGGTTGTATGCATTCGCCTCGGTGGTCGCCGCCGAGACGGGGCGTCCGGCTGCCGAGCTGATGGAGGGTATGCAAGTACCCGCCTACAGAACTGCCGGCAGGGGCGCCGTGACCGAACGGGTACGGGAGGTGCTGGCGGCGGCCAATCGTGATCCGGTTGCCGCCGAAGGCCTCACCCGTGATCTGGTCAACAGATTGAGCCAGGCGGAGGATCCCGAGGTTCTCGGCACGGACATCCTGCGGGGGCTGCTCCAATGTGAGAATCGCGACGATCGGTTCTATCGCGTGCTCAGAGTGTGGGCGGGCCGCGTGTCACGGGCACTGCGCGATGGCGATTTCGACAGGGCGCGATCGCTGCTGACCTCCGTGCTCGATGATCCCCCATACGGCGAATCACGCGGCGACATGGTGCAGGAGGCAATGCGGCATGTCGCCGGCCGTGACACCCTCCAGGTCGTGCTAGAGAGGCAGCAGGGGTCGGAGATCCCGCCCGAGGTGCTGGAGATCTTTGAGACGATGGGCCTCGTGGTCGCCGACGCGCTCGTGACCCAATTGGCCGAGGCGTCCGATCCGCGCAGCCGCAAAGTGCTCACCGAGCTGGTGACGAGGGTCATCCGTGAAGACCCCACCGTGGTGGTGCCCTACCTCTCAGACCGACCCTGGTATCTGCTGCGAAATCTCGCCACCGCCCTCGGCAAGACCGGGCAGGCCAACGCCGTTCCCGGCCTGCTCCCCATGCTGAACCACGACGACCATCGGGTACGTACCGAGGCACTGCGGTCGATCTTTCGCATTCAGGGCCGAGATGCGATTCCCACGCTCATTCGAATGCTGGGTGATTCTCACGAGCGGGTCAGGCAGGCCGCAGCTGGTCTTGCCCACACCATCGACGGCGAGGAGATCGACAGCTTGCTGATCGGCGAGATCGAGTCCAAACGGCCCTCGATTGATGCGGCCCGCGGCATGATCGAGTTGCTTGGATGGCTCGGCACGCCCTCCGGCGCAGAGACGCTCACCAAGCTCGCGAGCCGCCGATTCGCGTTCGGAGGCAGGCGCCGTGCCATACGAGACGCGGCCCGGGCGGCGCTGGCGGCGGCCGAACGATGAATGAGCGACTGAGCGCCGCGTTTCTCCGCTCCCTGAGGCGGCTGGTCCGCCAGGTGATGCTGTATCCGGAGCGTCACCCGCTCACGACGGAGGCCTTGATCGCGTGCCAGGACGCCACCCAGGATCTCGGGGTCGTCGCGCCTGAGTCCATTATCTCGATTCTCGAGGATGCCTTCTACTACGATCGCAGCCTTCTCGCCCATACCTCTCTCGAGTTCCACGTACTGCTCGGTGAGATGCAGCAGAGGGACATCGAGTCGATCACGCTGCTCCATCCGGTCTCGGGGCCGGATCTCACCGACCTCGCCAAGTTCATCGGGAACGTCTCGGGCGACCTCCCCGCCGACGGAACCATCCGGCTCAACGAACGCCACCTCAGCCACGCCGACGTCACCACCAATCCGATGTCGGGACTTCGTGGTGCCTACACCGAGTCGATCGACGCCGTTCGTTTCTCGGTCGCGATGATGTCGACCGATCACGAGATCGAGTTGATGCCGGTGGTGGCTGCGGTCGAAGGTCTTTTCGAGTACGCAATCTCACAGCCGGGACCAAGTCTCTTGTTGTCGACGGTGAAGAGCCACGACGAGTACACGTTCTTCCATTCGGTCAACACGGGGATCCTGGCGCTGGCGTTCGGGAAGAACCTCGGTATCGATCGTGCGCAGTTGGTGCCGATCGGAGTCGGAGCCGTGCTCCACGACATCGGCAAGGTCGCGGTGCCGACCGCCACGCTCAACTACCCGGGGATCCTCGACGAAGAGCAGTGGCGCGAGATCAAGCTCCATCCGCAGGAAGGCGGCCTGGCAATCATGGCCGCAGGCGGCCCGGGGCACGAGATCGCGGCGACGATCGCCTTTGAGCACCATGCCCACTATGACGGCAAGGGCTATCCCGAGATCGATCGCGGGCAACGACCGCGGCTCTTCAGCCGCCTGGTGACCGTCGTCGACACCTACGACGCCATGACCTCTCGCCGTTCCTACCGGCGAGCCGAGACTCCTCACCGGGCGCTCAAGGTGCTGCTCGATGGCCTCGGGAGCGCCTACGATCCCGATCTCGTGCAGGCGTTCATTCGCATGATGGGCATCTTCCCGCCAGGCTCGGTCCTGGAGATGGAGGGCGGCGAGCTGGTGGTTGTCGTCGACCGAGCCAAGTCGGAGGATGCTCCACTGCCGGGACTCGTGGTCAAGGCTCCGAGCGGCGAGCTGATCGAGCCCGAACCATGCGAGATCGTCGTTGACCGAGTTGTCCGGCAGGTGCTTCCCCCGCAGGCGGGAGTCGATCCGGCATCCCTGGTCGAGAACCTCGGGGAGATGGAAACAGAGGGAGCGGACACTCGGATCACCTGATCTGAGGGCGGCGCGACCGTGGGTACGGCCACGTCCCTCTAGTATGAGTGCCCCATGTCCATCTTCAGCAAGGTCCTCAGAATCGGGGAGGGCAAGCGGCTGAAGGAACTCGAGCAGCTGGTCGGCTGCGTCAACGCATTGGAGCCCGAGTATGAGGCGTTGAGCGACGCCGAGCTACGGGCGAAGACCGTCGAGTTCCGAGAGCGGCTTGATGCCGGCGAGACCCTCGACGACCTCGAGAGCGAGGCATTCGCGGCTGTGCGCGAAGCCGCAAGGCGGGTGCTCGGCCAACGTCATTTCGACGTCCAGGTCATCGGCGCCGGAGCCCTCCACCGTGGCATGATCGCTGAGATGAAGACCGGTGAGGGCAAGACCCTCGTGGCGACCATGCCCTCGTACTTGAACGGGCTCGGCGGAGCAGGTGTGCACCTCGTCACGGTCAACGACTACCTGGCGAGGCGTGACGCCGAGTGGATGGGCAGCATTCACCGTTTCCTGGGGCTCGAGGTAGGGCTGATCCAAGCCGACATGACCCCCGCCGAGCGTCGCCCTGCCTACGCCGCCGATATCACTTACGGGACCAACAACGAGTACGGCTTCGACTACCTGCGCGACAACATGTCGATGCGGCCGGAGGACATGGTCCAGCGAGGTCATGCCTTTGCCATCGTCGATGAGGTCGATTCGATCTTGGTCGACGAGGCGCGGACGCCGCTGATCATCAGCGGTCGGGTGGGAGAGACCGGCAAGTGGTACCGAGACTTCTCCCGTATCGCGGCTCGCCTCCAAGCCGGCATCCACTATGAGGTCGACGAGAAGAAGCGACAGGTGATCACCACCGAGGAGGGTGTGCATCGTGTCGAGCAGATCCTCGGCGTCGACAACATGTACGACTTCGCCAACGTCGACCTGATCCACCACCTCGATGTCGCCCTCAAGTCCAAGGAGCTCTACCAGCGCGACGTCGATTACCTGATCAAGAACGGCGAGATCAAGATCGTCGACGAGTTTACCGGCCGGGTCCTGGAGGGGAGGCGCTACTCGGAGGGCCTCCACCAAGGGATCGAGGCCAAGGAGGGAGTGAAGATCAAGGAGGAGAACCAGACGCTCGCCACGGTCACCCTCCAGAACTACTTCCGGATGTACGAGAAGCTGGCGGGCATGACTGGCACCGCAGCCACCGAAGCGGGGGAGTTCGCAGAGATTTACAGGCTCGAGGTCGTCGAGATCCCCACCAACGAGCCGGTTGCGCGTGACGACAAGGCCGATCTCGTGTATATCGACGAGGACGCCAAGTTCGATGCGCTGGTCGAGGACATCACGGCCCGCAACGAGGCGGGCCAGCCCGTGCTCGTCGGCACGATCTCGATTGAGAAATCCGAGCGACTCGCGGAGTACCTCAAGCGCCGCGGGATTCATCACGAAGTCCTCAACGCCAAGCATCACGAGCGTGAGGGGAACATCATCGCCCAGGCAGGCCGATTCGGTGCGGTGACCGTTGCGACCAACATGGCCGGCCGAGGCGTCGACATCAGACTCGGCGGCAATGCCGAGGACCTCGCCAAGGCGGAGATGCGCAAGCGGGGAATCGAGCCCGAGTCGGATGAGTACGCCGAGGAGTACGCCGCGGCGCTCGAGCGCTTCGAGGCGGAGGCTGCGATCGGGCGGGAGAAGATCCTCGAGTTGGGGGGTCTGTACGTGCTCGGCACCGAGCGGCACGAGTCGCGCCGGATCGACAATCAGCTGCGCGGCCGGTCGGGTCGTCAGGGTGATCCCGGCGAGTCTCGTTTCTATCTGTCGCTCGGAGACGATCTGATGCGCCGATTCGCCAACGAGCGGGTGGCGTCGATCATGAACCGTCTCAGAATCCCTCGCGATGTCCCCATCGAGCACAAGATGGTTTCCCGCGCCATCGAGCGCGCCCAGTCGCAGGTCGAGGCGCAGAACTTCGAGATCCGCAAGAACGTGCTCAAGTACGACGAGGTGATGAACACCCAGCGGGAGATCGTCTACAAGTGGCGGAATCAGATCCTGCTTGGCGACGGCACCCACGAGCTGATCGAGCAGTGGCGCGACGAGATCGTCGAGAGCCAGGTGCTCGAAATGACCGACGGCCACGACCCGGAGGACTGGGACTGGGACGACCTCTCGGCGCGCATGGTTGTCATCGATGGATCGACACTCACCCGGGGTGCCTTCGATCATCCGGAGGACCTCGACGAGCTCGAGGTGATCGAAGCCTTTCAGGACGAGGCTGAAACCCTCTACGCGGCCCGCGAGGAGGAGATCGAGGTCGACGTGATGCGCCGTCTCGAGCGTACGGTTGCCATGTCGATCATCGACAACAAGTGGCGAGAGCACCTCGCCGAGATGGATTACCTGCGATCCGGGATCGGGCTGAGGGCGATGGGACAGAAGGACCCGCTCGTCGAGTACCAGCGAGAGGGCTTCGATCTCTTCTCGGAGATGGTGGACTCGGTCAAGCTCGACACCCTTCGGTACATGTATCACGTCCAGGTGGTCAAGAAGGAGGCGCCGCCTGCGCCGAAGGTGGTGCAGACGTCGGGGCCGACCGTGCCACACCGGCCGGTGCGCAGCGCAGGCAAAGTAGGGCGGAACGAGCCGTGTCCGTGCGGCTCGGGCAAGAAGTACAAGCACTGTCACGGCAGACCCGGCGCCGAGCAGCTCACGACGTGACTCCGCTCGTCCCTGAGACGCGGCAGGGGTAGCCTGCCTGCCATGAACGACACCGACCCTCGCGCCCTCCTCGAGGAGCTCCGCTCCCGGCTCGATGATGCCAGGAGGTTCCTTTGACGTCGAAGGCAAGACCGCCGCGCTCGATGAGCTGAGGAAGTCCGTTTCTGTCCCCGATCTCTGGGACGACCAGAATCGGGCCCGCGCCGTCACCAGGAAGCTGGCTCGCTACGAGACCACGATCACACGGGTCGACCAGCTCGCCGCGGCTCTCGATGATGCCGGGGTCCTGCTCGAGATGGCTCAGGAGGAGGACGATGCGGCATCGATGAGCGAGATTGCCGACGAGCTGGTCTCCATCGAGTCGAATCTCAGTGATCTGGAACGCGAAACGCTGTTCTTCGGTGAGTACGACGATCACACCGCCATCGTGAGCGTGCACGCCGGGGCGGGGGGCGTCGATGCCCAGGACTGGGCCGAGATGCTGTTGCGCATGTACGTTCGCTACCTGGAGCGGACTTCGTTCGACGTCGAGATCGACGAGATCCAGCCGGGAGACGAGGCAGGGATCAAGTCGGCGACGCTCACCGTGCGCGGCGACTACGCATACGCGACCTTCGAGGGAGAGCGTGGGGTGCACCGGCTGGTGCGTATCAGCCCGTTCGACGCCGCGTCACGCCGCCACACCTCGTTCGCCGGGGTCGACGTGATACCGGAGGTCGAGGTCGAGAGTGTCGAGATCGACCCCGACGACCTCCGCGTGGAGACATTCCGCTCCCAAGGCGCCGGCGGACAGCACGTCAACGTCACCGATTCGGCGGTCCGTATCACGCACGATCCGTCCGGGGTCGTTGTCAGCTGTCAGGCGGAGCGGTCTCAGATCCAGAATCGGGCGCGTGCTATGCAGCTCCTGGCGGCTCGGCTGGCGGAGCGGGCCCGCCTCCAGCAGCTCGAGAAGGTGGATGCCATCCGCGGAGAGCAGACCGAGGCGGGATGGGGTCGCCAGATCCGCTCCTACGTGCTTCAGCCCTACCAGCTCGTCAAGGATCTCCGGACCGATCTCGAGGTCGGCAACGTCCAAGGCGTGCTCGACGGTGACCTCGACGGCTTCATCGACGCCTACCTGCACTGGCGGCGATCTGAGCAGGCCGAGTGACCGGCGACGAAGCTTTGTCTACGTTCCCCTGAGGGGTAGCATGCTGGCCGGCGGCGGAGGGGCCCCGACAAGCGAATCACGAGCGTCATCGCACGTTTCGTGTTCTGAGGGAAATCCATGATCCGTCTCCAGAACGTCACGAAGGTCTACGACGGCAGCGTCGTGGCCGCCAAAGACGTGAGCCTCGATATCGCCAAGGGTGAGTTCGTCTTCCTCGTCGGCCCGTCGGGCTCTGGCAAGTCCACGCTCATTCGGCTCATGATGCGTGAGGAACGCCCCACCAACGGTGACATCTGGGTCGCCGGCAAGCATGCTTCCGATCTCCCGTCCTGGAAGGTGCCGCATCTGCGGCGCTCGATCGGCACGGTGTTCCAGGACTTCAAACTGCTGCCGCACAAGACCGTGTACGAGAACGTGGCGTTTGCCCTCGAAGTCACCGGGCGCCCCCGCAACGTCGTGCGCAATCAGGTGCCCCAGGTCCTCAAGCTGGTGGGGCTGTCCGCCAAAGCCGACCGCTATCCCCGTCAGCTTTCGGGTGGCGAGCAGCAGCGTGTCTCGGTCGCCCGGGCGTTCGTGAACCGTCCCCTCATTGTCTTCGCCGACGAGCCGACCGGGAACCTCGATCCGGCGACGTCGGTGGGCATCATGCGGATCCTCGATCGCATCAATCGCACCGGGACCACGGTCGTGATGGCGACCCATGACCACGCCATCGTCGATGCGATGAGGCGCCGGGTCGTGCAGCTCGACCGGGGCCGTGTGGTGCGCGATCAGAGCCGGGGAGTGTACGAGCGGCACCTCGAGCGACCCGGACCCGCCGAGCAGCCCAGCGAAGAGGTGGAAGAGGTCGTGGCCGAGGTGCCCGATGACGTGGGCACGGTCGTCGACGAGGAGGCCGTTCTCCTCGATGGCGAGGCTGTCAGGGTCGACTCGGCGGAGGGCACAGGTGCCGATGCCGCGTCACAGGAGGAAGGCTCGGCCGAGGGTGAGGCACCGGCCGAGGGTGAGGCACCGGC
>CAZMSN010000002.1:0-20235 GCA_964569015.1 uncultured Acidimicrobiaceae bacterium | reverse complement strand
CGGCCGAGGGTGAGGCACCGGCCGAGGGTGAGGCACCGGCTGCTGGAGAACCTTCGACCGGGGACACGACGTCCGACGAAGAGGACCAGGGCTGATGCGCGTTCAGTACGTTCTTGGCGAAGCCCTCAACAACATCCGCCGCAACGGCCTGGTCGTGCTCGGAGCGGTGGTGGCCGTCTTCATCTCGCTGTTCCTGACCTTCGGAACGCTGGTTTTCGGCGAGATCGCCCGGATCAACACCATGCAGTGGTCCGAGGACGTTCGGGTGATCGCCTTCCTGAGCGACGACTTTCGCGACGTCGACGAGCTGATGGCAACCGTGCAGAGCTGGGAGGAAGTCGAAGAGGTCTTCTTCATGTCGAAGGCCGAGGCCGGTGAGGAGGCGCTCGTACTGCTCACCGGTGCGGCGCGGCGAACGTTCGAGGACAATCCTTCGCTCGCCCCGGCGTCGTTGCGAGTGCGGCCCGTCGATCTCAACGACTACGTCGCGATCGAGGGACGTCTTCAGAACTCCCCGGGTGTCTTCCACGTGGCGTCGGCGGCAGACGCGGTACAGCAGATCGCCGCCATCAGAGACGGCTTGAGGGTGTTCTTCTGGGTGCTGGCGCTTGCCCTGGGCGCAGCCGCCGTCGCTCTCATCGCCAACACCATCCACATGGCGATCTACGCCCGGCGTGAGGAGCTCGAGATCATGCGCCTCGTGGGGGCCTCCAGTTGGTTTATACGGACCCCGTTCCTCATCGAGGGGGTGATCGAGGGCATCGTGGGTGCCGGACTCGCCGTGGCGGCGGTGACCGGCCTCTACAACCTGGCACGGGATCGCCTCGAGGCGCTCCCCGAGTTCATCAATCTGGCCATCGATTCCGCCTTTCTGGTGCGCCGGGGAGTCCTCGTCGTGGTGTTCGGTGCGGTCGTTGGCTTTGCCGGAAGCAGCCTGAGCCTCGCTGTCCACCGCTACGTCCGATCGTGACGCGGTGTCGCCTGCTCTCCGGCCTGATCGTGTTCGCGCTGATCGCCGCCGGCGCTCCGGCCGGGGCGTCCGATCTCGAGGCACAGCTCGCCGACGTGGGATCTCGCATCGACGGATTGACCGGCCAGATCGACGACGCCAATGCGTCCCGGCCGGCACTCGTGAACAGCATCGTCTCGACCCGAGATCGGCTCTCGGCCGAGCTCGCCGACCTGCAAGCGGCACGTCAGGCTCTGGCGGTGGTGGAAAGCGACAGAGCGGCCAGGGAGGCGCGGCTTGCCCACATCCGGGCTGACTTGCAGGCAACGTACGAGCGGCTCGCCTCCACCCGCACCGAGCTGGGCGACGCTCGACAAGCGGCCCGCGACTGGGCCCGGGAGCTGTACATGGGCTCGAGGCAGGCCTCGGTGGACGTCGCCTTCGGCGTTGCCGAGGTCACCGAGATGCTCGTCGGCCTCGAGTACCTCAACGTCGTCGCCGAGGGAGGCAATCGTTCGCTCCGGCGCTACGAGTCGCTCCAGGCTCAGGAACAGCGGGAGCGTGACCGGATCGCCCAGCAGGAGCGTGAGGTCGCCGACGAGGTGGCGGCCCTCGTGGCCATCGAGGCGCGGCTCGAGGAGCTGGAGGACGAGCACCTCCGGAAAGCCGCAGTGCTCGAGAGCGAGGTCGCTGCTCTCCGTTCGGGGCTCGATTCGCTGGATGCGGAGATCGCGACCTTCGAAGGAGAACTCGCCGGCCTCGAGAAGGAGCAGGAACGCGTCGAGCAGCTCATCGCCCAGGAAGCCTCCAGGGAAGGGACTGCGCCATCCATCCTGGTGCGGCCCGTTCCGGGACCGATCACCTCGGCGTTCGGCCTGAGAATGCATCCGATTCTCGGTTTCGTTCGTATGCACACCGGGGTCGACATGGAGGCTCCGTGGGGGCAGTCGGTGGCTGCCGGCGCTGCCGGCCGTGTGATCTTCGCCGGGCCCTACGGCGGCTATGGCAATACCGTGATCATCGATCACGAGGGAGGCATGTCGACCCTGTCTGCCCACCTCTCGAGCTTCGCGGTCGTCTATGGAGAGCAGGTCTCGGCCGGCCAGACCGTGGGTTATGTTGGGTCGACGGGTTTGTCGACCGGACCCCATCTGCACTTTGAAGTCCGCATCGATGGCAAGCCCGTCGACCCGGCTCCGTATCTGTAGGGAGAGAGATGGCGGCGGAATCGATCGGGCGCAAGGTGGTCGCATCAAACCGGCGCGCCCGCCACAACTACGAGATCCTCGACACCTTCGAGTGCGGGATCGTGCTCTTGGGTTCGGAGGTGAAGAGCCTGCGTAACGGCCAGGCCCAGATCAAGGATGCCTATGCCTCTTTCCGCGGCATGGAACTCTGGCTCGAGCACATGCACATCGCTCCGTATCGCTTTGCACGCGAGGGTGGCCACGATCCAGAGAGGGCTCGCAAGCTGCTCCTGCACCGCAAGGAGATCGAGAGGCTCATCGGCAAGGTGAACGAGGGCGGGCTCACCCTGGTGCCGCTCTCGATCTACTTCTCACACGGTCTGGCCAAGGTGGAGCTGGCGCTGGCGCGGGGCCGCCGCAGGTACGACAAGCGGCAGAAGATCAGAGAGCGGACCGAGCGTCGAGAGATGGATCGCGCCGTCCGGCGAAGATGACGCCTACTCGCCGGTGGCGACATCCTCGAGATGGGTGAAGAGCTCCTCCACCTGAGCCATGTCGAGGAGTCCGGCGATGCGCAGCAACACCGTGCCATCGCCGTCGGTCACCACCCAGAACGGGAAGGCGGCCAGGCCGAAACGGGATGCCAGCGTGTTGTCCGAGTCGACGATGACCGGGAAGGGGAAGGCCGATTCGTCGAGGTAGGGGATCAACGGATTGCTTAGCGTCTCGTCGATGGCGGTGGTGACGGTGACGAGCTCGGCGTGGGGGAACCGCTCGGCATTCTCGGTGTACCAGGGCGTCAACTCCAGGAGCTGGGACTGGCAATACGGGCACCAGTGCGCCCACACCAGCCACACCCGACCGGTGCCGGATTCCGGGGCGTAGGCCACCTGGGCGCTCGTGTAGTACTCGGTACCCTCGATGGTGGCGAGGGTCATCGCGCCCGCCACGGCGAGGTCGTTGGTCGTGTCATCGAACAGGGGTAGATCGCCGTCGGCAGGCGGGGAGCCGAGAACGGTGGTGAGCCAGGTGTCGAGATCGGAGAGCCTCTGGTCGAGCTCCGCCGCTCGCGCATCGGCATCGACGATGTCGTCGTGGAGGATTGCGATCTCCTTCTCCAGGTCATCTACATCGGATCTGGCGCCGGCCAGTCCGATTGTCAGGTAGACCACGAGCGCGAGCACTGCCGCCAGCGCCGCCAGGATCGCGATCTGGAGCCGCTCGACGCGGCGGCCGTGGGGTGGCGAGATCGTGTCTGTCGAGGACGCGTCGGTGACGGCGACGAGATCGTCGTCGGCTAGCTCCACGGATTCGGGGCGGTCCTGCATCGAAGCGAGTATGGCCGGTCGTGGCCGCCTGGGCGAGCCCGACGATCACCGGCTAGGGCGGCGGTGCCATCGTTTCCTCTGCAAGCTTCCGTCGTGCCCCCGCCTGCGAGAGGTGGACCACGACGATGCCGGCCAGGACTGCGAGCGATCCGACGATGCGCCTCGCCGGCAGGGCCTCGTCGAGGAACGACCAGGCCAACACTGCTCCCACGACGAGCTGCGACGAGGCGATGATGCCGGCATGGAGGGCATTGAGTGTGCGCATGGCGGAGTGCCAGATGGTGAAGGCGAAGGCGGTGTTGACGATCCCGAGGGTCAGCAGCAGCAGGATGGCGACGCCGTCGATCGCCGGGAAGGATTCCACGTGCAAGGCCACCATCAACAGCGTGACGCTGCCCAATCCCATCGGGATCATGGTCGCATCGAGGCTCGTCACCGTGCCGGAGCGCATGATGCGACGCTGGAGGAGATTGGAGCCGGCGACGCCGACGGCTGCCGCCGCCGCCAGTGAAACGCCCAGCGCCTCTGAGCCGTTGGAGACTCCGGATGTAGCCTGGGTGCCGGTTGGGGTGATCCCGAAGAAGAACACGTAGGTGCCGACGACCACGACGATCACCCCAGCCCATTCCCACCACGAGGTCGGCTCTCGCAGCACGATGCCGGCTGTGAACGCCAGTAGGAGTGGGATCCCGGCCTGGTACACGAAGTTGTAGGTGACAACGTCGATCTCGTCGATGCCGAGGAACATGACTGCGGGCACCCAGGCGTAGAGCAGGATTCCCAGGGCGATGAGCGAGACCCACGTTCCCGGCCGGATGGGGGCCGGCCGGGGCGTGCCCCGCCCCCAGCGAAATATCGCGAGCACCGCCGCCCCCAGCACGTAGCGTGTCGATGCAAAGGTGAGGGGCGGGAGATCCTCGAGGCCGATCTTGATGAGGATCAGCGACGACGCCCACAGCACCGAAGCGGTGGTAGCCAGGACCACCGCGAGCGTGGGCGAGGGCCGGCGCGTCGGGTCGGGTGTGGTCACACTGCGACGGAGGTCCGTCGGAGCGCCTCGTTGATCCTGTTGAGCACCGCGGCTGCGTCGTTCGGTTGGTTGACGAAATCGTATTCCACGGTGTCGATGGCCACTGTCGGTATCTCGTCGAGGTTCGAGAGCCAGTTCATGTAGTAATCGTAGATCCGGCGGAGGAAGCTCACCTCGAGAGAGCGTTCTGCGGCGCGATCCCGCTGACGGATCCGTTCCACCGTGATCTCGAACGGGGCCTCCAGGGACACGATGAGATTGGGGAGAGGGAGGTTGGCTCTCATCGCCTCGAACAGCGTCAGCAACGTGGTGTAGTCATTGGTGTCGTACGCTCCCTGGTCCCGATAGGCCGGGAAGAAGACCTCTACGTCGTCGAGAATGCAGCGTTCCTGCAGGATCGGCATTTCTAGCTCGAGGACGCGGCGATGTTGTTCTGCCCGCCGGCCCAGGTAATAGGCCTGCATACGGAAGCCGATATCTGAGAGGTTCCCGTACACGTCGTCGAGATAGGGGTTCTCGTCGATCGGCTCCTCCAACACCGTCCAGTTGCCGCGATCGGCCATGAAATCGATCAACGAGGTCTTGCCGACGCCGAGAGGTCCGCTGATGGCGACGTAGGGGGGGGCCGTGCGTCGCAGGTCGATGACGGTCGGACGATCGGCAGTGAGGTCGATCTCGATCCGGTCAGGATCCAGCATGAGGCGGAGCTCATCGAGATTGGAGGCAATCTCGTAGTTGAGGATGCCATCGAGCATCAGGTTGTTGCCTCCCGGTTCGACGGCGCGGAAATCGGTTTGCAGGCCGATGCAGCGCTTGCCGGACCCGAAGGCCACCCCGGCTTCGACGCAGGCGCCTTCGTCCGGGACGCGGCCATCGAGGTTGAATACCAGCACGTCGGTTGCCCTCACCGCTGCCAGGTTCATCTGGTAGATGTGGTGGCGAGCTTGTGCCAGCGTCATCCCGTCCGCCATGTACTGCTCGAGGAAGCCGGCGTCTTCCTGGGGAAACCACACCTCGTAGCCCAGCTCATCGAGCACCGCCTTGGCGCGTAGGTTGAAGGTCCGCTCGCCCTCGTTGAACAGACCGGCTGCGTAGTAGGCCCGCGGCTGCCGAGTGCGTCCCATCGTTTCACCTCTCCTGGTCGAGGGGTCTCTTCGCCCTCTCCTGGTCGAAGGATTCCCTCACGCTCCTCTGCTGTGACGCAGAGTAGTCGTTCGACTACCCCAAATCATAGGAGATCGACGATAGCCGGATCTCGCCCGCGGAGAGTCTCGGGAATTCGCGACCCGCCCTCGGCTATCATGATGGGTGCTGCCGTCCACTCCGCAGCTGCGGGGGTGAAACGGTTTCGACCGTGAGGGTCGATGTGCCGGAAGCGAGCCGAGGAACCCCGGAGTCCTCGTTAAATGGCCGGGAAACCAATACGTGCCGACAACGATCTGGCACTGGCCGCCTAACACATAGCGGCCTGTCCGCCCGGGGGGTCCCTGCCTCGCCGGAACCGGGCAACGCAATGCAGGGTGCTCCTGCCGAGATGCCGGGATCGGCGGGTCAAGCCAACTCCGGCTAGGTCCGAGGGAAACTCGCCAGCAGAGTCCCACGGATCCGAAAGCTCGCTGTTGGCTGCGCTCGGAGATGCCGGCGCTGAAACCTCATGGGACGGGGGTTCGACTCCCCCCACCTCCACGGAAGGCCCCGACGATCGGGGCCTTCCCTCCGACGCCGCTTCTGGACTATTTTGCCAAACATCGGCACTCCAGAAGCGTCGGGGAGCGGCCGATGCTGAAAGGGCAAGGCGACAGAGCGACCCGTGAACGCCCAGCGGCGTACCGCGGTCTCGGAGGATTGGCAGATGAAGATGTACAACCGGTTCCGCATGATCAGCCTGGGCGCCGTTCTCGCCATACTGGCGGCGGCGTGTGGCGGAGGAGACTCGGCGGAGACCACGACGACCGCCGACGGAGCAAGGGACACCACGACGACGGTGGCAGCTGGCGGTGATGCCGTCGATCGGCTCGAGGACGTTCGCGGGGCGGTGGTGCGCATCGTCGCCCAGGGAAGCTTCATTGATCCCGAACTCGGCGCGCAGTACAACGCGGCCGGATCCGGCTCCGGCTTCTTCATCGACCCCTCCGGCATCGCCCTCACCAACAACCACGTAGTGACCGGCGCCGCTTTCCTCGACGTCTACGTCGAAGGTGAGGACAAGCCGCTCAACGCCCGCATCCTGGGGGTGTCGGAGTGCTCGGATCTCGCCGTCATCGACGTCGACGGAGACGGATTCCCCTACTTGACGTGGTACGACGGTGACGTTGTCGCCGGCACCGAGATCTACGCCGCAGGCTTCCCGCTCGGCACCGAGGAGTACACACTGCTCGATGGGATCGTCTCCAAGGAGAACTCCAACGGCGAGAGCGACTGGTCATCGGTGGATTCGGTGATCGAGCACTCTGCGGACACGCTTCCCGGTTCATCGGGCGGGCCGCTCGTCACCGGCGAGGGACGGGTGGTCGCCGTCAACTATGCCGGCGACACCGCCGGCCAGTCCTACGGGATCGGGCTGCGCGAGATCGACAGGGTCCTCCCGCAACTCAGAGAGGGAGAGGACGTGACCTCGATCGGGGTGAACGGGCTGGCTGTGACCGACGGTTCCTTCTCCGGTATCTGGGTGGCGTCGGTGGCATCGGGGAGTCCGGCCGACCAGGTCGGGATCGAAGGTGGCGACCTCATCACGCTGCTGGAAGGCCTCATCCCCGCCACCGACGGGACCATGGAGGACTACTGCGACATCCTGCGCTCCCATGAGCCCGGCGACCCGCTCTCGGTCGAGGTGTACCGCTCGAGCGAAGACGTCTTTCTCGAGGGGACCCTCAACTCGGGGCTCACCTTGGAGCCGGCGTTCTCCTTCGAGTCGACGCTGCAAGACGAGGTCACCGATGACGGGGGAACGACGGCCGGTTACGACTCGTACGTCTCGGTGACCGACGATACCGGGACCATCAAGATGGACGTGCCTGCCGAGTGGTCCGACACCAGCGGGGCCTTCTGGGCGTTCGACGGCGGGGACGACGTTGGGGTGGCGATCACGGCCGCCGCCGAAATCGACGCCTGGTTGAGTGGCTGGACCACCCCCGGGGTGTTCTTCGGGGCCTCGAGCGCGCTGCGGGACTCGTACACGGTCGACTCGCTGCTCGATTGGGAGTCGTTCTCTCAGATGTGCACCTACCAGGGTCGTGAAGCGTACGAGGACCCCCTGTACACGGGTGCCTACGACGTCTACGCCGACTGTGATGGGCAGGACATGCTCTTCGTGGTGCTGGCGGCCGAGCCGACGAGCGGTGCCTTCATCATGCTGCTCCAGATCATCGTCGTTGACGATCGCGACCTCGAGGCACTCGACACGATCCTGGCGACGTTCGTCGCCGACGAAGCCGCGATGCCGACAGCCATAGGCGCCACGACCACCACGTCGACCACGACCACGACCGTGGCCTCGGGCGGCTCGACCGGCACCGTGACCCTCGGCGACATGCAACCCGGGCAATGCTTCGACGACACCTCGTTGATGACGGAAACGACGCTGATCGACGCCCCGATCACGTTGATCGACTGCAGCCAGCCCCACGACAACGAGGTCTACCAGCGGTACAACCTGTCCGGAGGTGTCGACTATCCCGGGGAGGACGCCGTCGCCGACCAGATGTGGACGGCGTGCATGGATGCGTTCTCCGGGTACGTCGGCGCCGCATACGACGATTCTGTCCTCGACTTCTTCTTCCTCTACCCCCTCGATGAGAGCTGGGCCGCCGGCGAAAGGTTCGGCATCTGTGCCCTCTGGGAGATGACGGGCAGCAAGCTCGAGGGATCGGCCTACCAGAGCGGCTGGTAGACCGTTCGGAGCGCCGTCAGGCCGGGTCGAGTGCCCGGCGCAGGAAGGCTGCCATCTGTTCCCGGGTCACCAGGTCGTGCGGGCAGAACCGCGTGTTCTCCGGCGGGTTGCAGCCCCTGGTGATCCCGGCCGCCGCCAGCCTCTCGATGTCGGCTTCGAAGATTGAGTCGTCGTCGTCGATGAAGTTCGTCGCGCCGGTGGTGTCGGTGAGACCCAGCGCCCTCACCAAGAACGCCGCCATCTGACCACGCGTGACCGAGTCGTTCGGGCAGAACCGCGTGTTCTCCGGTGGGTTGCAGCCCCTGGTGATCCCGGCCGCCGCCAGCCTCTCGATGTCGGCTTCGAAGATTGAGTCGTCGTCGTCGACGAAGTCCTTCGAACCCGAAACGGTGAGGTCGAGGGAGCGCACCAGGAAGGCCGCCATCTGGCCGCGAGTCACCGGGTCGTCGGGGCAGTAGCCGGTGGCGCCGCAGCCCTTGGTGATGCCGGCAGTCGCCAGCCAGATGATGTCGTGTGCGAAGATCGAGTCGCCGATGTCGTCGAAGCCGACGAGGCGGATCTGAAAGCCCGCCACGTTCTCGCTCAGCACCGTCATCGTCGTTCCCTGCGCGATCAGGGGCTTCTCCAAGTCGAGGTCGAACACAGCTTGCTGTCCGGTCGCCGTCACGTGCTCGAGGCTATTGGGCCATGGGGGGTACATGGTGGCGGCCGACTCGGTGCCGGAGCACACTTCCCCGTCGCAGATCTGCACGATGAAGTGGGCGGTGACACCTTCGAACGCCTCGGGGATTGCGTCCATCGCTGAGCCGATCCGAGCGTCGAGTGTGAGGAAGGCCAGGGGGTCGTCGGTCGGAAGCACGACCATCTGAGTCCCCACGACGCCCACGGGTGCGATCGTCAGCTCGAGAGTACCGCCTCGGTATGTGACGACGTCGCCGGGATCGATCCACCCGGACCGGTAACGGTTGAAAGCAATCGTCGCGTAGGGATCGTCGGCCCGCCCCGTTCCGTCGGCGGTGCTGTTGGCGCTCATCACGTCGACGGGGTTGTCGTACTGGGAGGCTGTCACCCCGGAGTAGGAGTGCGGCCAGGTGAGGGTGTGGCCGATCTCGTGGACAGAGGTCGTGAGATGAGAAGGGAGAGGCGGGCTCGCCAGCGGGGTCACCGACCGGCCGTCGACGACGGCCCAGCGTTGGTTCTCGGGAAAAGAGGTGCTGGGGATGTCGGTGCAGTTGCCGTAGCAGGACATGCCCGAGGTGGCGAGCCCACCGTTGTACCGGTTGTCCATGACGGCGAACGCCGCGTTGTCAGTGGTGTCCGGCTCGGCGCTCGAGAGGACCTCGTCGGCACACTCCTGCAGGTCCGAGCCCGGGTTGGCGTCGAGGATGATCACCTTGCGGGCGATGAAGGTCGGCTGGTATGCGCCGCCGGAGAGGCCTGTGAAGTACGGTGTGACCTCACTGTTGAGCAGGGCCGTGGCCGCGGCCAGGCTCACGTCACCGTCGGCGCCGGGCCAGGTGCACACGTACACGCCGAAGTGGTCGGTCGTCAGCGAATAGCGGCGTGCATCGTGCGGATAGGCGACGAGGCCGAGCGGATCGCCGTCGAGGGGAGCGCGAAGCGCGGCAGAGGCGCGGGAAGGGTCAGCGGGAGCGTCGGGTGGCTCGACCGGCGAGCTGGGCACGATGTCGGTCGCCACCTGGGGTGAAGGCGCGGTTTGGCTCGGCTCGCTTCCGGCGGCGAGGCCGCTCAGGCTGCTCCACACCACCGCGGTGACGGCGAGCAGGGTCGCCGGTCTTCGCACTGCGTTGCCCCCCGGGGGTTGACTCGACGGGTCGACTCTAGAGCCGATCGAACCACGACGAAGTGCTCTGGGGCGGCGACGAGCCGGCGAGTGTCGTCAGCCTGTCGCCGTCGCCCCCGCTGCGGTCCGTCGGATCTAGTCGCCGGCCGTCAACGCGACCACGACGCCGTCCCCGGTCTCGCCGATGATGATCATCACGCTGCCGCCGTCCTCTCCGGTTCCGAAGAATTGCACGGTCTTTCCCTCGTCAGTGGTCATGTCCATCCGAGAGACATCGAGGCCTTGATCGTCGATCCAGCTCTGATAGGACGACACCAGGGCGTCGAAGGTGCCGGCCGGATACTCGACCGATACCACGCCGCCGGAGCCTTCGTCGCTCGAGGCGACCAACGAGGATACGACTTGTCCGCCTTCTAGCACGGGGATCGGGAATCCTTCCGGCACCTCACCGCCACCGATGATCAGCGTGCCGCCGCCGTCATCGTCCTCGATCTCGATCGCCACGGAGCCGTCGTTGTCCGTGTCGATGGAGACGCTGCCGTCACCATCATCGTCGTTGATGTCGATGGCCATGGACCCGTCGGCCGCGTCGATGTCGATGTCGGCCACGTCCCCACCTGCCTGCTCGGCGATCTGCTCGGCGAGTTCCTCGGCAGGGTCGGATCCACCGCACGCGGCGACGGCCAAGGCCACCACCGCGGCCACGGCGAGGTATCTGGCCCGAGAGTTCTTCATGCTTCCACCTTTCCCGTATTGCAACCGCCCGCTGCAGACGGTCGAGGAAACGCTCCCCACGATACAGATCGTGTGGCAGAATCGTCGCTACCAGGGAAAGGAGGTGGTCCACATTGAGTGAGAGTTCTTGCAGGACCCTGGAGGTGGCCGAGCGCTGAGCGTTCATTCCACTGACTGACGATCGGAGAGGTCGCTCCCTCGCAAGCGAGGCAGTACGCTCCCTCGCAAGCGAGGCAGGTGGCGACTCCCACTCGGACCACCGGGACCCGGAGATCCGCAAGCTGGTCCTCTTGCGGCGGCACCGCCGAAGCATCTCCGGGTCTTCACGCGCCTGGAGAGGGTGCCTCTCGTGGCGGGCGTCGCCGACTCTTGGCGCCTCCGGCCCTGTCGAGATTGCCGGTCGGTTCTATCGGGCTATCCTCGCTGCAATCCTCGGTGGGGCGCCGAGGCTGCCAAATGACGGAATTCAGAAAGGGGAAGCGATGAGCAGAAGGCTTCCTGTCGCGGTCCTCGTCCTGGTGTTGACTCTGCTCGCCGCGGCGTGCGGTGATTCGGAAGACACGACGACGACGGCCGCCGAGACCACCACGACGGCCGCCGAGACCACCACGACGGCCGCCGAGACCACCACGACCGCCGATGCGGGCACCGCCTCGGACGGCGAACTCAAGATCGGCTACCTGCTGCCGCAAACCGGCGGTCTCGCCGCCATCATCGATGCGCTCCTGAAGCCGATCGAGATGGGGGCCGAGGAGATCGCGGCGGCCGGCGGGTCGGTGACCCTCGTTCCGGCTGACTCCGGCACCGATCCCACGATCGCCTCCGAAGCGGCCGATCAGTTGCTGAGCGATGGCGTCGACGCCATCATCGGCGCCGCCGGGACGACGCAGACGCTGGCCGTGATCGACAAGGTCACCGGCAGCGAGGTCGTGATGTGCTCCGGCTCCAACACCGGTGCCAGTCTCACCACCTACGACGACGGCGGCTACTACTTCCGCACCGCTCCGTCCGACGTGCTCCAGGGGCCCGCCTTGGCCGACGTCATGGTCGCCGATGGTGTGAGCAGCGCCGCGATCATCTATCGCAACGAGGAGTACGGCGCAGGGTTCAACGACGTGCTCACCGAGGCTCTCGAAGCCAGCGGTGTCACGGTGGCTGCCCAGGTTCCCTACGATCCGAACGCCACCTCCTTCGACGCCGAGGCGCAGGCGGTGGTCGCGGCGGGTGTCGACGGCATCGCCATCGTCACCTTCGCCGAGGGCGGGCCGTTGCTCCAGGCGATGATCGAGGCCGGGATCGGTCCCGCAGACGTGCCGATCTACGCCACCGACGGTTTCAAGGACTCGGTCAACGCCGAGGACGTCGATCCGGACAACCCCGCAGTGCTCGAAGGGATCCGCGGCACGGCGCCATCGGCGGCTCCGGCCAGCGGTGAGGCCACCTTCGGTGACCGGCTCCAGGCGTTCGCCCCGGGCACGCCCACCATCTTCTCGGCGCAGAAGTACGACTGCCTGATGACGATGGTTCTGGCGAGTGAGGTCGCCGGCACGGACGACGCGTCGGTGTGGGTGAACGAGCTCATCGGGGTCACCTCGGGCGGCACGAAGTGCTCGACCTACGCCGAGTGCCACGAGCTGGTGGCGGCCGGCGAGGACATCGACTACGACGGGGCCTCCGGCCCGATCGAGTTCGGTGAGGCCGGCGAGCCGGGCGTGGGCGTGTACGACGTGTACGAGTACGACGCCGAGGGGACGCCGCAGACGCTCGAACAGGTCGTGGTCTCCTGAGACAGGAGATAGGTCTCCTGAGACAGGAGATAGGTCTCCTGAGACAGGAGATAGGTCTCCTGAGACAGGGGATGTGCCTCCTGTAACAGGAGCGCTTGCAGATTGGAAGGGGCCCGGCATTCCGGGCCCCTTTCCGTGCGGGTGTCAGCGAGCGGCGTCCTACTGCGCTCGTCCAAGCGTTCCGAGGTAGAGGCTGACCACCCTCGGATCGTGGAGGAGGTCGTGTCCGGGGCCGGTGTAGGCGTTGCTTCCTTGATCGAGCACGTAGGCGCGGTCGCAGATCTGAAGGCAACGACGGGCGTTTTGCTCGACCATGATGATCGATACTCCGGAGTCACAAATCTGGCGAACCCGGGCGAACACCATGTCCTGGTTTCCCGGAGAGAGACCGGCGGACGGCTCGTCGAGGAGGAGCACCGAGGGCTCCATCATCAGCGCTCTTCCCATCGCCAGTATCTGGCGTTCCCCGCCGGAGAGGAGACCGGCGCGCTGATGACGACGGTCGGCCAGGATGGGGAAGAGGCGGGCAACGTCGGCGAATCGCTCGTGCCACGACCTGGGCCGCAGGTACAGGCCCATTCTCAGGTTCTCCTCGACCGTGAGCGACTGGAACACGTTGCCCCGTTGCGGCACGTAACCGACGCCCTTGGCAACGAGGGAATGGGCGGCGAGATTGGTGATGTCGTCGCTGCGCAGCGTGACGTGACCCCGACGCACCCGCACCAGGCCGAACAACGCCTTGACAAACGTGGACTTGCCGGCGCCGTTGGGTCCGATGATGCCCACCAGCTCGCCTTCGTTGAGCGTGAGCTGGACGCCGGTGAGGATGTCGACGCCCGGGACGTAGCCGGCGACGACGTCCTGCGCCACGAGCATGGCCGCCGACGTGTTCATGGGACTTCTCCATGGTGGGCGCCGAGATAGGCGTCGATGACCTTTGGGTTGGCGGCGATGTGCGTGGGTGGTCCCTCGGCGATCACGGCGCCCTCGCTGAGGACGACGACCCAGTCGCTGATCTCCTGGACGACGTCCATGTCATGCTCGATGAACACCACCGTCTTCCCGGCGTCCCGCAGACCGGTGATGTGGCGCAGCAGCGACTGGGTCAGCACCGGGCTCACCCCGGCCATGGGCTCGTCGAGCATGATGATCTCGGGCTCCACCATCAATGCCCGTGCCATCTCGAGCAGCTTGCGCTGGCCTCCGGACAGGCTGCCCGCATACTCGTTCTCCATGTGGCCCAGGTCGAAGCGGTCCAGCAACTCACGGGCGCGGATCTCGTTGTCGTCCTCGGTGGAGCGCCAGCCTCCGAAGATAGCCCCCATGATCGACTCGCCTCGCTGGTCCTTGGCGGCGACGAGCATGTTCTCGATGACCGTGAGGCGGGCCAGCGAGCGGGTGAGCTGGAAGGTGCGCACCATCCCCTTGCGAGCCACCTGGTGCGCCGGGATTCCCACCAGGGCGCCCCCGTTGAGATGCCAATGCCCGTTGTCGACCTTGTCGAAACCGGTGAGGAGATTGAACAACGTGGTCTTACCGGCGCCGTTGGGTCCGATGAGCGAGGTGATGGTGTTGCGCTGGATCTCGACATGAGCCACGTCGACCGCCTGGAGACCGCCGAAGGCACGGCGCACGTTGTCGACGATCAGGATGGCATCGGGCTTGGGAACGCCGGGGGTGGGATCGATCCCGGACACGCGTGACTCAGCGCTCATCGATCAGCAACTCCTCCCGATGGCCGAAGATGCCCTCGGGCCTCACGGCCATCAGGGTCATCAACCCGACTCCCACCAAGACAAGCTTCACCTGGGCGGCACCGGTGGCGTCGAGCACGTTGCCGAACCAGCCCTCGAGCTGGGCACTAGTCATGAATCGGTCGAAGAAGAAGAAGAGGAACTGGAACACGATGGCCCCGACGATGGGCCCGATGATGGTTCCGGCCCCGCCCAGGATCACGATCACGTAGAGGAAGAACGTGATCTTGGGCTGCCAGGTGTCCGGAAACACGCTCTGCTGCTCGATGGCGAGCAGGATTCCCGACAGTCCCGCCAACCCGCCGCCGAGCATGAGCGACTGGAGCTTGTAGCTGAAGACGTGCTTGCCGAGACTGCGGGCGGCGTATTCGTCCTCCCGGATGGCGCGAATCACCCGTCCCCACGGGCTTCGGATCATGCGGTAGAGCAGGAATCCGGCGATGGCGACGACCGACCAGCTCACGAGGATCACCCAGAGCTGCCGTCCGCTGAAACGAAAGTCGCCCCAGCCGTACGACGCTCCGACGTCGAGGGGATTCATGTCGAAGAACTCGTCGGCGAAGGCCCGGATGCCGAAGACGCTCCGTGTGACCGGATGAGCCCAGGTGGATCGTACGATGAGGCGGAGGATCTCGGCGGCGCTGATCGTGACGATGGCCAGGTAGTCGGCCCGCAAACGCAAGGTGGGGAAGCCGAGCAGGAGCCCGAGCAACACGCCGGCTGCGATGCCGATCGGGATACCGAGCCACAGGGAGCCCCCGAATTCGACGGTGATGGCGGCTCCGTACGCCCCGGCGAGCATGAACCCCACGTGACCGAAGTTGAGCAGGCCGGTGTAGCCGAACTGGAGGTTGAGGCCGATCGCCGACAGGGCATAGGCGGCCGCCACCGGGCCGACGGCGGCCCGCAGCGCGTCTACGAGGATGCCCCCAAAGTCCATCAGCCGATTCTCTCCTTGCTCCCGAGGAGGCCTTGGGGCCGAATCAGCAGCATGACCACCAGGACGCCGAGGGCGATGGCGGTCTTGAACTCATTGTCCACCCAGAAAGTGCTGACTTCGACGAGGAGCCCGATGATGAAGCTTCCCACCATCGCTCCGAAGGCGGTGCCCAAGCCGCCGAGCACGACCGCGGCGAAGATGAGCAGAAGCATCTTGAATCCCATGTCGAACTGGATCTGCTCGGAGACTCCGTAGAAGATCCCGCCGGCGGCTGCCAGGCCGGAGCCCATGATCCACGTGGTCAGGATCACGGCGTTGACGTTGATGCCCGACGATTCGGCGAGGTCTTTGTTGTCGGCGACGGCGCGCATCGCCGTCCCGAGCTTGGTGCGCTGGAGGAAGAGCCCGACGACGCCGAGGATGGCGGCCGAGGCGAGGATGATGACGATGTTCTTGGGCACCATCGAGATCCCGAGGAACTCCCACTTCTGCTGGACCGCGTAGTCGATGTAGGGGCGTGGCTCTCCCCGGAACACGATCAGGATGAGATTGCGCAGGGCGAATGACAGTCCGATCGAGATCACGAGCATGGCGATCAGGCCGGTCGGGTGTCTTCGCAGTGGTCCCCACAACCCCAGTTCTTGGATACCGCCGATGGCGGCGCCGATCAGCACGGCGGGAACGGCTGCGACGAGCAGCGGCCATTCGGGCCCGAGCGGGGAAGCGTGGAGGAAGTAGGCGAGGACGGCTCCCAGCGTGACCATCTCGCCGTGAGCGAAGTTGACGAGACCGGTCACCCCGAAGATCAGGGACAGCCCGATCGAGCAAAGCGCGATGATGGCGCCTAGCTTGAGGCCGATGATGACGAGATCGAGGAAACGGTCGAGGTCGCCGACCCCTGATGAGACCCCGGGGCCGAGTTGGAAGCGGATCGCCTTCGCCTGACTGGAGCGGACGAGGACGTCGGGCAGCACCTCGTGGCCGGGGACGGTGAGGGCCACGCCGTCGGGAAGGGTGTCCACGACGAGCCTGACCTGGTAGGTCCCTGCCTCCGGGACGGGCACAACCCACATGCCGGCCGAGTCGCTGACCGCGACCCCGATCTCCCTTCCGTCCTGCTCGACGACGATGGTCACGCCGGGCACGGGTACCCGCTGCTGCCCGTCGATGGCCTCGAGCTGGCCGTGGATGTCTTCTCCGGCTGCGAGCGCTGCAGCAGGGCTCAGCATCAGGGCGACGAATGTCGCCGCCAGTACCTGTGCGATTCTGAGGCGCCTCATCACGGTGCAGCGAGTCTAGGGTGCGGTGCCCCACCGCCCGATTCCGGGCGGCGGCGGCTCGTCGAGCGGCCTGCTGCTGGTCACCGGGTAGCCTGTTCCTCGGCGGTCGAGACCACCGAGTGTCCAGGCACTGATACATTTGACGCAAGGTTGTGGGGGGCGATGCGCGCTCTCCGCGCAGCACGAAAGCGGGGGCACATGCTCAGGGTCAGGAAGGCAGGAAGCGTCCTGCTCGCGTACGCAATGGTGGCCGCTCTGGTCGTCATCGGATCGACCACCGCGCTGGCGGCAACGGACTTCGTCGACGTCCCGGACGGGTACGTCTTCGAGGCGGACATCGCTTGGCTGTCCGATCAAGGCATCACCCGCGGGTGCAACCCGCCGGCCAACGATCGGTACTGTCCGGAGCAGGCGGTGACGCGTGGTCAGATGGCGGCGTTCTTGGTGAGGGCGCTGGGTCTCACCGATACCGCGGGCGCGACGGATTTCGTCGATGACGACGACTCGATCTTCGAGGCCGACATCATGAAGCTGGCGGCGGCCGGGATCACCAGGGGTTGTAACCCGCCGGAGAACACGCGGTTCTGCCCTAACCAGTCGGTGACGCGCGGTCAGATGGCGGCGTTCTTGGTGAGGGCGCTGGGTCTCACCGATACCGCGGGCGCGACGGATTTCGTCGATGACGACGACTCGATCTTCGAGGCCGACATCATGAAGCTGGCGGCGGCCGGGATCACCAGGGGTTGTAACCCGCCGGAGAACACGCGGTTCTGCCCGAACGACTCGGTGACGCGCGGTCAGATGGCTGCGTTCCTGAAGCGGGCGATCGGCAACCGGCCCAGGATCACGACCACGAGTCTGCCGTCGGCCACCGTGGGCGTCGAGTACTCGCGTACGCTCACCGCCGTGGGCGGGCTTGCCCCCTACGTGTGGACGATTTCCTCCGGCGACGTGCCTTCCGGCATGCTCCTCAACCTCGACGGGACCCTCAGCGGGATCCCGTCGTTCGCGGGCACGGTCGACTTCACCGTGAACCTGATCGACGCCAGAGGTGTGGAGGCCGACGCCGACCTGTCGTTGACCGTGGTCAACTCGCTCGTCGTGGCGACGAGCGACCTTCCGACGGCAACGGTCGGCGCAGCGTACTCCGAGTCGCTGAGCGCGACCGGCGGTCTCGCTCCGTATACCTGGAGTCTCGCTGGAAGCTCCGATCCCTTGCCCGGTGGCCTCTCGCTGGCTTCTGACGGCGAGATCTCGGGGACGCCCACGACCGCCGGCACCTCGGACTTCGTAGTCGAGGTGGAGGATGTGGACGGTCGGAGCGCGAGCGCGTCGTTGACGATCATCACCGTCGGATCCGAGGTGGCGGTGACGACGGTGTCACTCGATGCCGGCACGGTGGGTGAGGCCTACAACGCGGCGCTGGCGGCGGCAGGCGGCGTGGCCCCGTACACGTGGGCCGTGTCCGTCGGATCTCTCCCCACCGGGTTGGATCCGCTGGCGGCCGACGGCACCATCAGCGGCACGCCGACCGCGGCCGGAGACTTCACGTTCAAGGTCGAGGTCACCGACGCCCTGGCGGCCACGGCCGACAGGGAATTCACGATCGTGGTGGCCGAACCACTCTCGATCACGACGGCGACGCTCCCCGACGGCACCACCGGTGTCGCTTACTCGCAAGCGCTGGCGGCCAGTGGCGGGACCACGCCGTACACGTGGGGTCTGAACGACGGCTCCAATCCTCTGCCGGATGGCTTGGGATTGACCGAGAGCACCGGAGTGATCACGGGCACACCGGACCTGGCGGGTGACTTCTCGTTCACGGTGATGGTCACCGACGACGAGGATCGCACCGCGACGAAGGTGCTCGCCATCCACATCGCCTTCAACTGTGATGGCGTGGCCGGCATCCAGCCGAGCGAGTGCGAGGCGCTCGTGGCCCTCTACGACGCCACCGACGGCCCGAACTGGAAAAACAACGACGGCTGGCTGCTGGAGGCGAACCCGTGTGGTGGGGCCTGGTACGGGGTGACCTACTGCGACCAGGCGCCGTCGCAGCTACACGTGACGTATCTCGATCTCCACGGCAACTGGCTCAGTGGGCCCATCCCGGATGACCTCCAGGACCTGGTGGCGCTCGAGTACCTCAACCTGTCGGGGAACTCGCTCACCGGTGGGATCCCGGCTGTGCTGGGGTCGCTCTCGGAGTTGCGCGGCCTGTACCTCAACAACGCCGGCCTGTCAGGTGCCATCCCGGCAGCGATGGGGGGAATGTCGAGCCTGGAGAACTTCGAGGCCGACGACAACGCCCTCGACGGGACGCTCCCGACTGAGCTGGGGAGCGTGACCACTCTCGAGCGGCTGCGCCTGGCGCGCAACTCGCTCACCGGTGGGATCCCGGCGTCCTTCAACAACCTCGTCAACCTGACGAGCCTGAAGCTCAACGGCAACATGCTGAGTGGCGCCATCAGCGACGGGATCGTGGCACTGACCTCGTTGCTGGCGCCCGATACGCGGCTCTGCGGGAATGCCGGGCTCACCGGCTCGGCTACGGTGGATGCGTTCCTGACGCCGCTGGACGCCAACTGGGATGGTGCCTGCCCGTGATCTGACGGCGACCGAACGACGCGCCGGGTTCGCCCGGCGCGTCGTCGCGTTCCAGGTAGCGTGCGGTCATGGGTGACGATGATCCGGTGACCGTGGGGATCTATCTCACGCGGGGCGACGCAGAGGTCGCTCGCGCCCTGCTCTCCTCCGCAGGCATCCGGGCGACGATTCACGCCGACGACGAGGGCGGCCTCAACCCGGGATTCTTCGCCTGGTACGGAGTCCGGGTCGTCGTCGATCCCGCCCACGCTGCCGAGGCGCGTTGCATGCTCGGAGCGGAGGAGTGCGTGGTGATACCCGACAAGGTTCGCCGGGTGATCTTCGATCACTGCCGGAGGTGCTACCCGGAGGAGGCGTGCGGGCTGCTCGCCGGTGACGGCCGGGGGGGCGTGGTAGCGGCGTACCCGACGGCCAACGTCGACCATTCTCGGGACCGCTTCACCGTGGATCCGGTGGAGCACTTCGAAGCTTGGCGCCACGCCGAAGCGGCCGGACGGGAGCTGGTGGGTGTGTACCACTCGCATCCAGCCTCAGTGGCGGTTCCCTCCGAGCATGATGTCTCCGGCGCTCTCGATCCAGCCTGGCTGTACCTCATCGTGGGCCCGATGGACGGCGAGCCGGAGCTGCGGGCGTTCCGCATCGCGGGCGGTGTCGTTCGGGAGGTCCCCATCGGCACCGGCGGTGGGTAAGGTCCCGCCATGGAGTTGACGGTTCTCGGAAGTACGGCCGGATGCCCGGTGCGGGGCAATGCTGCTTCAGGATACCTGTTGGAGCACGACGGAACTGACATCTGGTGTGATGCCGGAAGCGGAACGTTCGTGGCCCTGCTCGACCGCATCGACCCGGACGACCTCGATGCCGTGGTCATCACGCACCTCCACAGCGATCATTGCATCGACCTCTTCGCCCTCTACGGCTACCTGGCGCACGGGCCCGGGAACGGGG
>CAZMSN010000001.1:36438-95444 GCA_964569015.1 uncultured Acidimicrobiaceae bacterium | reverse complement strand
ACTGCGCGGTGAGTTGGGGAGCCGCAGTGTGGTGATGATGCCGGGCTGATGATCAGAGCCCCTCGATACTCGGTGATGTTGAAGTCGCCGAGCAAGGAAGAGGCTCTGATAAGTCCGGATGTTATGACCGTTCGCCTGCATCTACGTCGTGTCCGGGTGATCGGCGTGGAGGTGGAGGCCGCCGCCGTCGAACTCCACCAGCGACGGCAGCGGCTCCCCGGCCGGCACGCTCTCGCCGAAGTCGGGCCTGACCATGCCCGAGGGGTGCGCCAGTTCGCCGAGACCGGCGATATGGGTCAGCAGGTGGCGCACCGCCGGTGACCGGCCTCGGCCGGGATCAGTTGGTAGGCGCGGAGGTAGTCGTTGGCGGGAGCGTCGAGGTCGACCAGCCCCTGCTCCCAGAGCTGCATCACCGCGATGGCGGTGATGGCTCGTATTGTCAAGCAGCGGCCTATTGGGTGGCGGGCCAGGCGATGCGCTCTTTTGGCATGGGTGTGGCGGTGGAGGCAGCCGTGGAGGATGGCCGACGAGCCGGCTACAGATGTGTGTTGCTCGGCCCGGTCGTCTGCTCTCGCCGCTCGTTCTTCATGTACTCAACGATCGCCTCGACGTCAAGGGCCTCCCAGAACTGGCTCCACGGAACCCAGAAGCTGTCGTCCAGGCCGCTTTTACCGTACTCCTTGAGGCATTCCATCATCGGGTCGTGAAGTTGCGGCACGACCTCCGTCAGCTCGGCTTCTCCCCGGTCCAACGACCGGCTGCACTCGTCGGACAGCTCTATGAGGTCGCCGATGACCGACCCATATCCTTCGCCGTCGAGGTCTCCGAACACATATGCCGCTCTCCGCGCCTCATTCTTGGCACCCGGATTGGCGTCGGCGAACATCTCGAGGATTCGGGAGCACGCTAGTCGGAAGACCTGAAACCAGGAGGTGTTCCACTCATCCATGTCCTTCCCCTTCCTCGAGCTCCGACCCGAACGCTACTCCTAGATGTCGGCGGTGCTGGTGCGGTGGGGTGGATACGGCCCTCCCGCCCGGCGAGGGAGAGGCCGGTCCGACGAGCCGTCGGATCGGCTCGCCGACGGTCGCCGAGTCGGCGCCCGTCGATTTAGCAGCTCAGGGGACCGACAGCGTTCGCGTCGTGTCGCGAAGACGCGAACGCATAACAACACGCGTCCCGTTCTGCCAAGCCCGGCTGGAAAGCCCGAGATCCGGCCTCTTGTTAGAACTGGAAGTGATCTGGGGTCGAGACCAGGCTCTGGATCGGGGTCCGAGATGGTTCGCTCGTTAACCGGCTGCCCAGCCCGTGGTTTCGGGTTGTGGCTCATTAATGGCTTGCGGCCTGGACTTCAGACGAGGTTGTGGCTGAAGAGAGGTTTGCGCTGCTCGAAGAGGCATTGGCCGCCCTCGTCGTTCACTGATTCATCGACGAGAGGAGAAGGCAATGACCGAAGTGATCATCGGTCTCGATCCGCACAAGGCATCGAACACGATCTCGGTGAGGGGGCGAGACGAGACCATCAAGACCAGACGCCGGTTCGACAACACCGACGAGGGGCTGGTCGAGATGCTCGACGCTGTCGCCGAGTTCGATGATCGGGTGTGGGCTGTCGAAGGCGCGAACGGCATCGGCCGCTCTGTCGCGCAGCGCCTGGTTGCTACATTCAGCAGAGTGCCGCCACCAAGCGTGATCTTCGCGGCAGCGGCCGCCGCTCGTGGTCCGAACCGCACACCGCCTTGGTAGATCCCTGGTAGATGCTCCAGAACGCAGAAGGGGCCTCGCCGAAGCGGGACCCCTTCTGAACAGGTATTTCGTTGGTAGCGGGGGCGGGGAAGCTCGGGGTCATCGACCATCGCTCCGCAAGAACCCCAAGTCCCAGTTGGGCTCCGCTCGCTCGATGACCCCTCGTTGAACCCGCGACCTTCGGGTTATGAGCCCGAGAGGAGCTGATTCGCCGACCTGGGGAAATGCGCAAAACGCCTACTCAGAGACGGTTTTCGTTTCTCGTCATATCGCGTTGTTGCCCCTCCCATCGCACCCTCTCGCGCAATGGACGCGCGATGGCATGTGTTGTTTGTCGATCCTGTGATGCCGGCTCTCGGTGCTTTGCCGGTACCACGGCCCTTGCTCTCCCTCGCCCACCGACGGCTAGAACTGCGATCGGCAGCGCCTGCTCTCCAGCCGTGTCTCAGGTCTACTCAGCTTCGCCACAGGTGCACTGAGGCATGCTGTCCTCACAACGGCCCACAGGGCTGCGAAGAAGCCAGGAGGTCATTTGATGTCAACGGAAAAGAATACGGCCAAGAGGATCTACACCCTCGCAGCAGCGATCGGTCTAGCCCTCGGGACAATGGGTATCGCGGCGGCTGCCAGCTCGCCTGCCCAGACCGCACCGGCCATCGGTCAGACGCAGACGGAAGCGCCTTCGGTCGCTCCTGACCAGCCGACGGCTCCCGATGATGAGGCCGGCGAGGTGGAAGGCGTCGGCGACGAGGCCATCGACGGGATCGACCACCAGTTCGAAGGCGAAGAAGTCGGCAACAACGGAGACGGAATCGCCGACGCCAACGAGGCCGACGAAGTCGAGGCAGACGAGCCCGAAACGCCCGATGACGAGGTCATCGACGGGATCGACCACCAGTTCGAAGGCGAAGAAGTCGGCAACAACGGGGACGGGATCCCCGACGCCGATGACGCCAACGAGGGTGCCGAGGTTACGACCAACGGTTGAACCTCACAGCTCGCCGCCCAGGTGTAGAGGGCCGGACCCGGTTGGGTCCGGCCCTCCCGCGTTTGGCTCGTCAATCGGTTGTCGTTCGATGACCGCGTCGCCTGCCGAGACGAACGCCCGCCGACACAATTCACTGCGCAGACGATGACGCCTCGTCGCGGTCCCGGCCGGTCGGCAGAACCACGGTGATCACGGCACCGCCCAGGTCGGGGTCGTCGTCTACCTCGATCTGTCCGCCATGTGCCTCGACGATGCTTCGGACCACCGAAAGTCCCAGCCCGGTTCCGCCGGCCTCGCGGGATCGGGCCTCGTCGAGTCGCACGAATCGTTCGAAGATCATGTCGCGATCGGCGGGAGGAATACCGGGCCCGTCGTCGGCGACACTTATGGTGGCCTCGCCCCCGGTGGCGTGCGTTTCGATACGCACGTTTGCGGTGGCGTGACGCGTGGCGTTGTCGAGGAGGTTCCGCACGACCTGGCCGATCCTGCGACGGTCCCCATACACCTGTACCGGTTCCAACCGGTTTGTGTCAATCGAGACGGGCGCCCGGCCGCCTCCGCTGATCTCGACACGGGCGACCTCGGCGAGATTGAACGGCTCGCGGTTCAGTTCGAGGTGGTGCTCGTCAGTTCGTGCCAGGACGAGCAGATCGTCAACGAGGGTTGCGAGCCGGCGGCTCTGACCGGCAACGTCGGCGGCAAGTTGGGCAACGTTGAAACCCTGCGGGTTCGCTTCTGCCACCTCGGCCATCGTGAGGAGGGTAGCGACAGGGCTCTTCAGCTCATGTCCGGCATCGGCCGTGAACCTCCGCTGGCGGGAAACCGACGCCTCGAGACGCTCGAGCATCCGGTTGAGCACCACCGCCAGCCGCCGTATCTCGTCTTCGGGCTTCGGTTCCGGCACACGGAGATGCAGATCGCGGTAGGAGATGGCCTCGGCCTGGCGGGCCATCGCCTCCACCGGCTGGAAGGCCCGGCGGGTGAGGCGCCAGATGGTCAGACCTACCAACAGGGTGATCGCGGGAATGCCAAGGGCCAGGAGCGGTATGAGGGTCCGGGTGGCGTTCTCCACGGCGCCGAGAGAAGCGGCCGCCAGCACTGTCGCCTGCCTCTCTTCGATACTCACCCCGGCAACCGCCACCAGAAACGGCCCTTCATCACCGTCCTCACTGTGCGCTTCACCCTCGTTCTCGCCAGCATCGAGTGAAGGCACCTGGACCGTCGACACGACACCGGCGACCGCGACGAGATCGACGATCGGGCGCTGGCCTTCGATGTCGTCTGTCGAAGAGTTGACTATGCCGTCGCTCACGATCTGGACCGAGATCCCCCGGATCAGAGGCACGGGTTGAGGCGTCGTGCCGTTGGCGAGTTGGGACACCAGGTCGACCGCACGGGCGGTCACGGTGGTCTCGACGGACTGGAACAGCGCTGATCTGGTCGCCACCACCAGCAGAGCACCGGAGCCGGCGAGGACCAGGCCAACCACGGCGGTGGCGATCAGCGTGGTTCGGGCACGGACGCCAAGATTGCGGATCGAGATTCGGTGGCTGCTCATCGGTCGGCCCTCAACCGGTAACCAACCCCGCGAACCGTTTCGATCGAGGCCCGTCCGAAGGGATCGTCGATCTTCCTCCGCAGATACCCGATGTATACCTCGACCACATTCGGGTCGCCTTCGAAGTCCCAGTCCCACACCGCGTTGAGGATGTCGATCTTGCGGACCGCCTCCCCGGCATGTCGCATCAGGTATTCGAGCAGAGAGAACTCCTTGGCCGTCACCTTGATCTCGGTTCCACCTCGCTCGACCGTATGAGCGGCCGGGTCGAGGCGGAGGTCATCGACCTCCAACACGGTCGGCCGTTCCGGCGCCCCTCGCCGGGCGAGGGCCCGGATGCGAGCCGACAGGACGACAAAGGAGAACGGTTTGGTCAGATAGTCGTCTGCTCCGGTATCGAGCGCCTCGGCAATGTCGAATTCCCCGTCTTTGGCAGTCAGTATCAAGATCGGGGTCCAGATGGATTCCCCTCGCAGGTCGGCGCACACCTGGAAGCCATTCCGCTTCGGCAGCATGATGTCGAGCACGATCACGTCGTACGGCTGGTTGCGGGCCAGCCACAGTCCCTCCTCGCCGTCTGAGGCGACGTCGACCGCATGACCGTCGGCCTCCAAACCCCGCTTGAGATACGAGGCGAGCTTGATTTCGTCTTCAACAACCAGCAAACGCATCGAACCCTCGCCATCTCGTGAGACTCATGCTGCCCTTCCGATTCGTGGTGGAACAGTAAACCGTCCCAGCTGAGACGAAGCTGAGAGACACCTGAGACGAACCTCGAATGATTCGTCGCGTCCGACCACCCCGACAACGACGAGAGAAGGCGAGAAGGGCCAAGAAACGCCCACGGGCGAACTCCATATTGGATGACCTTGCGGAGGAATCGACCATCGACCAACGCCGGGCTGCAAAACCGGCGGCTTCTATCGATCCTTCTGCCGGGTGCTCGAAGGTCGAGCCTCGAGAGGAGACGACCATGAAGGGCTACGTCGCTCGCAAGGACAACCGCTGGTATGCGGTCATCTACGAAGGGCTGGACCCGGTCACCGGCAAAGAGCGGAGACGCTGGCCTCCGGCCGGGACCTCCCGCGAAGAGGCAGAACATGTCGCTGCCCGCCTCGCCGCCGATGTCAGCGGACGTAGCGACCATGTGCGTTCGCTCACCTTCGGTGCCTAACTGACCACCCAGTGGCTCCCCGCAAAGAAGGTCAACCTGGCTCGGAGCACCTGGAACGGGTGTCGCCGCAAGATCGACAGACACGTACTCCCCGCACTCGGACGGATCCCGATCGGCCGTCCACGCCCCGATCACCTCGAGGCGGTCTACGACCAGGTGCTCCATCCCACCGACCAGCGATGAGCCCTCGCACCCAAGACGGTGCTTGAAGTGCATCTGATCATCCGCAGCGCCCTTGACGACGCGGTGACACGGGGCCTCGTGAACCGCAACGTGGCACTCGTGGCTCACGCCCGACGGCTCAGATCGATACCGAAGATCGGACAGCAAGCATGGACCGCCCTGCAATTGCGGGCGCTACTGCGTGCCGCCGCCGGTCACCGCTTGTTCACCGCGTTCTGGCTGACCGCTACCACCGGCCTTCGCCGCAGCGAACTGCTCGGCTTGCGTTGGGACGACATCGACCTCGCCGCGGCGACCTTGTCGGTCGATCGGGGGCTGGTCGCCATCGCCACGAGATACATGAGTCATGAGGCAAGACCCGCAACGCACGGCGAGCCATCGACGTCGACCCTATTACGGTCGACGCGCTGACCGCCTGGAATACATGGCAACACACAGAACAGGAAGCGGTTGGGATCTCCCCCAGCGGCTGGGTGTTCACCGACGCCACCGGCACCCCGATCCACCCCCACTCGACCTCCCAAACCTTCGAACGGATCAGCGCCAGAGCGGGTGTACCGAGAATACGGTTCCACGACCTTCGGCACACCCACGCCACCCTTCTGATCAAAGCCGGCGTACCCGTCAAAGTGGTCAGCGAACGACTCGGACACGGGAACCCAGCCTTCACAATCGACACCTACCAACACGTCTTCCCCGGCATGCAAGCCGAAGCCGCCCGCGTATTCGAACAGCTCATTGGCCCCGCCGCCTCGAAAGGAGTAAGCCGGTTGAAGCCCCGGAAGAAGACCGCCTGAACACGATAAAAGCCCTGGTCAGACAACCGTCTGACCAGGGCTTTCTCGTAGCGGGGGCGGGGCGAGGTCTCGTCGACCATCGCTCCGCGGACTCCCTAGGTCCAACTGGGCTGCGCTCGCTCGACGAGACCTCGTTGAACCCGCGACCTTCGGGTTATGAGCCCGACGAAGGGGTCCCCGATAGCGTATGAAAGAGTCGATAACGATGATCACCATTGGCATGAAGCAGAACCGCTGCTAACGGATGACGGGTGATGTCGGCCTGTGTCAGGTCGTTGGGCTTCAGGCTGGCTTCAGACGCACTCAGCAGGCACCCTCGGAAGTCGAGCGGAAGCAGCCACTCTCCGTGGTCTCCACCCCGCCTCGAAAGGAGACGAGTCCTTGTGGCGGCGAATGATGGTTCACGGCAGCGAAGCGGACGCTGCCGCTGCAGTGAACGTCGCCGTGCAGCGGTCACATGCCAGGTCGATGACCAGCAGAGTCTCCTCGTATGGCTCTGGTTCGATCAGCCCCCGGAGACGACGAGGTCCAGGCCACCGTAGTTCACTGTCTGAATCGGCTTGCCGGCCGTTGCGGCCTGTCAGCCTTACCGCGGTCGGGCTTACCTGGCGTGTCTTTGCCGATTCCGTGTGATCCGTCTCGGCTTGTCTCCTCGGCGTTGCCGGTCTGTGTCGTCCCGGTTGTCGACGGCTATGTGTCTGAGGGCACATCTGCCGCACCACAAGCCATTCCGGTCGCGGATCACAGCCTGATTGCCGCAGGCATAGCATCGTGGGCTGATTCCGTTCACGTTCTCGCTATCGGCCTCGACCCTTTCCGGTTTGGGTACCGTTTCGCGTGGCATCAACGGAACTAGCCACCTTGCGGTCTTGTCGGGTTCAGATCGAGACGCAACATTGGCCGTTCTGTCGACCTGATCGAGGGCTCCGGCGCCTCTCTTGCGGTTTGGTGGGCGAGGCTCGGTATAGACCGGCCTCGACGGCATGTCGCGACTTGGTCACCACGGTGGTTTCGAGCTTCATCGACGAACGCCGGTATAGCCTTGAAGGATCATCGTGGTACTCGGTGAGTGCCGCTCGGGTTGGTTTCGGCGGATGGTCGGCGAGGCGACATGTTGGGCGATCTGGGTGGCGTCGCTTGATGACGCCGTGGCTTAGCTGAAGCGTTTTGCTCGCCCGTCGGGCGGGCCCGTCTCATACGGGCAGATGGGTCTTCAAGTTGGCTGGTTACTCGGCGAACCGTGTTGAAAAACGATAGGATTGTTGCGACAACGATTTCACCAGCGACGAGCCATTTCGTCTATCTGCTGTGCGTCAGGTCGGTTGGGGTGGCGTTCTCTGATTGCTGCGAGCTGTGTGAGGGGTTCGCCGGACGATCGAGGGTCTACGAGGCATGGCAGATGGACGAGTCAGCGGTCGTGATGTTCGCTGTGGTGGGCGATCGGCTTCAGGCCGTGTGTGGCTGGAGGCTGTTTGTCGGTGCGACCGGGGGTGACGCATGACCGCCACTGCACACAAGGTTTTGGTTGAACCACCTCCTGAGGGGATGCAGCCTGATGGCGGGCCGGAAGGGTGGGACACGGTTGCTCCGGTGCTTGTCCGTCGGTTTCGGGTGGCGGCGGAGCTGCTTGGCTGGATCGCTCTGGTGGCGGGGGTGACGGTTCTGGTGGTCGGCTGGTGGTTGGGAGTCGACATTGTGGCCCGGGTAATCCCGGGCAGTGTGACCATGAAAGCCAACACGGCGGTGGGTATCGGCGCGGCCGGTCTCGGTGTTGTCGCCCACCGGCGCGGCTGGTGGCCCGGGCTCGTGGTGATAATGGCCACCCTGGTAACCCTGATCGGCTGGGTCACGACCGTCGAGTATGTGGCCGGCCTCGGTTGGACCGGTTTCGATCAGCTCCTCGCCCATGAGGGTCTCGGGGCGGTAGCGACCTCGAATCCGGGGCGCATGGGGGCCAACACGGCAATCAACTATGCGCTTCTTGGCCCTGCGCTCTATCTGCTCGCGACCCGGCGGAGCATATGGACCCGTCAGATTCTCGCAACGATCGCAGCGGCGATCGCAGCGTTGGCGGTGTTGGGGTACGCGCTGGGAGTTGTCGAGCTTGCCGGTCTGATCGGACATGCCACCCAAATGGCCATCAATACTTCGGTCCTTCACGTGGCGGTCGGCCTGTCCGTGCTGTATTGCGATCCGGACCTGGGGTTGATGCGGCCCATCGTGTCGAATCGTGCCGGCGGACAAGTCATCCGCCTTTACGTCCCGATCGTGTGCGGCGCCTCCTTGGGGATTGCCCTGCTGGCCCGATATGTCGTGGACCCTTTGACCTCCAATCCCTCACTCTCCCTTCAACTCGCCATCGCCGCTGTGATCACCGTCGCCTGTTCCGTGGTGATCACGATCGGAAGGCGTGTCGACCACATCGACGACCAGCGTCGCGTGCTCGCCGAAACCGAAGAGAGACTGCGGGAATCGATCGGCTCCAAGGACGAGCTGCTCGAACAGCGCAGCCTCCTGCACCAGTGCATGGACGACATCACCTCCAGCGATGATCTCGAGACTGCGCTCGGGGTGGTTCTGCGCAGAGTATGTGAGTACGCCGGCTGGATGGGGGGAGAAGCGTGGATACCGAGTGCGGATGGTTCCCGGCTGGAGGCCAGTGACGCCTTCTACTCGGTATCGGAGAGATTCAAGGCCTTTCGCAAGGCGAGCGAGTCGGTCACCTTTGAGCCGGGACGCGGCCTACCCGGGCGGGCATGGAACTCTCAACAGCCGGTGGTGCTCTCCGATGTTGTTCACGACCCGGACTTTGTGCGCAGGGACGTGGCTGCGCGGTTTGGGATTCAAGCGGCGGTTGGGATTCCGGCGTTGAGCGGCAACGAGACAGTGGCTGTGCTGGTGTTCCTCCTCGCGTCGCTTCCAGATGACTATCAGAACCTGGTCGACACCATCTCGACGGTGGCAGCACAACTCAGTTCCAGCATCCGACGCAAGCTGGCCGAAGAGGCCCTGCGGGTCAGCGAAGCCCGCAGTCGGGCCATGCTCGAAGCTATCCCGGATCTGGTCTTTCGTCTCAGCCCGGACGGCGCCTACCTCTCCTACCAAGTTCCCGATGCGCCCGGATTCATTCCCGCTCCGGAGCGGTTCGTCGGCAAACACATCGATGAGGCGTTGCCGCCGGAACTGGCCGGCGAGCTGGCATCAGCGTATCGGCGGGCGCACCAGTCCGGTGAGGTCCAGTCGTGGGAGTACCAGTACGAGGTAGACGGCGTACTCCGCGAGCGGGAAGCTCGCGTCTTCCCCATTCCCGGATCGGACGAAACGATGGTGATCGTTCGTGACATCACCGAACAAGTGCACACCCGGAAGTCGCTCGAAACCTCATTACGCTCTAAGAATGAGCTGATCGCTTCGATCGCCCATGAGATGCGCACCCCCTTGACCGCAGTGGTCGGCTACGCCCAGGTCCTCCAAGACGAAACCTCCGGGCTGTCGGGTGAGGAACGGACTGAGATAATCCGGGTGATCGCCGACGAAGGCGCCGACCTCACCAACATCGTCGAAGACCTGCTCACGGCCGCCAAAGCCGAAGCTGGGACCGTCACCGTGGTACATGTTCCCGTCGACCTGCGAGCCCAAACAGCACAGATTCTGGAGAGCTGGCACCAACCAAATGCCAGACATATCGAATTCACCGGGTCTGGGGTCCGGGCGACAGCCGACCCTGCCCGGGTCCGGCAGATCCTCCGCAACCTGATCTCCAACGCCCACCGCTACGGCGGAGACCGAATCCGAATCAACGTGAGTAGTGACGATACGACCGCCCGAGTGACGGTCAGCGACAACGGGCCCGGCATACCTGAAGAAGAACGCGAACGCATCTTCGAGTCCTACCAGCGGGCCCACCAGGCACCCGGACTGACCGCCTCACTGGGTTTGGGTCTCACCATCTCGCGCCACCTTGCCCGGCTCATGGACGGAGACCTCACCTACCAGCACCAACCAGGAGAAAGCACCTTCGAACTCGCCCTCCCCGCAGCCGTCTGAACGCTCATCCTCCTGCAGCCCCAACCCAGGCATGCGCACAGAGTCCAGGCTGGCCTATAGGAGAGGCGCACCGCTGGGGTCTGTCCGGCTCCGCACCGACTCGACGTCGACATAGCCCCAGGTAGCCTCGCTTCCACAGCCCAGCCCTGGATGGGCTCTTCGCGACAACGGCGACTTCCCACCCCCCGGCAGGTCGCCGCTGTCGCGTCCCGGTGTCCTATCGCGACACTCGCCACACAACTCGGCAGTCTCCCAAACACACCGCATCCGCAGGTGGGCCGGTTCGTGAAATGCTCGACTGGTACGCGAAATCTTCGGTGTCCGTGAACTTGTGGGAGCCGTCAGGTGGAACGTATGGTGTGGCGGTCGGATCGGGGGCAACCCCGCACCGGACCTGAAGAGGCCGAGAGGCCACCTTGGGTACCTTCCGGGAGACCAAACCCTTCGGGGTTTAGAGTTCCAGCTGGTCGGAAACCCCGAGAGGGTCAAGGTTTCGGTCGAGACTCCCTCGGGGCTTTTCGCGTCCCGACGCCCCCGCACCCGGAAGCCACCCGCCGGGCACCTCGCAACCGCTCGATCCGCTGGCGGTTCTCACTCGGCGTCGTCGTCTCCGCCAAGTTCCGGTTGTATCTCTTTCCCGGTTGACATCAGAGACTGACAATCGTGGTCCGTCCCCAGCGTCACGAGCACTCCGCATCCTCGACAACGCTGCCAATCCTTCGGATAGGTGCGCCCTTCCGGTGTCGCTTCGTCACGTTGACCTCCTGGCCCGGCTCGATCCTGTATGAGTCGACAAGGTATGGGCGTATCCCCGTTGGGCCCTGGCGGGTGGAGGCACACCCAATCGCCTACTCATATCGTCATGCCGCTCCCAGTGCTGGCCTTGACCGTCCACCTTTAGACGCTCCGCAAGCTCTCCTGTTCTTCTACCGATCCTTCTACCGGGTTCCAAACGTCGGACCCGAAAAGGAGGACCATCATGAAAGGCTACGTCGCACACAAGGGAAACCGCTGGTACGCGGTCATCTATGAAGGCCTGGACCCGGTCACCGGTCGGGAACGCCGCAGCTGGCATCCCGCTGGCACCGACCGCCAGGAAGCCGAGAAGCTCACCGCCCGTCTCGCCGCCGAGCTCAACGGTCGCAACGACGACGCCCGTTCGCTCACCTTCGGCGCCTAGGTGACCACCCGCTGGCTCCCCGGCAAGAAGCTGGAGTTGGCTGCCAGCACGTGGGACGGCTACCGGCGCAAGATCGACCGTCACATCATCCCAATAATCGGTCGGATCGCGATCCGTCGGCTCCGCCCACACCACCTCGAAACCCTCTACGAGCGGATGCTGCACCCAACCGACGGACGCAGACCGCTCGCACCCAAGACTGTGCTGGAGGTGCATCTGATCATCCGCAGCGCCCTCAACGACGCGGTCCGCCGGGGCCTCGTCACCCGCAACGTCGCCTTGGTGGCCCACGCCCAACGGCTACAAGCGTTTCTGCGTACCGCAGCCGGCCACCGCCTCTTCCCGGCCTTCTGGCTCGCCGCCACCACCGGCCTGCGACGCTCCGAACTGCTCGGCCTGCGCTGGGAGGACATCGACCTCGCCGCCGGCAGCCTATCTGTCAGTCGCGGACTGGTCGCGGTTGCCTACGAGGTACACGAGTCACGAGGCAAGACCCACAACGCCCGCCGAGCGATCGACCTCGACCCAACCACCATCGACGTGCTCACCGCATGGCAGGCATGGCAGAAGACAGAACAAGAAGTAGTGGGGATCGAACCTCGCGGCTGGGTATTCACCGACGCCGCCGGCAACCCGATCCACCCCCACTCGATCTCCCAAACCTTCGAACGGATCAGCGCCAGAGCGGGTGTCCCACCCATCCGACTCCACGACCTCCGACACACCCACGGCACCCTGCTCATCAAAGCTGGAGTACCCGTCAAGGTCGTGTCGGAACGACTCGGACACGGGAACCCGGCGTTCACCATCGACGCCTACCAACACGTCCTCCCCGGCATGCAAGCTGAAGCCGCCAGAGTGTTCGAGAACCTGATCGCTCCGGCTGCTTCTACAGGTTGAGCCCGGTAGAACATCCGGTAGAAGCGACGGTAGAAGAAGACCACAGACGGTAGAAGCCCCGGCCAGCAGCTCGCTGACCGGGGCCTTCCTTCGTAGCGGGGGCGGGGCGAGGTCTCGTCGACCATCGCTCCGCGGACTCCCTAGGTCCAACTGGGCTGCGCTCGCTCGACGAAACCTCGTTGAACCCGCGTCTTGGTCCAAATCCATCGGAAACGCCAAGAAGCCCGGGCACGTGGCCCAGGCTTCTTGTCGTAGCGGGGGCGGGATTTGAACCCGCGACCTTCGGGTTATGAGCCCGACGAGCTACCAGACTGCTCCACCCCGCGTCGCTTGTGAACCCACAGTGTACCGCAGACCGGAACTCCCGGAAACTGGCTACGGGGTCGTGCCGGCGATGATCCCCTGCGCCTCGTCGATGAAGCTCTGCGCCTCGATCACCTTGTCGGCGTAGGTGCCCAGGTCGCCGTTGCGCAGCGCGGTGTCGGCCTCCTGCAGGGCCTGCTGGGCCTGGGCTACCAGCTGGGCCACCCCGGAGGGCACCACCACGCCGCCGTCGGGGGGCGGCTCACCGTTGCTGGGCTCCCCCGGGGCGGTGTAGCCGTCGAAAACCGCCGCCAGCGCCTGGGCCAGGGTGTCCCGCATCTCGATCCGCCCGTCGAACGACACCACCACCCGCTTGAACTCCGGAATCCCGGTCGTGTCGCCGCTGCCCGCCGAGTTGGCCCGGATGTAGATCGGCTGGACGTACAGCAGCGACTCCTCGATCGGGATCACCAGCATGCTGCCCTGGATCACCTGCGAGCCGCCCTGGCCCAGCAAGGTGAACTCGGCAGAGATGTCGGTGTTCTGGTTGATGAGGTCCCCCACCTGGCCCGGGCCGTCCTGGGCCGAGGCTGCCGGGAGCCGGTAGTCGATGATGTGCCCGTAGTCGTCGGGACCGCTCTTGGCCACCATGAACGACACCATGTTGGGCCGGTCCGCCGGGGTGAACGGCTGCATGATGAGAAACGTCAGCTCCTCCTCACCCGGCAGCCTCATCAGCAGGTAGTACGGCAGCATCGGCCGGAACGGATTGCCGTCGACGGTCTTGAAGGTGGCCCGCAGATCCGTCGGCGAGGTGGACGGATCCCGGGCGATCTGCCATGGGTCGGTCAGCGAGAAGAACTGGCGGGGGTCGGTGATGTGGTACGCCTGGTACATGTCCGACTGCACCCGGAACAGGTCCTCGGGGTACCGCAGATGCTCCCGGATCGCCTGCGGCATCTCGGCGCCGTCGGTGAACACGTCGGGGAAGATCTTCTGCTGCACCTGGATCAGCGGATCGGTCGGGTCCACCACGTACAGAGTCATGTCGCCGTCGTAGGCGTCGACGACGGCCTTCACCGAGTTGCGGATGTAGTTGAAGTCGTCGGGAAGGCCGGGGCCTTCGTCGAGGCGCCCCGTGAACGCCGACTCCGAGTAGGGGTAGTTGTTCGAGGTGGTGTAGAGATCGAGCACCCACTCGAGGCGGCCGTCCACCACCACCAGGTACGGGTCGGCGTCGGACTCCAGGAACGGGGCGATCTTCAACACCCTTTCGCGGATGTTGCGCTCCATCAGCACCACGCTGTCGCCCGAAAGGTTGCCCGAGATCAACATGTCGACGTCGGCGAAGCGCAGCGCCCACGCCGCCCGGCGAAGGAACCCGCCCAAGGTGACCCCGCCGTTGCCGGTGTAGGTGGTGTATGCGACGTTCTCCTCACCTTCGCCGATGGGGTAATCCACCTCCCGCTCGGCGGTCTTGACGATCAGGTAATCCGACTCGGCCGAGTCGCCGAAGTAAATCCTCGCCTCGTCGATCTCGAGGCTCTCCACCGCCGTCACCGGCGGAATGTCCTGCACGAAGAAGTCCGGCTGGCCCTCCACCGTCACCGCATTCGCCGGGCTCACCACCGCCCCAAAACCGTGGGTGTACACGAGGCGCTCGTTCACCCAGCCCCCGCCGGGGATGTTGTTCTCGTCGAGCTCGCGGGCCGAGACCATCACCTGCGTCAGCTCCCCGTCGACGAGGTAGCGGTCGACGTCGACGTCCTCGATGCCGTAGAACGTCCTGATCTCCTGAAGCTGACGGTAGGTGGTGTTGAGCACCGCCGGGTCCCACAGGCGAATGTTGTCGATGGTCGACCGGTTCGCCTCCAGGTCGGCGGACTCCAGGTCGGCGGACGCGGCGAACGGCTGCGCTTCGACGTCGGTGAGGCCGTATGCGGCCCGGGTGAACTCGATGTTGTGGGCGACGTACTCCTCTTCCTTGTTGATCTCGTCGGGAACCACCCGGAAGCGCTGCACGAGCTGTGGGTAGATGCCACCCACCACGATCGAGGTGAACAGCCACAACCCCAGGGCGACCACCGGCAGCGTCCAGCCCCGGAAACGCAGGTTCACCAGCAGGATCACGGCCGCCACCAGCGAGATGAGGATCAGCAGGTTCAGGGCCGGCACCTGCGCCTTGACGTCGGTGTAGGAGGCACCGAACACCTGGCCCCGGGCCGAATAGAGCAGCTCCCAGCGGTCGAGCAGGTAGCCGACCGCCTTCAACAGCGCCAGCACGGCGAACAGCACCGAGAGGTGCACCTTCACCCCCGGGCTGACGCGGCGCCGGAGCTGCATCTGGATGCCGCCGTTGAGGTAGTGCAGGGCCGCCGTCACCATGGTCACCACCAGCAGGAGCTGGAACGCCCAACCGAACAGCGCCCGGTAGAACGGCAGGTTGAACACGTACAGCCCGATGTCGTTGTGGAAGATCGGATCGGTGATCCCGAACTCCACCCCGTTGCGGTACAGCAGGTACTCCTTCCACCACACGGCGGCACCGAGGCCCACCATCAGCCCGAAGAAGGCCGAGACGCCCAGCCGGATCCACCTGATGCGCGGGGCGATCCACTCCTGGTACCGCTCCAGCAGCTCCTCGTCGGGGCTACCGGCGAGCGGAGGGCGGCGCGGCGAGAGGCGATCGGCCAGCCACAGGTTGCCGAAGAACAACAGGAAAGCGACCACGGTGGCGACCAGCACGAGCCCCACCCTGGCGTACAGCACGGTGGTCCACACCCCGGTCTGGTCGACCGAATCGAACCAGAGGAAGTCGGTCCAGAAGGTGGCGATCGAGCGCATCATCAGCAGCAGGACGACCACCACGATTGCGATGATCGTCAGCAGGCGACGCGAGCGTGAGCGGGTGCGGATGGGGATGGGTTCTCGGTTGATCACGGGTTCAGTCTATTCGTCCTGCCGGCCGCGGCTTCCGGCGTCATCCGGCGGGCACGATCGTGTCGCCGCATTCCGGCCCGGCCGGCGGCACCTCCATGTCATCGGGTGGCGCCTCCCCGGGCGCCCACACGGCACCGCTGCCGGCGGCACATGCCCCACACGGCCGGCCTGTGGCCACGGCCGTCACCGCCGACACCCCCAGCTCCACGAATCCAGCGAGCACACCGTCGTGATAGGCGCGCCGGGCGACGTAACGCACCCGGCGCTCGGCCTCGTCGGTGCGCCAGCCACGGAACACGCGGCTCACCGCCGCTCCGATCTTCCTGGGGCCGTCGGTCCCGGCGGCCCGCTCGAAGGCGGCTTCGACGGCATGCTCGAGCCCGATGGCGAACTCGGCGCCGATCCCGCTTCTCACCGGCACCTCGGCCGGAGCCAGCGCCTCGGCTCCCACCAGTTGGGAAGCGGCGGCACGGCCCGCCACGAAGCTCTCCCGGGCCAATCCCGCGAGCTCACCGCTCACCGCCTCGTTGAAGGGGGGCAGCGTCGGGCGCCAATCGGTGCCGGAGATGCGGAGGCCCTCCAGCACCTCGTTCTGGAGGTCCACGATGCTTCGCTTCACTTCCCGCAGCACCCGATTCTCGATGGGGAGCAAGAGGCGATCACGGAGCACAAAAGGGTCGGTGGCGACGATCGGCGCCACCGGCTCGGGCTCTGGCTCGGGCTGTGGCTCGGGCTGTGGCTCGGGCTCTGCGGCCACCTCCGCCTCAGGCTGTGACTCGGGCTCGGGCTCGGGCTCGGGGGGAACCCGCAAGAGGGCGAACAGGTCGCCGATCTCCTGAGGCGGTGCCGGTGGCGGCTGCGATTCTTCTGAGGCGACCCTGGGTTCCGGTTCCGGCTCGGGTTCCGGCTCTGGCTCCTCCGCCACCTCCAGCTCAGGTTCCGGCTCAGGTTCCGGCTCGGGTTCCGGCTCGGCCTCGGATTCCGGTTCCTCGGGCTCCGGCTCCTCCGCCACCTCCAGCTCCAGTTCCGGCTCAGGTTCCGGTTCCTCGGGCTCCGGCTCCGGCTCCTCCGCCACCTCCAGTTCCGGCTCAGGTTCCGGTTCCTCCGGCTCCGGCAACCCCTCGGCCCGCAACAACTCCACCTCGGCCGCCATGGCGTCGGCGTCGATCGGCTCACCGGAGCCCATCCCCGACCCGGGCACGATGCGCACCAGCCCCTCGCCGTCGGACCAGTGGCTCTTCGCCTCGCCGTGGCCGATCACCCGGACTCCCGGCCTCGAACTCGGCGGCGAAGGCTGGAGTGCATCCTTCCGGGTGTCGATCTGGGCCTCCAGCTCGTCGATCGACGTCCGCGCCGCCTCCAGCTCCGCCATCAGCTCGCCCCGCCGTTGCTCCAACGCCCGAGCCCGCTCCTGGGCCGTCTCCGCCGACTGGCGAGCCGTCTCGAGGATCTCGGTGCTCTCCGCCCGGGCCGCGATGAGCATGCCCTCCGCTTCATTGCGGGATGACCGCACAACGTCGTCGGCCTCACGACGGGCACTGGTGGCCAAGCGCAGCGCATCCCGCTCCGCCTCGGCCCTGACAAACAACGCCTCCTGGCGAGCGGTCTCGACGATCTCGGCGCTCGCGCTCATCGCCTGCTCCAGCAGTGCCGTCCCTTCCGTCCAGGCCGAGCCGCGGGCCGTCTCGGCGTCGTGTGCGGCTTCCTCCCGCATGGTCGACGCCTCCGCCTCGGCCTCGGCCCGCCAGCGCGCCGCATCCCCCGTGGCTCGGGACCGCATCAACTCGGCGGCCTCTCGCGCCGCCTCCAGAACACGGCCCACCTCGGCGCCGACGACGCTCAACTCCACCGAGAGATCCTGCAGGTCGTCGAGGCCGAGCTGGCCGAGCCGGCCCTCGAGGCTGGAAAGCCGCTCCTCCAACTCGGCGACCCTGGCCGCCACCGTGTCCAAGAACTCATCCACCTCAGACGGGTCGTAGCCACGCCGCGAAGTGGAGAATTCGCGGGCCCGAATATCGGCGGGACGGAGATCGTCAGCCATCGCCGGTCACGATACCCCCTGATACCCCGATCCCACGAGGTTTGTGGCCTCCGGGAGCCTCTAGAGAGTCTCCAGGAACGAGAGCGCATCGTCGATCGTCCCCACCGCCACCACCTCGATGTCGTCACCGGCGGCGGTGAGCGCATCGTCGTAATTGTTGCTGGGAACCAGCACGAAATCGGCTCCGGCATCGATCGCGCCGTACACCTTCTGGCGTACCCCGCCGATGGACCCCACGACGCCGTCCTGATCGATGGTCCCGGTCCCGGCGATGCGGTGCCCGCCGGTCAAGTCGTCGGCGCTCAGCTCGTCCATGATCTCGAGCGTGAACATCAACCCGGCCGACGGCCCGCCGATGTTGCGCGAATCGATCTCGACCTCCACCGGGAAGACCAGCTCCACGGGAGCGTCGCCCAGCATCACCCCGACCATGCCGCGGCTCTCGTCCACCACGATGTCGCCGTCGTCTTCCACCGACCGGTACGGGCCCAGCACGATCGGGATCTCCAGCGTCTCGAACTCGGTGCCCTCCTCGCCGATCGGGCGCTCGATCATCAGCGTGATGCTCTCGCCCGGCCCGAATTCGCCGATGATGGCCACCGCATCGGTGGAGAACTCCACCGGCTCCCCGTTCAAAGCCACGATCACGTCCCCGGACTCCAGCACGCCCTCGGCAGCCGACTCCTCGATCGTGGCATTCACCAGGGCGCCCGAGCCCTCGTAGGTCACCTCGTAGCCGAGGCGGGTCAGCGCCACGAAGATGGCGTTCTGCTTGGAGCGCTCCATCAGTTCGATGTTCTGGCGCCGCAGATCCTCCTGCGACACACCGGCGGGACGGATGGTCTCCCGCGGGCTCAGATCGACCCTGGAGTCGAGCTTCGCCGCCAGCCACTCGAGGACGTTCACCTCCTTCAGCGACACGGTGAGGAAGAACAGGTCGCCGGTGGAAACATCCACAGGGTCGTCGATCTGCACGAAGTCGCTGACGTCGTTCACCGGGCCGGGCGACATCGCGTAGTACGGGACGTTGATCGGCCACGCCAGCGCCAGGACGGTGCCCAGCAGCAGCATGAGCCCGGCGATCACGAACGGCCACTTCGGCAATCGGCGCCGCGGACGGAGCGTCTCGGGCACGTCGTCCCAGCCCCAATCGACCTCAGGGTCGTCCGGGGTCAGGGAATCGAGGGTATGCGAAACCAGAGGACCGCGCTCGTCCATGGACGTGATGCTACCGCCGGAAGGGAGCTTGGGCTCCCTCCTCCCTACACTTGCCCCATGCAGAGAATCAGAAACACCATCGATCTCGCCAAGGCCAGCTGGAACGTGCTCAAGGCCGATCGGGAGCTGGTTGCCCTCCCCGTCATCTCGGCCCTCGCCGGGGTGGTGGTCGCCGCCACGTTCGTGATCCCACTCATCGCGACGGGCAGCTTCGAAGGCGGCGACAACCAGGGCACACCGCTCACCTACGTGCTGCTCTTCGTCATGTACGTGGCGCTCGCCTACGTCACCATCTTCTTCAACGCCGCCCTCATCCACGCCGCCAACGAGCGTCTCGACGGCGGCGACCCGACGCTGCGAAGCGCCATCGCCGGAGCCCGGGAACGGGCCTGGCGCATCCTCCCGTGGGCCATCGTCTCCGCCACCGTGTCCATCATCCTGCGCGCCATCGAGGAGCGGGCCGGGACCGTGGGGCGCATCATCGCCGGCATCGCCGGCATCGCCTGGAGCCTCGTCACGTTCCTGGTGCTGCCGACCCTGGTGCTCGAGGACGTGCGGGTGTTAGACGCCATCCGTCGTTCCGGTCAGCTCTTCAAGCGCACCTGGGGCGAGAACGTCGCCGCCCAGGTCGGGTTCGGCCTGCTCGGGTTCGTGCTCATGCTGCCGGGGTTCCTGCTGGCGGCCCTGGGCATCGCCGGCGGGGGTGCCATCGCCGTCGCCGGGATCGCCGTCGCGGTCGTGTGGGGCATCGCCGTCGCCGTGGTGCTGTCGGCGCTCAGCGGCATCTACCAGACCGCCCTGTACCGCTATGCCCGGGACGGCTCGGTGGGCGGCGCCTTCGACGACGGCACGATGCGCTCGGCTTTCGCCCCCCGCTGAGCCCTCAGGCGCCGAAGAGCATCTCGGCGCGCACCACGATCCGCTGCCGCTCGGAACCCTTCGGGTGGCAGGCGAACAGCGTCGCCATCGGGCGGTCGCCGTCGAAGGTGATCCACATGTCGTCGGGAGTGACGACGAACACGTCGGTGACCCGGTACATCACCTCGAAATCCCAACCATCGGTGAGGTAGATGAGCGCCCCGATCTCGAGCTGGTCGATGTCCTGGAACGGCGCAGTGTGGGTGGTGCGATGCCCAGCGAGGACCACATTGCCGTCGTCGCCCGGCAGGGCGGTGCCGGCCCAATGGCCGACGCCCTTGTCAAGCACCTCCGGCGCCACGCCCTCGTAGACCGGCAGGTCGAGGCCCAGCGACGGGATCTGGATGTGACTGATCTCGAATCCCCTGGTCTGAGCGTGATCGGTGACCGGTTGGCGGCTCGACCGAGGCTCGTGGGCGGCCGGATCGAGTCCCGAGGAAGCGGACGCCACCGGCGCCAATGCCAGCGTCGCCGCCACCACGAGGGCGAGCACCGCCCGCCGGCGCATCGGCCTCGTCGTCTCGCTCCGCCCGTGATCCATTCTCGATTTGTCGCCCGCCGCGGCAGGCCCCTTGAGCGATCCCGCCTCCGAGATCGCTCGGAGATCCACCGGCGGCAATCGTCGTTCCGTGGCAGTGTCCTAGGATTCCGCTCGGTCACCGAAAGGGGAACCGTGCAGACCACCATCCCGTCGCGCGTCATCGCAGGCGTCGTGCTCCCCCGCCACTGGGTCGTCACCGCAACCCTGGTGGCCGGGTTTGCGCTGCTCACCGCCGGTGCGGCCCAGATCCGCATCCCGCTGCCGTTCACCCCGGTGCCGATCACCGGCCAGACCTTCACCGTGCTGCTCTCCGGCGCCGTGCTCGGCAGCAACGCCGGCGCCGCCAGCATGGGCCTCTACCTCCTGCTCGGACTGGTCGGGCTCCCCTTCTACAACGGCGGCGGCAGCGGGTGGCAGGCCGCCACCGGCGCTACCGGCGGCTTCCTCATCGGCTTCGTCGCCGCCTCCTGGCTCGTCGGCTTCCTCGCCGAGCGGCACCGGGACCGAACCGTAGCCACCGCCGTCCCGGCCTTCCTCGCCGGAAGCCTGGTCATCTACCTCTGCGGCGTGCCCTGGCTCGCCCATTTCCTCGACACCTCGTGGGTCGTGGCCTTCGAGAAGGGAGCGGCCCCGTTCATCGTCGGCGACCTCGTCAAGATCGCCGCCGCCGGGCTACTCCTGCCCACGGCGTGGAAGCTCACCGGGGGTCTCGGCTCCCGGCGCTGACCGGCCCGGCTCATCCGGAGTGGAGCACGCCGACCATGTGGAAACGCCGCGTCACGAATCCGGGGTCGATCAGTGAGGCGTTGCCGGTCGGGTTCGCCCCGGTGGGATGGAAATCGCCGAGTGCCGCTGCCTGGCTCGAGGAGAACCCGCCGGCGAGGTTGAGAGCGATCGACACCCCGGCATCGAGAGCCGCCTGCTCGGCGCTCGCCGCCACCTCGTCGTCCGTCGTGTAGACGAGCCAGGCCAGAGCGCCCAAGGACCGGGCCGCCTCGCCGGCCACCTCCAGGCTGTGCGCCGTCGAGTCGGTGGCCACCACGAACAGCACCGGCCCGGAGACCTCCCGCAGATAGGCACCACGGTCGGCGGCGCCCACTGCCACCACCACCGGGGTGCGCACCGTCGCCCCCGGAAACGTCGGGTTGGCGACGGTGCGTGAGGCCAGCAGCACCTCGCCGGCTTCGGCGGCCGCGTCGATCTGGACGAGGATGCTGTCGTTGCGGATGGCGCCCAGAACGTCGCTGGCCCGCCGGTCGTCGGCCAGGAGCCCTTCCACGGCCGCGGCCAGCGACCGGGCCGCCTCGTCGAACGGGACGCGGGCGCCGGCGGCGTCGATGCCGTCTCGGGGCATCAGCACCACGTGGGGTGTGGTGCACATCTGGCCCGAGTAGGTGGACGCCAGCGATGCCAGGCTGCGAATCGTGCCCTTGAGATCGTCGACCGAATCGACGATCACCGGGTTGACACCCCTCGCCTCGGTGAACACCTCGGCCTGGGCGGCGTTCCGTTCGATCCAGCGGCCGAAGTCGGTCCCACCGGCGTAGTCGACAACGGCCGCCGCCGGATGCGTCACCAGGCGCTCGGCGATCGGGTCGTGGGGAGTGTCGACCGCCAGCAGCACCACGTCGGGATCGAACCCGGCGTCGTCCAGGACCCGGCGGGCCGTCTCGACGACGATCGCCAGCGGAAGCACCGACGCCGGGTGGGGCTTGACGATCGCGACATTGCCGGTCGCCAGGCTGGCGAACAGGCCCGGGTAGCAGTGCCAAGTCGGGAACGTCGACGCCCCGAGGGTCACCGCCACCCCGCGGGGTCTGACACGCCAGCTCCGCTCGAGCGTGCCGGCCTCTCGCTTGCCCGCCGCTTCCCACCGCGTCGGTCCCGGGACCCGCCCCAGCGCCACGTGCGACCGTGCCACTGCTTCCAGCCCTCGATCCAGAGCGTGGGGACCGCCGGTCTGGAACGCCATCAGGAAAGGCTGGCCGGTGGTCTGCATCACCGCGTGGGCGATCTCGAAGCTGTGCTCGCTCAGCCGATCGAGGATCTCCAGGCAGACGCCGACCCGGACGTCCGCCTCGGCTTGCGCCCACTCGGGCAGCGCCTCTCGGGCAGCCGCCATGATCACGTCGGCATCGGCGATCGGGTACTCGACATCGAGGTCGATCCCGTACGGCGATCGCTCGGCCGTCCGGCCGACGCTACGGGAGGGCTGGTCGAGTTCGAACGGCCTGCCGAGACGGGCTGTGAATCTCTCCTCCCCGGCCGCCGGCGCCGTCTCGTCGTAAGCCCGGGGACTCTCCGGGAACGGGCTCCAGCGGGCGCCGCTGCCGAGGGCGTCGACCGCCTTGCGCAGTCTCCCCTCGTGCTTGGCGAACAGCTCGGCCGCCATGGCGCTCGTGCCTCCTCGTGCGATTCCGCCCGCAGTATGGCCCGTCTTGCCGTTACACCCCGGCCTCTCCGACGCTCCCTTCCCAAGCGAGGGTGAGAGGAAGCCTGAGGAAGGCAGCGTGGTCACTTGTATGAAATGTTAAACAACACAAAGGCGTGTTTTGCATTACGGGGGGAGGTGGTGCATAATGCCTCCCCGATGGGGAAGGGGTACACACCACGCAGCGGCCGCAGCCTGAGGCTGCTGGCAGCGCTCGGGTTGCTGCTGGCGGCTTGTTCGGGCTCGGACGCCACCCCTACTTCCACTACCACATCGACCACCGTGGCTGCCGCCACCACAACAACGAGCACCACCTCAACGTCGACCACCACCACGACGACTTCGACGTCGACGACCACGACGGTGCCGGTGCCGGATGATGAGGGGCCACCGGAGATCGACCTGACGGTTGAGACCTGCGAAGACCTTGATCGCTGGTGGGTGGAAGCCAACAAGTTCATGGAATGGGCAGAGGCTCATCCCACCGATGATCTCGGGGTGTTGTCAATGTTGTATCACCCCGACGGGCCCGAGATCCAAGAGCAGGCCGAGCTGTTTGCCGGCTACGTGGAAGATGGCATTCGACTGCTGAACGCCGATCTGGGTGAGGCCCTCTCAATCGGTTGCCCTGAGGAACTCATCCCCGACGGCTACATGATGATGCCCATGCAGTCAACCCAGCCTGAGCCGGCACAGTTCGTGGACGCCGACGGTGTGGTCCTGAATGAACTGGAGGGGTGGACCGAGTTCACGTGGCGGGCAGAGATGAAGCGGAAAGACGACGGGCAATGGCTGATCTGGGATTTCGGAGCGTGGAAAGAATGAAACGCATATTGGTGATCGTCGCAGCGGTCATGGTGTTGGGCAGCGGCACTGCGCTCGCGCAAACTGCCGAGGACCCGTCTCAGTCTGAACCTCCCCCCGGGGCAGTCTGCGACCAGGGGCCGTCCGGCAACCGGTGTATCGCGACGGGTTCTGGTGGTGATGATGTTTCGGCTGACGATGGGGTCGACGGCGAGTCGGTGTTTGGGCCGGTGTGGGGGCCTGGTCAGGTGCTCGATGGTGTGTGTGAGGGCGATCCTCCTCGGCCGAGGGTGTTGCAGTGGTTGGTGTGGGGGGAGGGGCCAGATGCCGGGGAAATCGTCCATGCCGGAGATGTCGGCGAGATCGTCGGGCGGGTGGATCAGGAGCCGTTGACGCCGGATGATGCGGTTATCAGCGCCGACGGGAACGTATATCGCACGGTGTGTGTGGATGTGAGTGTCACTGTTGATGTGTGGGAGGAAGTCGAGCGGCGTCGCAGCGAGCCGGGGTTCGACAAGGATCCGGTGGTGTGGGGCCTGACCGGGTTGGAGACGTGGGTGTGGTACGGGGCTGATGCGCAGGTGGCCCCGTTCGGGGTCACCTGGATTGATCCTGAGACGGGTGCCACCATCGAGTTGGAGGCGTGGGCGTGGATCTCACAGTTGCGGTGGGATTTCGGTGACGGCGGCATCGCCACCACGACCGCTGCGACGTTCGAGCAGGCCCCGGCGGCGGCGGGGAGTCATGAGGATCCTGCCGGCACCCACATGTATGAGACGACGAGCACCAGGGCCGGGTTTCCTGACGGGTATCCGGTGTCGACTGAGGTGACGTGGATCGGTGAGTGGCGGTGGAACACCGGCTCAGGCTGGTCCGACCCGGTTCCGATGGCCACCACCGTCACCGACCGTTTCGACACCCTCTACCAGGTAGTCCAGATCCGCTCCGTCCTGCAATAGCCGTTTCACCCCCTCCTTGGCATCAGGGGGGACCTGGCGCAGCGCCAGCAGAGCTGGCGGAGTGCGCCGAGGGGGTCACGGAGCGGGCGCCCAGCCCTAGCCGCGCAACACGACGTGGGTGTCGCCGGGAAACTCGGCCGTGACGATGAAGGCGATGTTCTCGCCGATGTTCACCGCATGGTCGGCGATGCGCTCCAGGAACCGTCCCAGCCGGGAGAGACCCACCGCCGTCTCTAGACCGATCGCCTCACTCTCGATCCCGACCTGCTGGTAGAGACGAGAGACCAAATCGTCGACGACGTCGTCCTCCCGGTCGAGGCGCTCCCCCGACGAGGCATCGAGGTCCGCCAAGGCGTCGATGGCGCGGGCGAACAGCGCACAGGCCTCGTCGAGGATCCGAGCCAGCAGGCCCATGAGCTTCGGGGAATCGGGCAGCCCATCCAGCTTCTCGACGATGCCGGCACAGTTGACCGCCAAGTCGCCCGACCGTTCCAGCTCGTAGAGGATCCGGGTCGTTGCCACCAGGAAGCGCAGATCCTTCGCCACCGGCTGCTGCCGGGCCAGGGTCTCGAAGCTGAGCTGCTCGAGGCGGGCATACGCCTCGTTGATCTCGTCGTCGGCCGCGCGCACCAAAGGCGCCACGTCGAGCCGGTTCTCGATCATCACCTCGCCGGCTCGGCGGGTGTTCTCGACCACCAGCGATCCCATGCGCACCATCCCGCCTCGAATCTCGTCGAGCGTCGCGGCGAAGCGATGGCGGGCCTCGTCGTGGCGCCGATGCTCGGAAGAACTCGTGTCACTCGTAGTCATCTCGTCCTCCCTAGCCGAAGCGCCCGGTGATGTAGCCCTCGGTGGCCGGCTCGCTCGGATTGGTGAACAGCTTGCCGGTCTCATCGAATTCTACGAGCTGGCCCGTCCGCATCCCGTTCTCCCGCACGTCGACGTTGAAGAACGCCGTGCGATCGCTCACCCGCGCCGCCTGCTGCATGTTGTGGGTGACGATGATGATCGTGTACTCCTTCTTCAACTCCTGCATCAGCTCTTCGATGCGAAGCGTGGCGATGGGGTCGAGTGCCGAAGCCGGCTCGTCCATCAGCAGCACGTCGGGATTCGTGGCGATCGCCCGGGCGATGCACAGGCGCTGCTGCTGACCACCCGACAGCGCGATCGCTGACTGATCGAGGATGTCCTTCACCTCGTTCAGGAGAGCGGCTCGTTCGAGCGACTCCTCCACGAGAGCGTCCATGTTCCCCTTGAATCCGGCGATGCGGGGCCCGAAGGCGACGTTCTCGTAGATCGACTTCGGAAACGGGTTCGGCTTCTGGAAGACCATGCCGACGCGGCGCCGCACCTCCACCGGATCGACGTCGGGGCCGTAGAGGTCGACACCGTGATAGCGAACCTCGCCCTCGACACGGGCGGTCTCGATGAGGTCGTTCATGCGGTTGAAGCAACGCAGCACCGTCGACTTGCCGCACCCCGACGGACCGATGAAGGCCGTGATCTGGCGGGCCTGCACCTGGAAGCTCGCATCTCGCAGCGCTTGGAAGTCCCCGTAGAAGACCTCCAGATGGGAGACGTCGAAGACGGCCTCTTCCTGGCCGGTCCGGCGACGCTCGCGTTCCACCACCGTCCTCAGGACCGGTCGCGAGCCATCCTCCACCGAACCCTGGCCCATCACCGGCCTCACTTTCGCTCGAATCTGTCGCGCAGGATGATCGTCGCCGCGTTCACCGTCAACAGCAGCACCAACAAGACCACGATCGCGGCAGCCGTGATCGCCACGAACTCCTTCTGCGGCTGCCGGGACCAGTTGAAGATCACGATCGGCAACGCCGTGTAGTCGGCGTCCGTGATTTGAGTGAGCAGTCCGGTCCCGGCAGGTGGGGCGAAGAAGTTGGAGAGGATCGCCCCGGCCAGCAGCAACGGCGCCGACTCACCGAACGCCCGGGCGATGGTGAGCACCGAGCCGGTCAACATGGCGGGAGCGGCCACCGGCAGGAGCTGGTGCCGAATCATCTCCCATCGGGTCGCCCCCACCCCGAATGCCGCCTGCCGCAACGCCTGGGGCACCGCCCGCAGTGCCTCCGACGCGGTGATCACCATGATCGGCAGCACCAGCACAGCCAGGGTGAGGCCACCGCTCACCAAGGTCCGCCCGTTGGTGACACCCGACAGCAGCTTGACGAAGATCGAAAGGCCGAGCAGGCCGTAGACGATCGAGGGCACCCCGGCCAGGTTGCGGATGTTGGCGACGATGAACCTCGTCACCTTGGTGTCGGAGGCGTACTCCTCGAGGTAGATGGCGGCCCCGATCCCGAGGGGAAACGCCACGATCACCACGAAGACCGTGAGCACCACCGAGCCGAAGATGCCCTGCGACAGGCCCGCCTTTGCCGGATCGGGAGAGAGGGGCGAGGTGACGAAGTCGAGACCCCGATCGGCGAAGACCGACCAACCCTTGGCGATCATGTCGGCGAGCAGCGTCACCAGGATGCCGAGCGAGACGAGCAGGCTCAGCAGCAGGGCGACCGAGACGAAGGTGCCGAAGACATCGATCCGCTTTCCGCGCAAGGCACGCTCCACCAGGTCGGTGGTGGTCGGGGTGGCAGCGCGGGTGGTCATGGTGCGTCCTCCTCAGTACCGCTGCCGGAATCGACGCACGAAGCGCTCGCTGACGACGTTGAGGAGCAGGGTCATAGCGAAGAGCGCCAGGCCCACGAAGAAGAGGCTGTTGAAGGTCCCCGCCTCACCAGCCACCTGGTCGGAGCCGATGGCGAGCGAGGCGATGGCGCCGGTCATCGTCTGGCCACCGTGGAGAGGATTGACTTGGAGCAGGGAGCCGCCGGTGGCGCCGGCGGCGATCGCCACCACCATGGTCTCGCCGATGGCCCGCGACAGCCCGAGGATCAGCGACGCCGTGATTCCGGAGAGGGCTGCCGGGAAAACCACTCTGAGGCTGGTGTGCCACTTCTTGGCGCCGAGCCCGTACGAGGCCTCGCGGAGGGACCGGGGCACGGCCCGCATGGCGTCCTCCGAGACCGAGGCCACCAGAGGCACGATGAGGATGCCGACACCGATGCCGGCGGCCATCAGGTTGCTCTGCTGGACCCCCGGCCAGATCCGTTGAACCAGCTCGGGGGTGATGAACCTGAGGGCGAAGAAACCGAGCACCACCGAAGGGATCCCGGCCAGGATCTCGAGGATCGGCTTGAGCAACCGGCGGGCACGGGGCTTGGCGTACTCCGAGAGATAGGTGGCCGCACCGAGGCCGAGCGGTGTCGCCACGACCATGGCGATCAGGCTGACCAGCACCGTGTGCCAGACGATGGTGCGCATGTCGAAGCGGCCGCGGCGTGGGAACCATCCATCCGCCCAGAGCTGGGAGAGGTCGATGGCCCCCAAGAAACGCATCGCCTCCCCGAAGAGGGAGAGCACGATGGCGACGCTGACAACCACCGAGAAGACGGCCGCAGCCAGAAACAGCCTCCGCACGCGACGCTCCCGGCGATTTCGGGAAACGTCTCCGCTGAGATCGATCCCTGCCGTCGTCACGATGCGGCCATCCTAGGAAGCGGCCGAGGAGGCCAGCCGGGTCGGTGGTGTGAGTCCGGCCCGGCCGGCATCGCAGGAGCGTTACTTCGCATCCGACCACGCAGTCCTGGTCTCTGCGACCTGGTCATCCGGCAGGGAAACGTAATCGGCTTCGGTCACCGTGCTGAGGCCTTCGTCGGACAGGTAGTAATCCACGAAGGGCGCCAGCGCCGAGTTCTCGGCCAGCTTGTTCAGGCTGACGTAGATGAACAACGGCCGTGCCAGCGGGTAGGACCCGTCGGCGATGGCCGCGTCGCTCGGGGCGACACATCCGTCACCGCCGTCGATCTCGATCGCCTTCAGCACGTCGGCGTTCTCGGCGTAGAAGGCGTAGCCGACCCAGCCAAGCGACGCCGGGTCGCCGGAGATGTTGTCGATGATCACGTTGTCGTTGGCGGATGCCTGGTAGTCGGCGCGGGAAGCCACCTCCTGCCCTCGCTCTTCTGCGATGTCCTTGATGACGAACTCGATGAACGTGTCATAGGTGCCCGACTCCTCACCGGGAGCCGTGATCACCAGCGCCTCGTCCGGGTAGGGAGCGTGTGACGCACCCAACTCGGCGCCGAGGTCGTCGGCGTCCGACCAGCTGGAGAATCCCTCGGACTCGGGCCCGACGAGCGCGTAGATGTCGTTGAAATCAAGGCAGCTCACCGCGTCGTTCTCAGGGGAAGTGAGCACGGTGATGCCGTCGAAGGCGATCTCGAGCTCGACGTACTCGATGCCGGCCGCCGCGCACGTCTCGGCTTCGGCGTCCTTGATGGGGCGGGAGGCGTCGCTGACGTCGGTCTCACCGGCACAGAAGCGAGCGAAGCCGTCACCGGTGCCGGGCCCTTCGACGGTGATCCCCACCGTGGGGTTGGCGGCATTGAACGCTTCGCCGACGCGAGCCGTAATCGGCTCGACGGTCGAGGAGCCCGAGACCCTGACGCTCCCGGTCACCCCGTCACCAATCGCCGCAGTGTTCGTGGTGTCGCCGCCGGCACTCCCGCAGGCGGCGGCCACGACGGCGAGCACCAGGATCAACGCTGCGAATGGTCGCTTCTTCGTCCTCATGGAAGTGGTCTTCCTTCTCTCGCGTGCTCGGCTCGGCGGGGCGATTCAGAGCATCGGTCCCATCGTTGCTGCAACGTACACAAGCGACGTGACCCGGATGAGGACTCGAGGTGAACCCGAGGTGAATTCTCCGAAGGGGGTCCAAGACGGTTCCTATAGTCCGATCGTGCTGTACGTCACGCTGCTCTCCGTCCTGGTCGCGATCGGTCTGGCGGTCGTTCTCGCGCTCCGTCGTCGTGAGCATCGCAGCACGCTGTCGACGCTGGCCGAGGCCGCCGGCGGCAGCGGTGACCCTCCCTCGGAGGCGACCCTGCTTTCGTCCATCGAGGATCTCCATCGACGCATCCGCACCGCCGAGCACCAGGCCGAGGTGCTGACCGCCGCCGTCTCCGCCGCAGATCTCGGGATCCTCGTGGTGAACGGCGCCGGCGAGGTGGTGTTCGCCAACCCGGCCGCCCAGCGGTACCTGGGTGCCCGGCATGGCGACGCCGTCGCCGGGGTGAGGCTGGAGGAGATGATCACCGACGTCGTCTCGCACGGAACCGAGTCGAGCCGCAGCATCGAGGTCTATTCCCCCCGGAAACGTCATCTCGAGCTGCAGTCGATGCCGCTCGCCGGCACCGAGTTCTCCGGCGGCGCGGTGATCTTCATCGACGATCTGACCGAGCGGGCCCGGATCCAAGCCATGCGCCGCGACTTCGTCGCCAACGTCAGCCACGAGCTGAAGACGCCGTTGGGGGCACTGCAGCTCCTGGCCGACGCCATCACCGCTTCGACCGACCCGGCGGTCCACAGCCGGCTCGTCGGGCGGCTACGCGAGGAGTCGGGCCGCCTCACCAGCCTCATCGACGACATCCTCGATCTGACGACGATCGAGGACACCACCCCCGAACGGAGCCCGATCGCCCTCCGCAGAGTGCTCGAGGCATCCCTGGAGAAAACGAGGCTGCTCGCCGAGACCTACGGCATCGACGTCGAACTGGACAACGGCGGCGAAACCGTGCTCTCGGGTGACGAGCGCCAGCTCGTGTCGGCGGTGGGCAACCTGATCGAGAACGCCATCAAGTACACCAAGGTCCAGGACCCGGACGCCCCGGGCACGGTGTGGGTTCGGGGACACGCCGACGCCGACTTCGGGGTCGTCGAGGTGGAGGATCACGGCATCGGCATACCGTCGCAGCATCTCGATCGCATCTTCGAGCGCTTCTACCGAGTGGATCGGGGACGTAGCCGCGAGACCGGCGGCACCGGGCTCGGGTTGGCCATCGTCCGGCACGTCGTCGAGAACCACGGCGGTCGAGTCGAGGTCGAGTCACGACCCGGGGAGGGCAGTGTCTTCCGCATCAGCATCCCCGTCTGGAGGCAATGACGTGCTCAACGTCCTGATCGTCGAAGACGAGCCTTCGTACGTCGAGGCATTGCAGGTCACCCTCGAGGTGGAGGGCTTCGCCGTCTCCGCCGCCCTCGACGGCCGCAGCGCCCTGACCGAGTTCCGGACCGGACGCCCCGACATCGTGTTGCTCGACCTCATGCTGCCGGGGCTGAGCGGCCTCGACGTGCTCCGCCGCATCCGCGCCGAATCGGAGACCCCCGTGATCGTGGTCTCGGCCAAGGACACCGAGTCCGACATCGTCACCGCCCTCGAGCTGGGAGCCGACGACTACCTCACCAAGCCCTACTCGGCCCGCGAGCTGGTGGCGCGCATCAGAGCAACGATGCGCCGGGGCGCCGCCGCCGAGGATGACGAGACGGTGCTGACCGCCGGCAACGCCGTTCTCGATCCGGGCCGCTACGCCCTCCGCCTGGACGGGACCTCGTTCGATCTCCCCAAGAAGGAGTTCGAGCTGATGCACCTGTTGATGGAGCGGGCCGGCCGGGTCGTGCCCCGAAGCATGCTGCTCGAGGAGATCTGGGGCGCCCACTGGGAGGATTCGAAGACCCTCGACCAGCACATCCGGCGGTTGCGCCGCAAGCTCGAGCAGGTAGCGGGCTCGCCCCGGATCACGACGGTGCGGGGCGTCGGCTACCGGCTCGATCCGTGACCTCGGGTACGCTCGGCGGATGAGCGAGCGCACCACGCTGGCTTCGCTGACCACCGACCCGCGGCCCTACCTCGACGATCCCGATCCGGCGCTGCGGCGGCTGGCCGTGTCGGCGTGCGCCGCCCGGACCGATGACGCCACTCGGGATCGCTTGGTGTCCCTGCTCGGTAGCGACCCTGCCCCAGAGGTACGGCGGGAGTGCGCCGAGGCCCTCAGAGGACTCGGCGGGGGCGAGGTGCTCACCGCCCTGCTCACGGCGACCGAGGACGACGAGGCAACGGTGCGGGAGGCTGCGACAGCCGCCCTCGGGGAAACGGCCGATTCGGCGTCACTGCCGCGGCTGATCGAACTCGCCGCCGGTGACGACAACGTGCTCGTACGCGAGTCGGCGGTGACGTCGCTGGGCGCCATCGGAGACGAGTCTGCGGTCCCGACGCTTCTGGCGCTCGCCGGCGGGGCGCCACCCGAGGTCCGGCGGCGCTGTGTGTCGGCCCTGTCGGTCTTCGACGGCGACGAGGTAGAGGCGGCGATCCGTGCCGCCACGGAAGACCGCAACCCGATCGTGCGGAAGGCGGCGCTCATGGTGATCGGCGGTCCTCCCGAGTAGCGCATCCGCGGCGGTGCCCCCCACCGCCCGGCTCACTCCCGGTAGAGCCGTCTCGCCTCGATCAGGTTCTCGTAGAGCGCGACCTGCCGCTGGGTCAGTGACTGCACCACGACGAGCGCCAAGACCGAGACCACGACGTTGACCAGATCGCCCGCCACCCACCAACCCACGACCGTCCTCATTCCCTCGAGGGTCGAGTCGTCGACCTGGGCGGTGGCAGCGAAGATGAACCCCTCGGCGACGACCCACGTCAGCCACCACACCAGATAGACCGACGGCGCCTCATCGGGACTCGGCTCCGGCTCCGTCACCGCTGGGGAGCTCTTCACCCACACGTCACGGGTGACGGAGAAGGGCCGGACCACGCTCAGGATCGGCACGAACCACCCTCCGATCGCCCACCCCAGGCCGTAGCGCCGTTTCCTCCCGAGGTGCTCGACGTTGGCGTAGAGGCGGTAGAGCCAGACAAGCCAGACGATGCCGCTGATCCCCAGCACCACGAGGCCATAGAACCAAAAGAGATCCACCCTGGACTCGATGCCCTCCACCTCTGTCAGGGTGCCGGTGAACGTCTCCGAGATGAGCTCGCCGATCATCGAGAAGTACGAATAGTCGACCACCGCCGCGGCCAGGTGGAGCGCGAGGTAGGTTCCAACCAGGAGTCGAAGGAACAGCGCGACGCCGGTGGGGTCGCGGTACTTCTCGATATCGGCTGATCCGAGGAGACGCGAGAGTCGCCTGGCCGTCTCCGATCGACCGTCGCGCTCCACCCCGCAGTGGGGACAGACCATGAGCAGCCCATCGAATCGCCGGTGACAGCTCTGACACTCGATCTCGGACACCGCGGCCTCCCGCCTGGGCACCCCCGGTCGAATCCCGCACAAAGCGGGAACCCACCTTCTCCTTCGGCAACATACTCGACGGGCCACTCGATATCCCCTACCCGGTCGACTCTGCAAGACCGGTGCGTCCGGCTAGCAGGTGCGAGGCCATACAATTGCCCCTATGGACCACACTGACTCGGAATCTGATCCCGGGGCCTCCGGCTCCGATCCCGGCGAGCACACCCCGGACATCGGCGACGGCGCTGAGCATCCGAAGACGCTGGAGCAATCCCTTCGTGAGATCCACGACTTGCTCACGCCGGAGTCCTCCTCGCCGCAGCCTCCAGCCGACGCCAGCCCGGCACCAGATTCCTCCGCAACCGACACGCCATCGCCCACCGCCGAGCAGGCACCGCCGGCCCCTGCCACCCCGACCCTCGCCGCGCCCCAGGAGCCCGATCCGGATTCGGCCGCCGTCGGTGCGGCTCCAATCACCGAGCCCACCTCGGCGCGATCCGACGAGATGACCGATTCAATCGAGACCACTCCCGCCTCACCGCCGCCCGCGGCAACACCGACTGATCGCCCCCCGCGGCAGCCACGGCTCCGGCGCTGGCCCATCGTCGTGCTGGCTCTCCTCTCCGGGCTCTTCGGCGCTGCGGCCGCCGTCGGCTACCTGTTCGTAGCAGGTGCCTTCGACGACGAGGCGGCCCCATCGACCACGCCCGTGACGACGACCATCCCCGTGACGACGACCACCATCACAATCCAGGACGCCACCTCCCGGACCGACGGGGGAACCGACGCCGCCGCGGTGGGACGCAAGGTCGTCCCCTCGATTGTCACCGTCGAGATCGGCTACGAAGCCTCCGCCGGCTTCGAGCTGTACGGATCGGGCTCGGGCGTCGTCCTCTCCGCCGACGGCTACATCGTCACCAACCACCATGTCGTCGAGGACAGCGACCTCGCCAGAGTGGTGTTCCAGGACGGGCGCATCTACTCCGCCGACATCGTGGGAAGCGACGCCCGCACCGACCTGGCCGTGCTGACCATCGCAGCAAACGGGCTCAGCCCGATCGAGATCGGAGCGACCGACACGATGGAGATCGGCAACGTGGCGATCGCAATCGGCAACCCTCTCGGGCTCCGAGGAGGAGCCTCGCTGACGGTGGGAGTGCTCTCCGCTTTCGACCGTGAGGTGATCACGGGGAGCGGCTACGACCCGAACGACACCCTGTTCGGCATGCTGCAGACCGACGCACCGATCCAGCAGGGATCGAGCGGTGGAGCACTCGTCGACGGCACCGGGCGCCTCATCGGCATCACCACGGCCATCGGCGTCAGCAGCGCCGGCGCCGAGGGAATCGGCTTCGCGATCCCGATCGAGCTGGTGACCCGCATCACCGACGAGATCATCGAGACCGGCTCGGTCCGTCACGCCTTCCTCGGCGTGAGCCTCCAGAACTCCTACGCGGAAGCCGCCGACGGGGCCCAGGTCCCGTCCGGGGCCATCATCATCGGGTTCGCGGGCACCCCGTCCGCCGCCGAGGCCGCCGGCCTCGAAATCGGCGACATCATCGTCGACTACAACGGCACGAATGTCGCAGACCGTGAACAGCTAATCAGCGGACTGCGCCGGCTCGAGGTGGGCGATGTGGTCTCCATCGAGGTGAAACGCGGCGACGAACACCTCACGTTCGACGTGACGCTCGGCGAGCGTCCCCCCGACCAGTGACCGGCGCGGGTCGGCGGGCGTGAGCGCGCACAACCGGGCACAGCCGGTCTCGAGTTCAGCGAAGCGCCGCGGTATCGTCGACCTCGAGGCCCGGGAGGCAGGAGAGTGAGCGACAATCTGTTCGACCGGCTCTTCGAGCTCTTCCAGTCACCCGGCCCGGTGAACTGGAAGCTGGCCGCCGAAGTGATGCGCTCCCTCACGGGAGCGAGTGAGCCGATCGAGCCCGTCATCGCCGAGGAGTACCAGGAGCTGACCCTGGCGGCACAGCTCCGGCTCGCCGAGGCCACCGACCTCGAGGTGAGCACCTCCCGCCCGCTGCATCCGGTCGATCGTGCCATGTGGGCGGAGGAGAACCAGCAGAGCTTCCGATACCTCGTCGAGCCCCTGGTGGGGAAGATCACCGGCCTGGGAGGCGAAGCACAGACCACCGAAGCCGTGCTCCAGCCGATGGGACCCGCCATCCTCGGCATCCAGGCGGGGACCACCGTTGGATTCATGAGCCACCGCGCCCTCGGGCAGTTCGACACCGGTCTTCCCGCTCTCGACCACGACGAGATGCTCCTCGTCGTCCCCAACGTGGAGGCATTCGCTCAGGACCACCAGGTCGACGCCCGCCAGATCCGCCTCTGGGCCGCCTGCCAAGAGGTGACTCACCACGCCATCATGGCCGTGCCCTGGCTGCGGGGTCACTTGGTCGAGATCGTCCGCCACTTCTTCGAATCCGTCCAGTTCGATCCGTCGCGCCTCACCGAGATGCTCACCGGTTCCCAGGACCCGAGTGAGCTCGAGGGTATGGTCGGCGACGCCGGCGGCTTGGCCGGCCTGCTCGGCAGCAGCCACGATCCGGTGCGTCTCGCTCCCATCCAGGCGCTCATCGCCCTCATCGACGGCTACGCCGACTACACCGTGCGGCGGGCCGCCGCCGATCTGCTCCCCCAGCTCGACCTCATCGAGGAAGCCAACGCCCGGCGCCGGGTAGAACCGAACGACGCCGAACGATTCCTCCGGCAGCTCGTCGGACTCGAGCTGCAACGCCACCGGGCTCGGGACGCCGCCTCGTTCTGCGTCGACATCGAGCACCGCTGGAGCGACGACGCCCTGGGGCGCCTCTGGGAGGAGCCCGCCCGCCTGCCGACACTGGAGGAGCTCACCGATCCCGTCGGCTGGGCGGCCCGCACCCTGCTCGACTGATCATTGCTCCCGAGCGCCCAAATCGCCGCTCGCCGAGGATACGGCCAGATCGAGAGGACTGCCCATGCCCGGCGCCGTCGGAGTGCCCGGAGACCCGGGCCCCGCGGTATCAGCCGAACAGGCCGTTCCAGAGGCGCTGCAACAGGCCGGCTCGATCGGGGCGGGGGAGCACGTCCAGCACGGCGGCGAGGTGGTCGGGAGGAAGGTCCCCGACCAGCACGTAGGACATCGAGCCCGACCGCCACACCACCCATATCTCGCTCGGTGCCAGCAGCCTCAGGTACTCGGACCCGTTGATGTCGACTGTGGTACCGGCGGAGAAGGGGTCCGTGTCGACGTGCCCTTCGATCTCGAACACTGAGAACGAGAAGAGGCCGTCGGTGAAGAACGCCTGGATTGCATCGCCCGGCCCGGTGTAGACGTCGAGGCACTCATACCCATCCGCCACCGACGGGAGTGACGAGCGGTCCGATGGCAGAGCCACGTCGAAATCGCCGCCGCCGTCCCGCAACACCGAGTACACCCGCGTGGGATTGGAGTCGAAGTCGAGCATTGAACTCATGCGGAACAGGACGCCGTTGCCGTCGTAGACCTCCGACCCGAGCGGCGCCGAGGTAGCGTCGTCGAGCCAGAAACGAGCCCGCACCTCGTCGCCCTCCAGAACGGTGAGCAAGGTGGCATCCCGGCCCAGCCGCTCCACCGACTCCGGAGTCGCGACGCTGTAGCGGCTGCTCAGATCCGCGGCGGACCACCCGTGGATGACGACCGCGCCGCTGTCACCGAAGACCCGGCCACCGCCGATCATCGCCTCGCCGCCGGCACCCTCGACCATCATCATCGCACCGGCATGCTCCACCGTGACGATGCCGATGGCCGACTCGCCGTCGAGGGTGCTCCACGTGGCCTGGCGCCCGGCGAAGCTCGATTCCTCGGCCATCTCCAGGTACTCGTCGAGATCGGAGGCCGCAGCCGGCGCCACCGCTCCCATGACGAGAACGCCGGTCACGATCGCCAGCGGCACGGAACGCATGAGGGCACGGCTCACGGCGCACCCTCCTGCGGCATGAACGCCGGGATGGCCCCGAAGCCGTGCTCGACCGAGGCGCGGGCGTTGTGCTGGTCGAAGAACATGCTCACGTCGACCTCGGAGGCGGGAGGGGGGGTGCTGAGGACGCCCACCGCGATCGCGGCGGCCGCCGCCACTCCCGCCGCCGCGGTGAAGATCCGCCACCGCACATGGTGGTGCTCCGGCGACGTGGCACGATGCGTCATCAGGAACTCTGGAGGCTCCAGGCCGGGCAGCGACCGGACCGCGGTGCGGGCGGCATCCAGCTCATGGAATTCGGCGCGGCAGTCGGCGCATTCCCCAAGGTGATCGAGCACGTACTCCTGCTCGATGGTCGCCAACTCCCCATCCAGGTAGGCGGACAGCTCGGGCCCGAGATGCTCAGAAGGGAGCAGGCGCTCCGGCAGCTCGAGTTCCGGGAGGGTGCGCAACGCGGCTCGGATCTCCTTGACTCGATGGAACTCGGCTACGCAGTCGAGGCAATCGGTGAGGTGAGCGACGACCGCGTCGAGTTCACCGGGCCGCAGCTCCCCGTCCAGGTAGGCGGAGAGCAGCTCTTGGTCTTCACAGCGATCGTGGTGCTTCATACGGGCCATGTCAGCAGCTCCCGCAGCATGCGGCGCCCCCGGTGAATGCGGCTCCGGACCGTCCCCACCGGCGCTTCGACCGCCTCGGCGATCTCCTCATAGGTGAGGCCCACCACGTCGCAGAGCACGACGCACTCTCGGAAATCGAGCGGCACCTTGAGCAATGCCGACTGGATGTCCTCCGAGAGACGCACCGAGGCGAGTACCTCGTCCGGGGAGGGGCTCGAAGAGGCCAGGAGGCGGTCGTCGTCGGGAAGCGGCGACGTGGGACGGCGCTGGCGGCGCCGGACGCCGTCGAGAAAGGCGTTGCGGGTGATCCGCCACAGCCAGCCGTCAAAGGACCCCGGCGTGTAAGCGGCGAGGCCCTTGCGGACGCGCAAGAGCACGTCCTGGACCAGATCGGCGGCGTCGTCCGGGTTTCCGGTGAGGCGGTACGCGAAGTTGTATATCTTCCGCCCATATCGTCGTGCTACGTCTTCCCACGTTGGGACGAGTTCTTCGGCCATGCCTCCCCCGACTCCTCACGGTCAACGTATCAGGGCGGCGGACGGTTCCCGCTCGGCTCAGGTCTCGGTGGGGGAATCGTCCTCGTCGTCGATGCCTTCTTCGAGTCCCTTGCGGAACTCCTTGGCGGACGCCCCGAGCGACCGGGCGAGACCGGGGAGCTTCCGGGCACCGAAGAGCAGTAGGACGATGACCAGGATGATGACGATCTCCCATCCACCGATCTGTCTGAACACGCGGAACTCCTTTGATCGCATGGGAGTGTAACGGGCCGGAGGTCCGATCCTCGCCGGACCGCAGGCTGTCAGCTCACGGCCACCGAGTCGACGAAGGCCTGCAGGCGCTCTCGTGTGATGTAGCGGCAGCGCGGCTCGCGCCGCTCCTGGTCGTAGATGAGATACGGCCCGTGCTTGTCGGTGATGAGCAAGCCATGATCCACGCCCTGCATCGTCGCGAAAGCGGCGGCGAACTCCTTGATGGCCCGCTCCGACAGCTCGGGGTGCTCCTCGGGGTGATGATCGACGACGAGCAGGTAGGTGCGCTTCCCCCCGCGGGTTGCCAGAAAGGTGCCGGAGCCCTCTCCCGGGACGATGGAGTACCCGGCGATCCGGAGCAGGCCCAACGTGAGGTCGGTGGCGGACATGAGGCGTGGATCGATGCCCTGGGCCCGCAGGCCGGCGTCCAGAGCCTTGGTGAGCCGGACCTCCTCGCAGATCGGTGCCAAGGTGTCTCCCTCGAGATCGCCTGCGAGGCCGGGAGCGCGTACCAGATCCTCCTCCGCAATCTGAGCTAGGGGATCGTATCCGGCTGTGGCGGCGTGTGGCACCAGATCGGGGGCCGGGACCGCGGGCAGGATGTCCGGCTCGTCCAGGATCACCGATCCGGCCTCGGCCGGCCCGCCAGCCCGGGTGCCGTAGGCCCGGACGGTGTCGATGCCCTCCAGCGGGAAGTGAGCAAAGCGCTTGCGGCGCACCACCTCCACCGCTTGGTAGATCAGGAGGTCACGTAGCACCGGATCCGGGGCTCCGGCCGGCAGGGGAACATCGAAGTAGACGCGGGCTTCTCCCGATTCGACATGGAACTCAGCGGCGGGAACGTACAGCCCCAACGGCGCCGCCGGCAGGCCGGCCTCGGCATCCGGCGGCTGTTGTTCGGCGCTGTGACGCGCCGCGAACACGACCAGAGCGATCAGGGCAATCGCGAGAAGGATGGCTAGGCCCGGAATCATGCGATCGGCTCCTCTCGTGCCATCTCTCACGATTGTACGGGATGCACAACGAAGCTGACGAGATGCTGCCGAACCCAGGCACGGCTTCGGTCAGGAAGCCTTGCGCTGCTCGCCGGCGAGGGCACGCTGGCGACGAATCCGCCGGCGCTCTCGTTCCGACATGCCTCCCCAGATCCCGAATTTCTCGCTACTCGTGATAGCGAATTCGAGGCAGGCATCGCGGACCGAGCACTCCCGGCAGATGGATTTAGCGGTTCGAGTGGAGGCACCTCGCTCCGGAAAGAACAGATCCGGGTTGGCGCCACGGCAGTTTGCGAGATCCTGCCAGGCCAGTTCCTCGCTGCCCAATGCCTCGAGAAGCTGAGAGAACACGCCGATCTCCTACACGGTTGTAATTACGCTCTTGTAATTCAACCAAGGCTGCGCGCGGCTGTCAACCCAGAAAGCCCCTGCGCTACTTGTGTTCTCGACGGCACGCGATCGGTTCGGCGAGGATGAGGCACCACCCGCGACGGGTTGCGTCCGGCTCGCGAACGCCGCCGAGACGGGCGCACCGCCCCGGCAGCGCACTGCCCGGCTTCCCCCAGTGCCCTCGTCTCGCGACACTCCCCCGGCGTAGGCTTCCGGCATAATGGCCCGCCGCGCCGCTGAGAAGAAGGGAACGCGGTGACCGTGACCAAACAGAAGGGCGACACCCGGAGCCGGCGTACGCTCCCCTGGCCACTCACGTTCTTCCAGTCCTACATCGGCAAGAAATGGGCCATGGCGGTCAGCGGCATCGTGCTGCTCGGCTACGTCCTCGTCCACATGCTCGGCAACATGAAGGTCTACCTCGGACCAGAGAGCATCAACGAGTACGGGGAGGCACTGCGAGACCTCGGCGGCCACCTCGCCCCGCGCACCCACGTGCTGTGGATCCTGCGAATCGTGCTCGCCACCGCCTTCGCCGTCCACATCTACTCCGCCTACTACCTCACCTACCGCAACGCCAAGGCACGGGGCGCCGAGCGCTACCGGTCGAAGCGCGACTACCTGGCTGCCGACTACGCCTCACGCACGATGCGGTGGAGCGGGACCATCGTGCTGCTGTTCCTGGTGTTCCACCTCGCCGATCTGACCTGGGGCACCACCAATCCCGACTTCTCGCGCGGCGACCCGTACTCCAACATGATCGCCAGCTTCGAACGGATCCCGGTGGCAGCGCTGTACATCGTCGCCAACCTCGCCCTCGTCCCGCACATCTACCACGGGGCGTGGAGCCTGTTTCAGAGCATCGGAATCAACAACCTGCGATTCAACAAATGGCGGCGCTACCTTGCAGTCGGGGTCGCTGGGGTGATTCTGGTCGGGAATCTCAGCTTCCCGATCGCGGTCCAGCTCGGCATCATCGCCTAGGCCCGGAGAGGATGACCAGAAGGTGAGCATCACACTCGACGCCAAGATCCCGGCAGGCCCGATCGAGGGCAAGTGGGACGCGCACCGCTCCGACATCCGGCCCATCAGCCCGGCCAACAAGCGCAGGTTCGAGATCATCGTCGTCGGCACCGGGCTCGCCGGTGCCTCGGCCGCCGCCACGCTCGGTGAGCTGGGCTACCACGTCAAGGCATTCACCTACCACGACTCGCCCCGGCGGGCCCACAGCATCGCAGCCCAAGGCGGCATCAACGCCGCCAAGAACTACCCGAACGACGGCGACAGCATCCTCCGGCTGTTCCACGACACGGTGAAGGGCGGCGACTTTCGCTCCCGCGAGGCGAACGTCTACCGGCTGGCGCAGGTCTCCAACGAGATCATCGACCAATGTGTGGCCCAGGGTGTGCCCTTTGCCCGCGAGTACGGCGGCACCCTCGACAACCGCTCCTTCGGCGGCGCCCAGGTGTCGCGCACGTTCTACGCCCGCGGCCAGACGGGCCAGCAGCTCCTGCTCGGCGCCTACCAAGCCCTCGCCCGTCAGGTCCACCTCGGCACAGTTGAGCTGCACAAGCGCACCGAGATGCTCGACGTCGTGGTCCACGAGGGACGCGCTGTCGGGATCGTGGTCCGTGATCTGGTCACCGGTGAGGTCACCTCCCATTCGGCACATGCCGTAGTGCTGGCAACGGGTGGCTACAGCAACGTGTTCTTCCTCTCCACCAATGCCATGGCGTGCAACGCCACCGGCATTTGGCGAGCCCATCGCAGGGGAGCCCTCTTCGCCAATCCCTGCTACACCCAGATCCACCCGACGGCCATCCCCGCCAGTGACGAGTACCAAGCGAAACTGACGCTGATGTCCGAGTCTCTCCGCAACGACGGGCGCATCTGGGTGCCACTCGACGCCGCCGACACCCGACCCCCCGATGAGATCCCCGAGTCGGAGCGGGACTACTACCTGGAACGCCAGTACCCGGCTTTCGGCAACTTGGTGCCGCGGGACGTCGCCTCCCGGGCCGCCATGCGCATCATCGACCAGCGCCGTGGCGTCGGGCCACTCCGCAACGGCGTCTACCTGGATTTCGCCGACGCCATCGACCGCCTCGGGCGGTCCACCATCGAACACCGCTACGGCAACCTGTTCGAGATGTACGAGCGCATCACCGACGAGGACCCCTACTGGGTCCCGATGCGCATCTACCCGGCCCCCCACTACACGATGGGTGGCCTGTGGGTCGACTACAACCTGATGACGACCATCACCGGCCTCTTCGCCATCGGCGAAGCCAACTTCTCCGACCACGGGGCCAATCGCCTCGGAGCGAGCGCGTTGATGCAGGGACTGGCAGACGGCTACTTCGTGTTGCCCTCCACCATCGGTGACTACCTCGCCGATTGGCTCGACTCTGCTCCCGTCCCCACCGACCACCCGGAATTCTTGGAGGCCGAGCGTGCCGTCGAAGAGCAGGTGAGCCGGATACTGGCGGTGAATGGTGAACGCACCGTCGACTGGTTCCACCGGGAAATCGGCAAGGTCATGATCAAGTACTGCGGCATGGCACGCAGCCGCAGCGGCCTCGAGGACGCGCTCGGCCGGATTCCGATCCTCCGCGAGGAGTTCTGGAACAACGTGCGCGTCCTCGGCGATGCCGACACCCTCAATCAATCGCTGGAAAAGGCAGGACGGGTCGCCGATTTTCTCGAGCTGGCGGCGCTGGTGTGCCGCGACGCCCTCGATCGGGAGGAATCGTGCGGCGGGCATTTCCGGATCGAGCATCAGACCGAGGACGGCGAGGCCCAGCGCGATGACGTCAGCCAGCTCCACGTGTCGGCGTGGGAGTGGCGGGGCCCTGATGCAGAGCCGATCCGTCACAAGGAGCCCCTGCGGTTCGACTCTGTCGAGCTGGAGCAGAGGAGCTACAAGTGATGGATTTCACGTTGCGCGTCTGGCGCCAGGCCGGACCGAACCAGCCCGGTGCCTTCCGGGAGTATGTGGCCAAGGGAATCAGCCGCGATGCCTCGTTCCTCGAGATGCTCGACCAGGTGAACGAGAGCCTCGTCGAACAGGGCGAAGAGCCGATCGCCTTCGACCACGACTGTCGTGAGGGCATCTGCGGCATGTGCGGCGTGATGATCAACGGCCACGCCCATGGGCCGCAGCAAGGCACCGCCACTTGCCAGCTTCACATGAGGAAGTTCGACGACGGCGACACGATCGTGATCGAGCCGTGGCGTGCGGCCGCGCTGCCGATCGTGCGCGACCTGATCGTCGATCGCGGCGCTCTCGACTGCATCATCGAGGCGGGCGGATACATCACAGCCCCGATCGGGAGCGCACCGGAGGCCAATTTGACCCTCGTCCCCGTCGAGGCAGCGGAAGCGTCGATCGACGCCGCATCCTGCATCGGGTGTGCCGCCTGCGTGGCGGCGTGCCCCAACAGCGCCGCCCAGCTCTTCACGGCCGCCAAACTCGCCCACCTCAACCTTCTCCCCCAGGGCCAGCCCGAGCGATACTCTCGAGTCGTTTCGATGGTGGACACGATGGAGGACTACTTCGGATCCTGCACCAACCACGGCGAGTGCGAGAAAGCGTGCCCCAAGTCCATCAGCATCGACTACATCGCGTTCATGAACCGTGACTACGTCGCCGCCATGTTCAAGGACCGCCGCCGGGCGGGACAGCGATAGAGCCGCGACGGCAGCTCGATCGATCGTTCAGATTCGGGGAGCGTCACTATGCTGGCGCTGAGTCCACCTCCCGGGTGACGCAGCAGCGGAAGGACCAACCTTGGCCGTGCAGTTCCTCAGCGACGACTACATGCGGGAGGCGACCGAGCGCCTCGCCGGCAACGAGGATTTCTCCAAGGCCATCAGCGAAGTCGGCCTCGGCCTCCAGTTCATGGTCGCCCGAGACAACGGGGACATCTCGTACTACCTCAGGATCGCCGACGGCAGCGCCACCATGGCACTCGGACAGCTCGACCGGGCCGACGCCAGCATCACCAGCAGCTACGACACCGCCGCGAGCCTGTCGAAGGGTGAACTGAACACGCAGACGGCGTTCATGACGGGCAAGATCAAGGTGGAGGGCGACATGGCGACCCTGATGATGAATCAGGGCGTCATCAACAAATGGACGGAAGCCCTTTCGGGTATGGACGTCGCCGTCTGAACGATCGGCTCTCCCGAAGATCCGGGGGGCCTCCCCCTCAGTACTCGATCAGCTCGAGATCGGCGACCTTGGCGCGGACGGCTTCGGCCGCCGTGCGCAACGCATGGAGCTCCTCGATCGTGAGGCCGAGTTCGAGAACCTCTTGGACCCCGCCGGCACCCAGACGGGCGATGACACCTACGTAGACGTCGTTGATGCCGTACTCCCCCGTCAGCCAGGCGCACACCGGCATCTCGGTTCGGGTGTCCTCCACAACCGCTTCCGCCATGGCGGCGGCGGCCGCCGACGGCGCGAAGTAGGCACTGCCGGTCTTGAGGAGACCGACGATCTCGGCGCCGGCGTTGCGGGTGTGCGCGACCAGCTCGTCGACGGTAGCAGCGTCAACGAGCTCCACGAGCGGGATGCTCCCCACCCGGCACAGCGACGGGGCGGGAACCATCGTGTCGCCGTGGCTTCCCAGCGTGACGGCATGGACGTCCAGCACGTCGGTGTCGGTGTGCTCGGCGATGAAGTGGGCGAAGCGGGCGCTGTCGAGCACTCCTGCCTGGCCCATGACCCGGGTGCGGGGAAAGCCGGAGACCTCTGCCGCCAGGGTCGTCATCTGATCGAGCGGATTGGTCACCACGATGAGCACGGCATCGGGGGAGCGCTCGACGATCTCCTTGGTGACGCCCTTGACGATCTTGGCGTTGACCTCGAGAAGGTCCATGCGGGACATGCCCGGTTTGCGAGGAAGACCGGCGGTGATGACGACGACCTCGCTGTCGGCGGTGTCGTCGTAGTCATTGGACCCGATCACTCTCGTGCGGAAGCGCACCATCGGGCGGGACTGATTCAGGTCGAGGGCGAGACCCTGTGGCCGTCCTTCGACTATGTCGATCAGCACGACCTCGTCGACAGAGCCCATCTCGGAAATACGTCGGGCGGTGGCCGAACCGTAGTTGCCCGCACCGACCACGGTGATCTTGCTCATTCCTGGCGCTCCTGTGTCGAGAGAAACCGAGCGAACACGTGGGGTTACAGCGGCCTACAACCCTAGTGCCCCGTCCAGTGACGTTGGCGATGTTCAGGGCGAATCGGGACGGAACCGGAATCTCGCCGCGATCGATCCCGGGTCTGGGACAATGGGTCGATGCCGCGACGTCTCTTCGGGCTGGCGCTGGCGGCCGCCGTATTCACGACGGCGTGCACGCTGGGTACCCCCGACTCGGCCACCGATTCACCGGTGGAGGTGCAGACACCGGGACCGGCCGATTGGCGCAGGACGGTGTCGGGCATCGATGTGCTGGGAGTCGACACGTCCTCCGACGCCAACGAGATGGAGCGGCTGGCGGACGCCCTCGAACAGATTCCCGAGGCGCTGTGGGCCAAGGCCGGACTGCGCACCGTCTACCGCATCCCTGATGATCCGGCTGCAGAGCCGGGAACGCAGGCTTTTGCACGAGGACCGGATATCTACCTCACCGACGCCACATTCTCCTCGCGAGCGGGCAGCATGGCGCTGGAAGCCATAATCGCCCACGAACTCACCCACACGGCGCAATTCGCGGCGCTCACCGACAACGACATCGCCGCTGCGAACGGAGACTCGGTATCACTCATCCGCGACTCGACACTCGTTCGCAGCTTCGGAGAAGCCGTCGGATGGGTCCACACCGAGGAGGGCTGGCAGCTCCCCGATCCTCAAGGCACAACCGATTATGCGCTCACCGCCCCCGAGGAGGACATGGCCGAGACCGTCGCCGCAGTGGTGCTGGGACGCGCCGAGGATTTCTCCTCCGCCCGGATCGTATGGACTGAGCAGTGGCTCGGTGTTGACGCCGACGGGCTGGCGACCGGCCGCCCCTACCTTCCGGCAGGCGCTATCGAGCACCGCTCCGAGGCCCCCCTCTACGACACCGCCGCGGTCGCCGCCATCGGATCCGATCACGTCGCGCCCGCCTACTACGCCCTCGCCGGAGATCAGGCCCTGGTTGACATCGCCCGAGACGTGACGGACGCGCTGGCGTCACGCGGCTTGTCGGGGTCGCTCGGCGAGCTGGACGGCGATCACATCGCCGGCCACTACGCAGGAGGACGTGGGCGTGACTACTGGGTCGAGCTGTGGGACCTGCGCGCCCAGCCCTCCGGGCACGTGCTCCTGATCTACGTCGCCCTATGGTGAGGGCGCCCGCTCACATACGGTCGATCAACGCCTGCGCGAACTCGCTTGTCTTCACCTCGGTGGCGCCCTCCATCAATCGGGCGAAGTCATAGGTGACGACCTTGTCGCCGATGGTGGCTTGCAGACCGGCCTCGATGAGGTCGGCGGCCTCTCCCCAGCCCAGATAGCGGAACATGATCGCACCGGAGAGAACGAGCGACCCCGGATTGACCTTGTCCAGACCGGCGTACTTCGGCGCGGTGCCGTGGGTTGCCTCGAAGATGGCGTGGCCGGTGTCGTAGTTGATGTTCCCGCCGGGGGCGATGCCGATGCCGCCGATCTGGGCAGCGACGGCATCGGAGATGTAGTCGCCGTTGAGGTTGAGCGTGGCGATCACGTCGTACTCGGAGGGACGGGTCAGGATCTGTTGGAAGAAGGCGTCGGCGATGGCGTCCTTCACCAGGAGCCGGTCGCCGGGTTCGCCGCCCGAGTCCTCCCACGACACGGCGACGTCCGAGAACTCCTCTCTCACCAGCTCGTAGCCCCAGGCGCGGAAGGCGCCCTCGGTGAACTTCATGATGTTGCCCTTGTGCACGAGTGTCACCGAGGAGCGGCCGTTGGCGATGGCATACCGAATGGCAGCTCGGACCAGGCGCTGCGAGCCGGTCTTCGACACCGGCTTGATCCCAATCGCGGTATCGGGCCGGATCTTCCAGTCGAACTGCTCGTCGAGGAAATCGAGCAGCGCAAGCGCCCCATCGGTCCCGGCCTCCACCTCCATGCCGGCGTAGACATCCTCGGTGTTCTCCCGGAAGACGACCATGTCGATCAGCTCCGGATGCTTGACGGGGGACGGGACCCCGCGGTACCAGCGAAGCGGGCGCAGGCACACGTAGAGATCGAGGATCTGGCGCAAGGCGACGTTGAGGCTGCGGATGCCGCCACCCACGGGCGTCGTCAGCGGGCCCTTGATACCGACGAGGTGGGTTCGGAACGCATCCACCGTCTCGCCCGGAAGCCACTGTCCGGTGCGATCGTACGACCTCTGGCCGGCCAAGACCTCGGTCCACGACACCCTGCGAGCGCCGCCGTAGGCCTTCTCGACCGCCGAATCGAACACACGCCGAGCGGCCTTCCAGATATCCGAGCCGATGCCGTCGCCCTCGATGAATGGGATGATCGGCTCGTCGGGTACCTGCAGCCCGTCCGGGCCCATCGTGATCTCGGTCGCCATCATGCTCCCCTTCGAGGCGGGTGCTCGGTGTCGGGAGGGAGGCTAGCGACTGTTCACGGCCGGTCGCCGAAACCGGCTCATGCCCGCTTGGAGATCGCGGAGTCCAGTTCGCCGGGGCGCTGCGATCCGATCACCAGCAGCCGCCCGTCTCCGAGGCGCAGCTCCACACCCTGGTCGCCGCGCACGCTGTAGGCGACGCGTCCCTGGCGGCCACGGCGGATGCCCCACCCCCCAAACTCGCGAATCGGGTTGTAGGAGACGACCTCGTGGTGCTCGATGTCACCAAAGGCGAAAGCACGCCGATAGGGAAACGCGATCCATCGGACGTGAACACCTCCCCGGTCGACCGTGGTCTTGGCGCCCAGGTTCCACAGCCACACCGGTAGCCCGATCCCGAGCAGGACCCACAGCAGCCATACCACGACGTCGGAAGCCGGCTTGCTGCCCCACTCCTTGCCCAGCACGATCTGGGTCACGAATCCCCACCACATCACAACCACAGGAATCACCACGATCAAGGCGAACCACCACCTGCGAAACCGCTGAACCTCTAGGAAATCCACAGGGCGGTCCGTCATTGCAGAACCTCCATTCGGCGTTCGGTCTCAGCCCGAACGCTCCGCCGCCGCCACAGTGTTGGCGAGAAGACACGCAATGGTCATCGGTCCGATGCCGCCGGGCACAGGCGTCACCGCAGAGGCTACCTGCCGGACGGCCTCTAGGTCGACATCTCCGACCAACCCGTTCTCGGTGCGATTGATACCGACATCGATGACGACGGCGCCCGGCTTGACGTATTCGGCACCGAACATGAGAGGGCGTCCCACGGCGGCCACGAGGATGTCGGCGCGCCGGGTCAAGTCGGCCAGATCGGGAGTGCGGGAATGGGCCATCACCACCGTGGCATCGACACCCTTGGCTCCCAGCAGCAAGCCGAGCGGGCGACCGACGAGGATGGAGCGACCGACGATGACGACGAGTTTGCCGCCGACGTCGATGCCGTAGTGGCCGAGCACGCGCATGATGCCCTGCGGCGTTGCCGCCACCGGACCCTCCCTGCCCAGCACCAGCAAGCCAAGGCTGTGGGGATGGAGCCCGTCGGCATCCTTGGCGGGATCGATCGTTTCGACCACTCGGTTGCCGTCGAGACCGTCCGGAAGAGGGAGCTGCACGATCATGCCGTCGACCCGCTCGTCGGCGTTGAGCGAGCGGACAACCGCCTCGACCTCATCTTGGGTGGCATCCGCCACCAGATGGTGGTCGAAAGACAACATGCCGGCGGCCACCACGGCACGGTGCTTGTTCCGCACATAGATCTCCGAGGCGGGATCATCACCGGCCATCACCGTGGCCAGCCCGACGGTCTTGCCCCGATCTGCCAGCGCCGCGACGCGTGCTGCGACCTCGGAGCGGACCAGGGACGCCACCTCGGTTCCGGAGAGTATCTGCGCGCTCAATGCCGGAAATGCCTCCGTCCAGTGAAGACCAGAGCGATGCCGTGCTCCTCGGCGGCGGCGACCACCTCCTCGTCACGCACCGAGCCCCCGGGCTCGATGACCGCGACGATGCCTGCCTCGGCGAGCACGTCGAGACCGTCACGGAACGGCAGGAACGCATCCGAGGCGGCTACGGCGCCGACCGCCCGGTCGCCGGCCCTCCGCAGCGCCCGCTCGGCGGCGCCGACCCGGGACTGGTCGCCGGCGCCGACCCCGATGGCGGCGCCTCCCTTGGCCACCACGATGGCGTTGGATTTGGCGTTGGTGACGACCTTGAGGGCGAACTCGAGGTCCCGCCACTCGACGGGCCCGGGCCTGTGGGAAGAGACGATCTCCCAGTCGGCGTTGCGGGATTCCACTCGATCCCGCTCCTGCACCACGAACCCGCCCTCGATCTGCCGCATGTCGGGATCGGCAGGATCTGCCGCGACCGTCTCGAGGAGCCGCAGGTTCTTCTTCTTCCCGAGGATCTCCCGCGCATCGTGCTCGATCGCAGAGGAGATGATCACCTCTACGAACCCGGCTACCGAGATGCGTTCCGCCGTCTCGGTGTCGAGTGGGCGGTTGAGCGCGATGACACTGCCGAATGCCGAGAGTGGGTCGCAGTCCCAGGCAGCGGTGAAGGCGTCAGCGATGGAACCCGCGATCGCCAGCCCGCACGGGTTGGCGTGCTTGACGACCGCCACCGCCGGGTCATCGAACTGGTGCACCATCCGCCAGGCGGCCTCGGTGTCGAGGTAGTTGTTGAATGACATCTCCTTGCCCTGGAGCTGACGCATCTCCTGCCACCACGACGTGCCTCCGACCAGGGCGAAGGCGGCCGCGGCCTGGTGAGGATTCTCCCCGTACCGCAACTCGGCCCGTCGTTCCAAGGCGAGCACCGAGCGCAGCGGCGGGAACTGCTCGCGTTCCAGCCAGCCGACGACGGCGGCGTCGTACGAGGCGGTCCGGAAGAAGGCGCTGCGGGCGAGATCACGGCGCAGCTCGGTGTCGAGGCCTCCCTCGGCGACGGCGGCTGCCACTGCCTCGTACTGATCGGGGGAAGTGACCACACCCACCCAGGCGTGGTTCTTGGCAGCCGCTCGGATCAGGGTGGGGCCGCCGATGTCGATCTGCTCGATCGCCTCCGCCTCGGAGACTGATTCCTGCGCCACGGTTGCCTCGAACGGATACAGGTTGGAGACCACGAGCTGAATGGGAGTGATGCCACGGTCGTAGAGGTCGTCGCGGTGATCGGCGTTGCCGAGGTCGGCGAGGATGGCGCCGTGGATCATCGGATGGAGAGTCTTCACCCGGCCGCCCAGCATCTCGGGGGCGCCGGTGACCTCCGCCACGGTGGTGAACGGCAATCCGGCGGCTTCGAGTTCCCGCGATGTGCCCCCGGACGAGACCAGCTCCACCCCGGCGTCGACGAGCCTTCTGGCGAACTCGATGAGGCCCGTCTTGTCCCACACCGAGACCAGGGCCCTCCGCACCGCGATGCGGCTCATGCGCCGTCCTCCCAGTGCACGAGGCGGCTGTCGATGCGGAGTCGGCCCGTCGCGAAGGCGGCCACCACCTCCGGGTACACCCGATGCTCCACCTGCTGGATGCGGGCGTGGAGCGTCTCCTCGGAGTCATCGGGCAGCACTGGTACCGACTCTTGGAGGATGATCGGGCCGTGGTCGACCTCGGCGTCGAGGAAATGCACCGTCACCCCGCTCAGCTTGACGCCGTGCGCGATCGCCTCGGGCACGGCGTGTGCCCCGGGGAAAGAAGGCAACAACGCCGGATGGATGTTGAGAATGCGATCCGGGAAGAGATCGAGGGCCGACGCGGTCAGGATGCGCATGAAGCCGGCCAGGATCATCGCCTCTGCGCCGTGGTCGGCGGCAGCGGCGCACACCGCTCGGGTGTACTCGTCGCGATCGCTGAAATCGTGCCAATCGACGACGACGCCGGGAACCCCTGCTGCCTCAGCCCGCTCCAGCGCCCTCACGGCCGGTCGGTCGGAGATGACCACCACCACTTCGGCCGGATAGTCGCTGTCCGCCGAGGCATCAATAATCGACTGGAGGTTGGAGCCGCTCCCGGAGACAAGGACGGCGATGGGACAGCGAGGATCGGATCGGCCTGCCATGCCTGGCGCAGGTTAGCGACCGACCGCGGCCCCGCCGCTCCCTACCAAGCTCGCCACACGAGAACGGAGCCGCCAGCGATGAGCAGCAGCCCGCCGATCACAACGAGTCGCCGGCGCCAGTGCTCCGGCAATCGCCTGCGGCCGGCGCCCACGACTCCGGCGAGGGCGACCTTGCTCCCGACGAGGGCCACATAGAAGCCGAGCAGGAAAGCCACGGCACCCCCCGGTGCCTCACTCCAGGCGTCGACCAGCAACGGCCCTCCCGCGGTTGCCCAAAAGATCCACGGGTGCGGGCTGAGGGCATTGACCGCCACACCGCGCCACACGTCTGCGCTAGTGCCCCCGACGTCGCCGTCCTCCGGCACCGCATTCACCACGTGGGAGAGCTCCCACAGCCCGAATGCCATCACGACGAGCCCGCCGCCGATGCCGAGCCCTCGCACCCCGGCTTCGGGGAGGGCGCTGATGGCCGCCACCGCCAGCGCCACGATGGGGACGTCGGTGAGCAGCGGCGCCACCGCGGTCCGCCAGCCTGCGCCGAAGCCACGGCGCAGGGTGGCGGTGACGATGAGCGTCATGAGCGGACCGGGCGTGATACCGGCGGCGAGGCCGATCGAGAGTCCGGCCACCAGCTCGGTCACGTTGCCATCACCGGCCGAGCGCCCGCAGCATCGCCGATCCCATGTCAACCGGAGTAGCCGCCACGGCGACACCGACCGCCTCGAGTGCGGCGATCTTGTTGGCGGCGGTTCCCTTGCCGCCGGAGATGATCGCTCCGGCGTGGCCCATGCGCTTCCCAGGAGGCGCCGTCCTGCCGGCGATGAAGGCGGCCACCGGCTTGGTCATGTTGGCCTCGATCCAAGCGGCCGCCTCCTCCTCGGCGGTGCCGCCGATCTCGCCGATCATCAGGACGCCCTCGGTGGCCGGATCGTCGTTGAAGAGGGAGAGGCAATCGACGAAGTCGGTGCCGTTCACGGGATCGCCGCCGATGCCTATCGCCGTCGTCTGGCCCAGCCCGCTGCAGGTGAGCTGGTGTACCGCCTCGTAGGTGAGCGTCCCGGAGCGGCTGACGACCCCGATGCCTCCCGGCACATGGATGTACCCGGGCATGATGCCGATCTTGCACTCTCGGGGAGTGATGACGCCGGGACAGTTGGGGCCGACGAGCCGGACGGGCCGACCTTTGAGAAAGCGCTTGACCCTCACCATGTCCGTCACCGGGATCCCGTCGGTGATACAGACGATCAGCTCGATGCCGGCATCCGCCGCCTCCATGATGGCGTCGGCGGCGAACGGCGCCGGCACGTAGATGACGCTGGCGGTAGCTCCCGTCGCTGCCCGCGCTTGCGCGACGAAGCGGAACACGGGCAGATCGACCTGGTAGGTGTCGTCCCGTCCGGAGACGCCGGAATGATCGGTCTCGCCCTCGAAGGCCTCGGTGGTACCGGCCCGGGTCGGGTGGACTGCTCCCACCACTTGGGTTCCGTAGGCGATCGTCTTGTCCGTCTGGAACCGACCCGTCTTGCCCAATCCCTGAACGAGCACGGTGGTGTCGCGATCGACGAGCACGCTCATCGTGCCAGCTCCAGGATCTTCTCGGCGGCGGCACGCATGTCGGCGGCGCTGGCTACATCGAGGCCCGACTCGTCGAAGATCTGCCTGCCGAGATCGACGTTGGTGCCTTCGAGCCGCACCACGAGGGGCACGGCGAGACCGACTTCTCGCGCCGCCTCGACGACGCCGGTAGCGATGACGTCGCAGTGGATGATCCCACCGAAGATGTTGATGAAGATGCCCTTCACATCCGGGTCCCGGGCCATGATCGTGAGCGCAGCGACCACCTGCTCCTTCTTGGCGGCGCCTCCCACGTCGAGGAAGTTGGCGGGCTCTCCCCCGACGTGCTCGATGATGTCCATCGTGGCCATGGCGAGCCCGGCGCCGTTGACCATGCAGCCGATCGTCCCGTTCAGCTTGATGAAGCTCAAGCCATGCTCGCTGGCTTCCACCTCCGCCGGATTCTCCTCGGAGAGATCCCGCATCTCACGAATCTCGGGATGCCGATAGAGGGCATTGGCCTCGAAGCTCATCTTGCCGTCGAGCGCCACCACCTCCCCGGCGGGGGTGACCACCAGCGGATTGATCTCGATCAGGTCGGTGTCCAGCTCTGCGGCTGTGGCGCTCAGGAGCTCCATGAACCGGATGCCGTTGCTCGCTGCATCGCCTTCGAGCCCGAGATCGTATGCAAGCCGGCGCGCTTGGAAGCCGAGGAGACCGAACGCAGGATCGACTTCGGCCCGGAGGATCATCTCCGGCGTCTCGGCGGCGACCTTCTCGATCTCGGTACCACCCTCGGTCGATGCCATGACGACGTTGCGCCCAACGGCACGGTCGAGCAGCACTGACAGGTACATCTCACGGTCGATGTCGATCCCCTGCTCGACATAGAGCCGGTTCACCTGCTTTCCCTCAGGCCCGGTCTGGGCCGTGACCAGCGTCGAGCCGAGCATCCTGCCGGCCAGCTCGCCGACCTCGGCCTCGGCGGCGTCGATGCCACCGTCGATTCCCACGGTGATCACACTCACTCCGCTCACATCGGGATGCTCGACGAAACGGCCCTTGCCGCGCCCACCGGCGTGGATCTGCGACTTGACCACCACCACCGGGTTGCCGGACGCCTCGATCAGCGGCCGCACCGCGGCCACCGCCTCGGCGACGGTGGCTGCCGGCCGGCCCGCCGGCACGGCCATGCCACGAGCTTCCATGAGTTGCTTGGCCTGGTACTCGTGGATCTTCAACGGCCGCCCTCCTGCCACCGGCAAGTGGGGCGACTGGTGCTCGGAAGGCGGGCCACTGCCATACGATCAGCTTCGCGACACGGGCTCGTCGACCCACCGCGTCACCCCGTCGAGAGGGGTTCCAGGGACGAAGGACCCGGCCGGGTTCGCTTCGGCCGGCAGCGGAACGCCCTCATTGGGAATGAAGCCCCCGCCGCAGCGCCCGACGGCAACGACCCCAGGGTCCCGATCGTGGCCGTCCAGATCGGCCTCGGCGATGAGGATGCGTGTGCCCATACGGTGATCGAGACTAGTCGGCGCCCACAGCCCGGCACCGAGGCCCGAACCGGGGTCCTCAAGCCTTCTCGAGCGGAGCCCAGGCGAGCAAGAGCGTCTTGGTGCCCTGCTGGTCGAAATCGACGATGGCCTCGGCGCGATCGCCCGATCCGATGACCCGCCGCACGGTCCCCTGCCCCCAGTGGGTATGCCGCACCCGGTCGCCGTCTGCGAGATCCGTGCTGCCGAGCGTCGCATGTCGGGAGCTCTCCATGGAAGGCTTCCGCTTGCGTTTCGCCTCGCGCGTCAAGCGATCGGGGATCTCGTCGAGGAACCGGCTGGGCGGGTTGTAGTTGTTCGATCCCCACAGACTCCGGCTCCACGCCCGTGTCAGGAAGAGCTTCTCCATCGCCCGGGTTATCCCCACGTAGCAGAGGCGGCGTTCCTCCTCGAGCTCGGCCGGGTCTCCCAGCGAGCGCATGTGGGGAAACACGCCGTCCTCGAGCCCCAGGATGAACACCACCGGGAACTCGAGGCCCTTGGCGTTGTGGAGAGTCATCAGCGTGACGGTCTCGCCGACCTCGAGAGAATCGACATCGGTGACCAGGCTGACCGATTCCAGGAAGAGCTCCACTCGCGCCAGCCCGTCGAGCTCGTCCCAGTCGGCCGGGCCCAAGGTGGCAGGGCCGGTCTCCTCGAAATCGGCGGCCGCCGAGATCAACTCCTTGAGATTCTCCTCGCGCCCCATAGCCTCGATCGTGCTCTCCGACCGCACCATGTCCATGTATCCGGTCTCGGCGAGAATCGCCTCCAGCGCCGCCTGTGGCCCCGCGGCGGCCGCCGCATCGAGATGGTCGAGCAGCGCCACGAACTCCGCCATCGCCCGCTGTGCCCTGGCGGAGAGGGCCGTGTTGTCGCTGGCACAGCGAAGTGCCTGGTGGAACGGAATCCCCTCCCGTTCGACCTGGCGGTCGAGGTGGGCGACGCTGGTGGCGCCGATGGCCCGCTTCGGGACGTTGATGATGCGTTTGAGCGCCACGACGTCGTCGGGATTGATGATCACCCGCAGGTAGGCGAGCACGTCCTTCACCTCGCGGCGGTCGTAGTACTTGAGGCCCCCGATGACCTGGTACGGCAAGTGGTACTTGACGAGTGTCTCCTCGACAACTCGGCTCTGAGCGTTGGTGCGATAGAACACTGCGAAGTCCCTGAGCGGCCGCCCCTTCTTGCGGAGCGCTCCTATCTGCTCGGCAACGAAAGCCGCCTCATCGTGCTCGTCCTCGGCCTCGAAGGTGGTCACGGGATCGCCCTCGCCGAGATCCGTCCACAGCCGCTTCGGCTTGCGGGATGGATTGTTGACGATCACCGCGTTTGCGGACTCGAGGATCGTCTGGGCGGACCGATAGTTCTGTTCGAGCAGGACGATGCGGGCGTCGGGAAAGTCCTTCTCGAACTCGTTGATGTTGCGGATATCGGCGCCCCGGAACGCGTAGATCGATTGATCGGCGTCGCCGACGACGCAGAGGTTCTGATGCTGTTCGGTGAGGAGCTTGACCAGCACGTACTGGGCGTGATTGGTGTCCTGATACTCGTCGACGAGCACGTACTGAAACCGGCTCTGGTAGTGGGCGAGCACCTCCGGGAACGCCTGGAACAGCTCGACCGTGATCATGAGCAGGTCGTCGAAGTCCATCGCCGATGCCTCGACCAGACGCTGCTGGTAGAGGCGGTACACGTCGGCCACCCTCTCGTGGTAGAAGCCCAGCTCGCGGTGGCCGAATGTCTCGTAGTCGACGAGCTCGTTCTTGTTCTTTGAGATCGTCGCCTGGATCCGCCGGGGAGGGAACCGTTTTGGATCGAGGTCGAGATCGTGGATGCACAGCGTCAACAGCCGCAACGAATCGGCCTGGTCGTAGATCGAGAACGCCGATCGGTATCCGAGCCGGTGCGCTTCCCGCCGCAGGATCCGCGAGCACGCGCTGTGGAAAGTGGAGACCCACATGGACCGCGCCACCGGGCCGACCAGGGCCGCCACCCGGTCCTTCATCTCTTGGGCGGCCTTGTTGGTGAACGTGATGGCGAGGATGGCGTACGGAGAAACGCCGTGGTCGCGGATCAGGTGAGCGACCCGCTGGGTGAGCACCCTCGTCTTGCCCGACCCGGCGCCAGCCACAACCAGCATCGGCCCGTCGATGGCGGCGACCGCTTCACGCTGGGCGGGATTGAGGTTCTCGAAGAGAGCGGAATCCGGCATGCGGCGACGATTATACGAACCGGAGGATCTGAACTACACAGCGGTAAGACGGATCGACGGAGAGCCGAGGCGAGGCTCAGAAGCCGGAGAGGGCCGAGAGGCTCGCACGTGCCGCCGCGGTGACGGTCTCCTCGTAGGCCCAAGCGGCATCCACCACGGTGGCGACGGCGTTCTCGATCATCCGCATGGTCCGGATCACCTGGTCGGGGAAGGCTCCCGCACTGAAGGAGGAGAGCACGAGCATGCCGATGACTTCGCGGTGCACCAGGAGCGCCGTGGCATAGACCGAGGCGAGGGAGCGCGGCGGCTCATCATCGTCGATGGTTCCCTCGAGCATGACCAGCTCGAGCCCACGTTCGTCCACTGGGCCGGCGATCGCCCGGAGGTGCCGGTTCGCGAGGCCGGTCATCTCGTCGATCTCGGTCTGGTGAACGCGGCCCCCCGCCAGGGCATACAGCCGCCCCACCGACACGAGCGCGATTCCACAGACGTCGAACGACACCAGACGGCCGATCTGCTCGACGACGGCGGAAATCGTCTCGTCGAATCGCAGCGAACGAGCCCCGATCTCGATGATCTCGTTGACGACCGTCGCCTCGAACAGCTTGCGGTCGAGCATCTCGCACACCCGGGTGAGCACGTCCGTCGCGCCGAGGGCCGGGGCGTCGGCGACCGAGCGGGTCAGCTCCGTGAGGGCCCTCGTCGCCAGGGTCTGCTGGACGGAATGAACCAGGCTCTCGCCGAGCGCATCCTTGGTGATGTACCCGTCGGCGCCGGAACGATCGGCCCAATAGCGGTCCTCAGCCGAATCGCGGCCCGTGAGGATGAGCACCGGGGTGTGGCCCAGCACCGGATCCTCCTTGATGAGCCGGCAGACCACATAGCCGGTGAGCCGGGGCATGGTGACGTCGAGCAGCACGAGATCCGGCTGCTGCTCGTAGAAGCGAGTGATGGCGTCGACCCCGTCCTCGGCATCGACGACCTCGAACTCCGCGGCTTCGAGGAGACGGCGCACGGCCCCCCGGAGGACCGCACTGTCGTCGGCAACCAGAATCTTCATGATCCGACCGCCGTTCCTTTCTGTGCCGCGGCAGATTCGAGGGTCGCGCGGAGCGCTTCGGCGAGCGCGCCCTCGCGGAAGTCGGCCTTGTTGAAGAACGCGTCGACTCCGGCATTCACCGCCCGTTCCTGATCTTCGGGGGTGGCGACACCGGAGAGCATGATGATCGGCAGGCCGGTGTAGCCCTTGCGAACCTGATCCACGAGGGCAACCCCGTCCTCGTTGGGCATCGAGAAATCGACGACCAACGCGTCGACCTCCTGCTCGGCGAGCACCTCGAGAGCTTCGGCGGCGCTCCCTGCGACACTCGTGGTGAATCCGCTGGAGGCCAGCGCCCCCGAGACCACGGCGCGGGCACCCTGCGAATCGTCGACCACCAGCACTCTCGCACCGGGGGTGAGGGGTCGCGGCACGTCCTGGGACCGCTGCACGAGCGATCCGGCATCCAGCAGCAAGACCACGTCGCCTCCTCCGAGCAGGGCGGCGCCGGTGATGTGCGATGGGCCGACGAGCAGCGGGCCCAATTCCTTGGCGGCGACCTCACGGACGCCGAGCACCCGCTGCACGCCGACTGCGGCACACCCGATCCGGTGGGCCAGCCGCACGAACTTGGTCTCCGGGCGTGGATCGGTGGCACCGACGAGGTCGGCCAGGCTGACGACCCTGTGCTCCTGGTCGCCGATGCGCAGAGTGCGGCGGCCTCCCACCGTGACGACACCGGCGCCGGCAACCGGAATCACCTCCTCGATCGCCGCCTCGGGAATCCCCCACTTCATGTTGCCGGCATCGACGATCAGGACACGCTGGAGGTCGCGAGTGGTGGGCACCATCACCGTGACCGTGGTGCCATTCTCCGCCGAATCGAGTCGGATCCGCCCGTAGAGGGACTCCACGGCGTCGGCGACGGTGCTGAGCCCCGATCCCAACGAGCCCAGCTCGCTGTCGGGGGCGGTCGAGAAGCCCGGGAAGAAGAGGATCGGCCGCAGCTTCTCGGGATCGCTCGGCTCGCTCGCCTCGTAGTAGCCCTGTTCCACCGCGGCCATGCGCACTGCGGGCCAATCGATCCCGGCGCCATCGTCGCTCACGATGACCTCGAGCTTGTGGTTCTTGATCGTCATGGTGAGGGACACAAGGCCGGTCGCGGTCTTGCCTGCAGCCTCACGCTCGGCGGGCATCTCGATGCCGTGATAGAGGGCATTGACGATGAGCTGGCGGATCGGATCGGACACCATGTCGAGCACCTGACGATCGAGAGCCAGATCCTCGTCACCGACGATCTCGAAGCGGACCTCTTTCCCGAGCTTCTTCGAGAGATACCGCACCAGCTGGGGAAGGGTGTTGCTCATCTCCTTCACCGGGACGGCAGCGAGGCCGAGGGCATCTGCCTCGAGTTCCACCGTGGTAGCAGCGATGGTCTCGATGTCCTTACGGACCGCGTTCAGGTACTCATCGGAGATATCGGCCGTCGGCATCGCTCCGAGGCGTTTCGTGAGCGCTTGCAGCTCGATTCGGACCCCGGCGACGTAGTTGATGAGGCGATAAAGGCGTCCGGCACTCACCATCATGGTCTCGCCGGTCGCCCACGATTCGAGCGCGCCGAGCAGGCCACCGAGATCAGGGCCGCTGACCGTGGCACTGCCTGCCCATTTCGCGGCCTCGTCGGCGTCGATCTCGATGTGAGTGGACTCAGGAGGCTCAGCCCGGTCCTCAGCCCTCTGTTCCGTCGCAACCGGCTCGGCGGATGCTTCGGGAGTTACCACCGGTGCCTCGGCAGCCTCAACCGGCCGTCTCGCCTCGCGCATCGCCTCGAAGGCCCCCGGCAGCCGCACCACCGTGGCGCCCTTGCTCTCCTCGGGTTCCGGCTCCTTCTCGACCTCTTCGGGCTCCGGCTCCTTCTCGACCTCTT
>CAZMSN010000001.1:0-36338 GCA_964569015.1 uncultured Acidimicrobiaceae bacterium | reverse complement strand
TCGGGTTCCGGCTCCTTCTCGACCTCTTCGGGCTCCGGCTCCTTCTCGACCTCTTCGGGCTCCGGCTCCTTCTCGACCACATCGGATGACTCGGCCGCGCCGCCCCCCTCCGGGCCTTGGGCAATCGGCGGAGGCGCCGCCGGTGGCGGTGGAGAAGGAGCGGTTGGAGGAGGCGGTGGCGAGGGAGGAGGAGCGCCGGTCGGGTCATCGTCTCCGCCAACGCCACTGACACGATTGAGCTTGGCGATCGCCTCGGCGAGTTCGGGCGTGCCCGCATCCGGATCAGCGGCAGCCGCCGCCAGAAGCGTCTTCGCCAACGCCTCGACGGCACGGCCGAGATTGGGGTAGGGATCGACGTCGCCGTGCTGAATCCCTCGCCACAATTGCTCGATCAGCCAGCCGGCACGGGAGATCGCCTCGTATCCCATGACGCGAGAAGTGCCCTTGATGGTGTGCCCTTCGCGCAGCATCGCTCCCGACAACTCCGAGTCCACCTCGCCGCGCTGCATCGCCTGGCCACCCTCGACCAGGCGCGCCACCCGCTCCTCGAGTTCCTCGAGGAACATCTGCTGAAGCTCCGGATCAGCGCTCCAGTTCACGGACAACCCCTCGGTCGACGAAACAGCCCCGCGACGGGACACGATGCACTGGATATCGACCCAATAGCCCGCCAGCTTGAGGTCTCGGATCAGGCGCCGCTTCGCAAGGCGGCCGCTACTCCCACTCAATCGTGGCTGGTGGCTTGGACGAAATGTCGTATGCGACACGATTGATGCCCGGCACCTCGTTGATCACCCGCGACGAAATGCGCTCCAGAACGTCGTAGGGAAGACGAGCCCAATCGGCCGTCATAGCATCATCGCTGGTAACGGCCCGCACGATCAAGGGATACGCGTAGGTGCGGCCGTCTCCTTGCACCCCGACCGACCGAATGGCGGGAAGAATCCCGAAGGTCTGCCACAACTCACGGTAGAGGCCGGCCCGCCGAATCTCCTCGAGCACGATGGCGTCGGCGGATCGCAGCACGTCGAGGCGCTCGCGTGTCACCTCGCCGATGATTCGCACCGCCAGGCCGGGCCCGGGGAACGGTTGGCGCCACACGATCTCCTCGGGAAGACCCAACTCCTCCCCGACAGCACGCACCTCGTCTTTGAAGAGGTCCCGCAACGGCTCGATGAGCTCGAGTTCCATGTCGTCGGGCAAGCCGCCAACGTTGTGGTGGCTCTTGATCATTGCGGCATCCTTGGTTCCCGATTCGATGACGTCGGGATACAGAGTGCCCTGCACCAAGAAACGGGCATCCTTGAAGCTGGAGGCGACTTCCTCGAACACCCTGATGAAGGTCTCGCCGATGATCTTGCGCTTCTCCTCAGGATCGGCGACGCCTGCCAGGCGCTCGAGGAAACGATCCTCGGCTTCGACGCGAACCAGATTGGTGCGGAACGTCGTCCGGAAAGTCTCCTCGACCTGGGCGGCCTCCCCTTTCCGCAACAACCCGTGGTCCACGAAGACGCAAACGAGCTGGTCTCCGATCGCCTTGTGCACCATGGCCGCCGCCACCGATGAGTCCACCCCGCCCGAGAGCCCACAGATGACCCGGTCCTTCCCCACCGCGGCCCGAATCGCCGCCACCGACTGCTCGATGATCCCGACATGCGTCCAGGTGGGGCGGGCCCCGCAGGCCTGGTACAGGAACTGCTTGAGGATGTCCCGGCCACGCTCGGTGTGCACCACCTCGGGATGGAACTGCACGCCGTATATCGCGCGGCCCTCGTGCTCCATCGCCGCCACGGGCGAGCCCACCGTCGCCGCCGTGACCCGAAACCCCTCGGGCGCCGCGGTCACGGTGTCGCCGTGGCTCATCCACACGAACTGCTGATCCGGCTGGCCTGCAAAGAGCAGCCCGCCGTTCACCGCCAGCTCAGCTCTGCCGTACTCGGCGGCGCCGGTGCGGGCGACCGTGCCGCCGAGAGCCTGCGCCAGGATCATGTGCCCGTAGCAGATGCCCAGGATCGGGATCCCGAGCTCGAGGATGTCGCGGTCGAGATCGTAGGCGTCCTCGGCATACACCGATGGGGGACCTCCGGACAGGATGATGCCTAGCGGGTTCCGGTCCCGAACCTGGGCCGCCGTGACGTCTCGCGGCACGATCTCGGAGTAGACGTGTGCCTCGCGGACGCGACGTGCGATGAGATGGGCGTACTGTGCGCCGAAATCGACGACCAGGACCCGGTCGAGATCCCCCGTCACAGCACTCCCCACCGAACTCGTCGCCTTGGCCATCAGCCCATGCCGACGTTTTGGGAGCGCTGCAACTGCTTGCCCTCGGTCTGGAGAGCCGGCGCCACCATCACCTCGGCCTTCTGGAACTCCTTGATGTTGGCGTGGCCCGTTGTTGCCATCGACGTGCGGAGAGCCCCGAAGAGGTTGCGGCGGCCGTCGTTCTCGTGAGCAGGGCCGACCATGATCTCCTCGAGCGTTCCGAGACGCCCGGTCGCGACCCGAGTGCCCCGGGGCAGGGTGGGATGGAAGGTCGCCATGCCCCAGTGGTAGCCGTGGGCCGGGGCCTCGTCGGCCGCTGTCAGCGGTGAGCCCAGCATGACGCTGTCGGCGCCGCAGGCGATGGCCTTTGCGATGTCCCCACCGGTGATCATGCCACCGTCGGCAATGACGTGAACGTACCGTCCGGTCTCCTCGAGGTACCGAGTACGGGCTCCCGATGCGTCGGCGATCGCCGTCGCCTGTGGCACCCCGATGCCGAGCACACCCCGTGAGGTACAGGCCGCGCCCGGCCCGACCCCGACGAGCACGCCGGCCGCGCCGGTGCGCATGAGGTGCAGCGCCCCCGAGTAGGAGGCACATCCGCCAACGATGACAGGAACCTCGCAGGCGGCGATGAACCGGAAGAGGTCGAGCGGCTCTGTTTGCGTCGAGACGTGCTCGGCCGACACGACGGTGCCCTGAATAACGAGGATGTCCAGCCCGGCGGCCAGGGCCTCCTGCTGGTATCGCTCGACGTGCTGTGGCGTGAGGCTGGCAGCAGTGAGCACGCCGGACGCCTTGATCTCCTCGATGCGGGGCCCGATCAACTCCGGGTTCACCGGGGCCTCATAGACCTCCTGGATCGTGCGGGTGGCGTCCTCGGTGGAGGCAGCCGCGATCTTGGCATAGGCCGGGGTCGGGTCTTCGTATCGCGTCCACAAGCCTTCGAGATTGAGGACGGCCAACCCGCCGAGACGGCCAATCTCGATGGCGGTTGCAGGACTCACCGCCGAGTCCATCGCCGAGGCCATCATCGGCAGGTCGAAAGTGAAAGCGTCGATCTCCCAACTCAGGTCGATGTCGTCCGGATCCCGTGTCCGTCTCGATGGAACGATGGCGATGTCGTCGAAGCCCCAGGCGCGACGACCAGACTTGGCGATACCGATCTCGATCTCCACGTACCCCTCCGCGATGGCGCCGGCGAGGGGCCAGCGTACCAGCAGCCGCCCGCCCCCAAGCGGCAGGGTGGAGCGGAGACTCGGACTTCGCGAATCGCGGCGCCCCGGGGCCGGCGCGGGTCAGACGCGATCGAGTCCGATGGCCCGGCGCACCTGCTGCTGGAAGCCCTCGGCGCGGGTGCGGGCGTCGAGAGCGCCCCTCTGCATCAAGCGGGCGACCTCGGCATCGTCGAACTCCCGGTAGGCGCTGCGGATCGGACGCAGGGCGTCGATGACGGCCTCGGCGACTGCCTCCTTGAACGTGCCGTACCCGCCGTCGGCGTATTCCGCCGCCAGGTCCGGCACCGGCCGGCGGGAACACCCCGACATGATCTCCAGCAGGTTGGAGATCCCCGGCTTGGCGTCCCAGTCGTATCGCACGGTCGGCTCGGAGTCGGTGACCGCCGATTTGATCTTCTTTCGGATGACGTCCGGAGAGTCGAGCACGAGGATGCGGCTGCGCTCGTTGGGATCGGACTTCGACATCTTCGCCAACGGATCCGTCAGGGACATGATGCGAGCCGAAGTCTCCGGGATGAGGGCTTCCGGAATCGGGAAGATCTCGCCGAACCGATTGTTGAAACGCTCGGCGAGGTCGCGCGTCATCTCGAGGTGCTGGCGCTGGTCATCGCCGATCGGAACCAGGGTGGCGCGGAACAACAGGATGTCGGCCGCCATGAGCACCGGATAGGAGTAGAGGCCCAGATTGGCCGTGACTCCTCGGGCCAGCTTGTCCTTGTACTGGGTCATGCGGTTCAGCACACCGGTGGGGGTGATCGTGCCGAGGATCCACGACAGCTCACTGTGCTGAGGCACCTGGCTCTGGAAGTAGAAGAGTGACCGGTCCGGGTCGACGCCCATCGCCAGCAGGACCTTCGCCGCCGCCAGCCGGTCATTGTGGAACTCCTTGGGGTCGTACTCCACCGTGATGGCGTGGAGATCGACAACGCAGTAGACGGCGTCGTAGTCGTCCTGGAGCTCGACCCAGTTGCGGAGCGCACCGAGGTAGTTCCCGATATGGACGTTGCCCGTGGGCTGCACCCCCGAGAACACCGTGCCTTTCTTCTCCACGATCACTCCTTCCGCTGCAACGAGAAACGCCGGGGCCCTCGGCCTCCGGCGTGTCCACTCTGGCGCGCCGCGGCCGTCATCCCAGCCAGAACCACCAGGTCGTCGGCGTCATGGTCACGCAGGCGAGAATACCGGACGGCGCCGATTCGCCCCAATACGAAGCGGTGCCACCTCCACCGGCCTCAGATGCCGTGAGATTCCGGCACCTCGGGAGCTTCCGGCCGCCCACCTTGACCGCCCGACGGGCTTGGTCCATACTGCGGAGCCATGAAGACGATCGGCCACACGGCCGCCATCGCGATTACGTAGGCGCATGCGCCGCCCATAGGCGTGTGCGCCCCTCGACCCTCCCCCGCCGGAGGGTTTCCTTTTGCCCGAACCACCCTTCCCACCCGTACTGCCAGGAGCACACCATGAACGCCCGCAGCGTCGAGATCTACGACACCACCCTCCGCGACGGGACGCAGCAGGAGGGGATCTCGCTGACGGTGGGCGACAAGCTCCAGGTGGCCCGGTTGCTCGATTCCCTGGGCGTGGCATTCATCGAGGGCGGCTGGCCCGGCGCCAACCCCAAGGACGACGAGTTCTTCGCACGGGCCAAGACCGAGCTGGATCTCTCCACCGCCGAGCTGGTGGCTTTCGGGGCGACTCGCCACGCCAAGCGCACCGCGGCGGACGACGCCCAGCTCGCCGCCCTCCTGGCGGCCGACACCGAAGTCCTCTGCCTGGTCGGCAAGGCATGGGACTACCACGTCGAGCACGCCCTGCGCACCACCCTCGACGAGGCGGTGGCGATGGTGGCCGACTCGGTGGAACACCTACGCAGCCGGGGACGGCGGGTGTTCTTCGATGCCGAGCACTTCTTCGACGGCTACGCCGACAATCCCGATTTCGCCCTCGCGGTGTTACGGGCGGCGCACGAGGCCGGGGCGGAGCGACTGGTGTTGTGTGACACCAACGGCGGTGTCCTGTCCCACGACGTGCAGCGGATCGTCCGCGAGGTGAGAACGGCGCTCGGCGACGCCGTGCTCGGCTGCCATTTCCACAACGACTCGGGCGTGGCAGTGAGCAACTCGATCGCAGCGGTGCAGGAGGGGGTCTCCCAGGTGCAGGGCTGCATCAACGGCTACGGCGAGCGCACCGGCAACGCCGACCTGTGCTCCGTCATCCCGAACCTGTCGCTGAAGATGGGATACCGGACCGTGCCGGCGGATCGGTTGCCTCGCCTGACGACGGTGTCGCACCACATCGCCGAGGTGATCAACCTGACGATGAATCCCCACATGCCCTACGTCGGCGCTTCCGCCTTCACCCACAAGGCGGGGTTGCACACCGCGGCGCTCGCCCGCAGACGCGACGCCTACGAGCACCTCGATCCGGCAGAGGTGGGAAACGCCACCCGGGTGGTGGTGTCGGAGCTGGCAGGACGCTCCACGGTGGTAGCCAAGGCTCGCGCCCAGGGACTCGAGCTGACGCCCGAGGACGCCCAGGCCGTGGTCGATCGCATCAAGGAGCTCGAGCACTTCGGCTACCAGTTCGAAGCGGCCGACGGCTCCTTCGAGCTGCTGCTGCGCGAAGCCCAAGGCTGGAAGCAGGAGTTCTTCGAGCTGGAGTCGTATCGGGTGTTCGTCGAGCACCGGGACGGCGAAGTGGTCGCGGAGGCCACAGTGAAGGCATGGGTCGGCGACGGCCGGGTCGTCACCACCGCCGAGGGCGCCGGCCCGGTGAGTGCCCTCGACCGCGCCCTGCGGGCAGCGCTACGGGGCACCCATCCACAGGTGGACCACATCCGGCTCACCGACTACCGGGTGCGGGACCTCGACTCTTCCGACGGCACCAGCGCCCGGGTCCGGGTGCTGTGCGAGCACTCCGACGGTGACCAGGTGTGGGGCACCGTAGGCGTGCACGAGAACATCATCGACGCCTCGTGGAAGGCGGTCGCCGACGGCCTCGTCATCGGCCTGCTCCGCCACCAGGAACGCAACGGGGACTGATCACGTCCCCGGGGGGCCGTGTCGCCGTGAAGCCTCGAGGAGCGCTGCGACGCCGCCTCAGATCCGGCGCAGGCTCACTTCACCGGTGTCGTCGACCTCCATCAGATAGCGACGTTCGTGGCTGACGAGGGTGATCAACATCCATGGCAGCAACCAGGCGCCAAATATGAGGAAGATCACGAAGTGAAGGAGGTGGTTGGGCCGGCGGCCCCACACGAGCACGGCGTAGTCGTCCGCCTGCATCTCGACCCGCCACCGTCCCGGCTGGGCGAGCTTGGCGACGACTGCCTTGGCGAGCACCTGGCGCCGTTGCTCGTCGGTCATCAAGGATCCCCCGCTCCATTCGGCTTCGATCCGGTCGTACCCGCGATCGGTAGTTGCTCCCAGCATAGGCGGTTACCCGTAACGGGCTGCGAGCCGCCACCCGTCGCCCTCCCTCCCAAGGTCTGGACCACTCCGGGCGGCGCTAGGTTGCGGACATGGCGTCGCTGCGGGAGATGAGCACATGACCGAGTCCTACCACATGCCCCTCGACGAGTTCCGGCGCCGCGGCTACCAGGTGGTCGACTGGCTGGCCGATTACCTGGCCGGCGTCGAGGATCTCCCCGTCATGTCCCGCGCCACCCCTGGCAGCGTCCGGGCCGCCCTCCCCGACCGCGCCCCCGAGCACCCCGAGCCGTTCGAGGACGTGCTGCGCGACCTCGACGACGTCATCCTCCCCGGGATCACCCACTGGCAGTCCCCCAACTGGTACGCCTACTTCCCCGCCAACTCCTCGCCCCCGTCCATCCTCGGCGAGATGGTGACCTCCGGCCTGGGGGTCCAGGGCATGCTCTGGTCCACCAGCCCCGCCGCCACCGAGCTGGAGTCGGTGGTGCTCGACTGGCTCGTCGACCTCCTCGGACTCCCGGAGACGTGGAGAACGGCCACCGGCCCCGGGGGCGGCGTGATCCAGATGAGCGCCTCCGACGCCGCTGTGGTGGCTCTGGTCACCGCCCGTCAGGTCGCCGCCGCCGGCGGTTCGGTCGACGACCTGGTGGCATACGCCTCCGACCAAACCCACTCGTCGGTGGAAAAGGGCGCCCGCATCGCCGGATACCGGCACCTGCGGATCATCGAAACCGACGACGTGTTCGCTATGCGTCCCGATCGCCTGCAGGAGGCGATCGCCGCCGACCGTGCCGTCGGACTGAAGCCGGCCTTCGTCGCCGCCACTGTGGGCACCACCGCCACCACCGCCATCGACCCGGTGCGCACCGTCGCCGGTATCGCCCGTGACGAGGGCATGTGGTGCCACGTCGACGCTGCCTACGCCGGCAACGCCATGATCTGCCCCGAGTTCCGCCACCACCAGGACGGCATCGAGCTGGTGGACAGCTACAGCTTCAACCCGCACAAGTGGATGTTCACCAACTTCGACTGCTCGGTCTTCTATGTGGCGGACCGGGCCCCGCTCATCGAGACGATGAGCATCCTCCCGCCCTACCTCCGCAACAAGGCGAGCGAGTCCGGGGAGGTGATCGACTACCGGGACTGGCATGTGCCTCTGGGGCGGCGGTTCCGTGCCCTCAAGCTCTGGTTCGTGCTCCGCCACTACGGGGCCGAGGGCCTCCGGCACCACATCCGTCGCCACATCGAGCTGGCCCAGGGGCTGGCCCGGCGCATCGGGAGCGACCCCCGCTTCGCCATCGTCGCTCCCCACCCGTTCGGTCTCGTCGTCTTCCGCCACGTCGCCGGCAACGACGCCACTGCTCGACTGGCCGGCGCCCTCAACGACGGCGGCGAGGTGGCAGTGAGCCCCACTACCCTGGGCGACACGGCGGCGATCCGGGTCACCGTGGGACAGACCAACACCGAGCAGCGCCACGTCGACCGGCTCTGGGATCTGATCAACGAGCTGGCGCAACCCGTGTAGCGGAAAGGGGCGGGCCGCCGGTCTAGCTTCTGCCAGGCCCGGAACGAGCGAGCGCGATGCACAGCCCGGCCAGCACGATGAGGGCGGCGATCACGAGCACGACGACGGCGGCGGCGCTGGCGACCCAGTAGCCGGCCGGGAGCACGTCGTCCTGGCCTCCTCCCCAGGCCATGAAGCCCAGCGGAGCGCCGGCGGCCAAGGCGACCTGGAAGGCGGCGATGGCCAGGAAGAGAGTCGCCGCCACCGCGCCCACGGTGCGGATTCCGGACATGGACCGCCCTTTCTCTTCTTGGTCAAGAGTCGGGGACCGACGCTACTGCGATGAGCCGTCACCGCGCCGGATGATGCCGAGCAACTCCCTCACCATGAGAGCCGTGGCACCCCACAGGGTCCCCTCGGGGAAATCGAAGAACCACACGATGCGGCCCTTCCAGTCGGTGCTGCGCCACCGCGACTCGTCGAGCAGCTCGGCGAGGGCCGGCTCCACGATGACGTCGACCTCGCGGGGGTCGGGGCGAAGGGTGACAGGGCGCTCGACGTGCGCTACCACCGGCACGATCAGGGTCCCCATGCTTCGCGCCGTGATCGGGGTGAGCCCGCCGATGATGCCAATCGCCGATTCCGGTATCCCCACCTCCTCGGCGGCCTCGCGGATCGCTGCCCGAATCGGGTCTTCCCCGTCGTTCATGTAGCCGCCGGGGAACACGATGTCGCCCGGGTGGGTCGGCATGTCATCGGGCCGCTTGGTGAGTACCACCCGTACCGATCCCTCGCGATCCTCGTAGAGAGGCACCAGCACCGCGGCCTGCGCCGCCGCCGGGCACGCCACGGGAGAGAGCTCGGCCAGTAGGGCCCAGATGTCCGCCATGTGCCCACCATAGGAGTGGCGTCCGGCAACAGCATGTGCCGGGGTGTAGAAGCGATAGGCTCCCCTCATGAGCGTGACCTTGAGCCCGCGATCGCGGTTGACCCCCCGGTTCCAGCTACGCCCTTTCCGCCGCCGCGACATCGGCACCGTTCACGAGGCGGTCGTCGCTTCGCTCCCCGAGCTGTCGCGCTGGCTCCCCTGGGCCAACGAGTACTACTCGCGGGGGGTGGCTCAGCAGTACATCCGCGACTCGATGGCGGCGTGGAGCGACGGCCGTGCCTTCGATTTCACGATCCGGCGTGACCAGCAGCCGAGTCGCCATGTTGGCAATGTGTCGATCTGGTTCACGTCGAAACCGAACCTCGTTGGTGAGATCGGGTATTGGGTGCGCACCGACGAATCCGGCAAAGGGATCTGCACCGAAGCCACGGCTCACGTGCTGGCAATCGCCTTCAAGGAGCTGAAGCTGCACCGCGTGACCATGCGCATCGCGATCGGCAACCGGGCATCGGAGCGGGTCGCCGAGAAGCTCGGCTTCCTCCTCGAGGGAACCCTGCGTGACGAAGTGAAGATCGGCGACCACTGGATCGACCACACCGTCTGGGGCCTCCTCGCAGACGAATGGCGCGTCGAGCGCCGCCGCTATGAAGCGGAGACGTGGGTCTGAGACACTGCCGAGCAACAACGATCACCGCCGACATCCTGCGCAGCGGCGCGTCCCAATCATCATCTTGCGCTTGCCGGGGGATTCCTCGGTGATCCTCCGCTCGTCGATGGCGGGAGCTTCGGAGTCGGGTTGCAGCGTTCCAGCGCTGGGAGCGAAGCCCGTTGGTACTTGGAGATAGCGGTATGGTGGGCCATCCTCCCCGAGACGATCGAAGGGGTCCTGTGTCGCCACGGACATTGGAGCTGATCCAACACATCCTCATCGCCCTGGTGTCGGTCGTCATGGCCGCCGTCATGGTGACCGCGTTCATGAAGGTGCTCGCGCCACCCGAGGAAGGCGCCACCCAGACCGTGCCCGGACCGTCCCTCACCATTCCCGAGGGCGACACCACGAGCAGCCTCGCCGTCACCACCTCCACCACCGAGCCGGACTCCTCGTCGAGCACGACCACCAGCTCCATCGTGCTCGTCGATGCCCCTTGCAGCGACACTCGCCCGGACACGGAGGGCAAGACCCTCCTCAGGATCTACTACCCGTGCGGCTTGAGCCCCATCGCCACCGATCGCACCTGGGCGTACCGGGCGGTGCCGGAGACCAAGCTGGTGCTGACGTCGACGCTGACCGAGATGGTCAGAGGTCCCGACGCCGAGGAGCTCAGCCAGGGTTTCCGATCGCCGTTCCCCTCCGATTCTGCGGGCTCCTTCCTCACCGTCAGCCTCAACGCCGGTGACGCCATCGTCGACTTCTCCGAGGGCATCTTCGGACCAGCCGCGGAGACACCCACCGGGACCCAGGAGCTGGTGTCGACACTCAACGCCAATGTCTTCCAGTTCGACACCATCGTATCGGTCGAGTACCGGCTCAACGGCAGCTGCGCCGCGTTCTGGGACCACCTCGGCAGCACGTGCGAGCCCGTCGTTCGCGAAGACTGGGAAACTCAGATGGCGGCAACCCGGCGGTGACAGAGCATCTTCCGGGCGAGCCCGTGACGCCTCGCCGGCCCTCCTTGCCACACAGGGAGGGTGAAAGAAGAAGAGAGGCCCTCGCGAGCGGGGGCCTCTCCTCATCTTGTCCTGACGGACGAGACGGCTACATCATGCCTTCCATGCCGTGGCCTTGGTTGCCACCGGCCGGCTCGTTTTCCTTCTCCTCGGCGACGAGCGCCTCGGTGGTGATGAGCAAGGCTGCGATCGAAGCCGCATTCTGCAGCGTGGATCGGGTGACCTTGGCAGGATCGATGATCCCCGACTTCATGAGATCCTCGTACTGGCCGGTAGCAGCATTGAAGCCGTTGTTGCCCTCGGCATTGCGCACGTGCTCAACGACCACGCCGCCCTCATGGCCGGCGTTGACCGCGATCTGACGGAGCGGAGCCTCGAGCGCCTTCTCGACGATGGCGCGGCCGGCCTTGACGTCGTCCGAGCCACCGCGGCTCTTGATTGCCGCCTGGGCCCTGAGGAGCGCCACGCCACCACCGGCGACGATGCCCTCCTCGACCGCGGCCCGGGTTGCCTGAATGGCATCCTCGATACGATGCTTCTTCTCCTTGAGCTCTACCTCGGTGGCAGCACCGACCTTGATCACGGCGACCCCGCCGGACAGCTTGGCGAGCCGTTCCTGGAGCTTCTCTCGATCCCAGTCCGAGTCCGAGTTCTCGATCTCCTGACGGATCTGGCGCACCCGAGACTCGACGTTGTCGTGCGACCCGGCACCCTCGACGATCGTGGTGTCGTCCTTGGTGACGACGATCTTGCGGGCACGGCCCAGCATGTCGGTGGTGACGTTCTCCAGCTTGAGGCCGACCTCTTCGCTGATGACGGTGGCGTCGGTGAGGATCGCGATGTCCTGGAGCATGGCTTTGCGCCGCTCACCGAAACCGGGGGCCTTCACCGCGACCGAGCTGAACGTGCCACGGATCCGGTTGACGATCAGGGTTGCCAGAGCCTCACCCTCGACGTCCTCGGAGAGCACGAGCAACGGCTTGCCGGTCTGCATGACCTTCTCGAGCACCGGCAGCAGATCCTGCACCGCGGTGATCTTCTGGTTGGCGATGAGGACGTACGGATCCTCGATCACGGTTTCCTGACGATCCGGATCGGTGATGAAGTACGGAGAGATGTAGCCCTTGTCGAACTGCATGCCCTCGGTGAACTCCAGCTCCACGCCGAACGTCTGGCTGTCCTCGACGGTGATGACACCCTCGTTGCCGACCTTCTGCATCGCCTCGGCGATACGGTCACCGATCTCCTTGCTGGCGGCCGAATTGGCAGCCACGTAGGCGATCTGATCATGCGAGTTGGAATCGACCGGAATGGCCGTCTCACCAATCGCCTCGACGACGCTGGCCACGGCCTCTTCGATGCCCCGCTTCATCTCCATCGGGTTGGCGCCCGCGGCGACGAGCCGCAGCCCGTCGGACACCATCGCTTGAGCCAGCACGGTGGCCGTCGTGGTGCCGTCACCGGCAACATCGTTGGTCTTGTCTGCTACCTCTCTGGCGAGCTGGGCGCCCATGTTCTCGAAGGGGTCATCCAGCTCGATCTCCTTGGCGATGGTCACGCCGTCGTTGGTGATCGTTGGGGCGCCCCACTTCTTCTCCAGCACGACGTTGCGGCCCTTGGGGCCGAGCGTCACCTTGACGGTGTCGGCGAGCTTGTCGACGCCCGCTTGGAGGCTCCGCCGTGCCTCCTCATTGAACTTCAGTTCCTTCGCAGCCATGTGATTGGTTCCTCCTAGCCGACGATGGCGAGCACGTCGCGGGCGGACAGAATGAGATAGTCCTCACCCTCGTATTTCACCTCGGTACCGCCGTACTTCGAATAGACGACGGTGTCCCCGGCCTTGATGTCGAGCGGGATACGCTCGCCGTCCTTGTACTCACCGGGGCCCACCGCCAGGACTTCGCCCTGCTGCGGCTTCTCCTTGGCGGTATCGGGGATGACGATGCCGCTGGCGGTCCGGGCTTCGTCCTCATCGCTGGGCTTCACGACGATTCGGTCGCCCAGAGGCTTCAGGTTCATCCGATTCCCTCCTCTCGGGGTGCTTAGCAGTCATATGCTATGACTGCCAAAGGCTAGCACTCACTGTTCACAAGTGCTAGCAGAGCGATGCGGCGAGTGCCAGTCCTTCGGTCGACTTCGACAAGCCCGCTGCGAAACACACTCACCGGCGAGGAGCGGCTTCTCCGAGCACTGCCGCGATCTCCTCTCCCGTCACCAGCCCCACCACCCGGCCGTCCTCGACCACGACCATCACTCCGGCCGATCCCGACTGCTGCGTCAATGCCTGTTCCAGGGAGGCACCTGCGTCGAATACGTCCTCCGGCCCGATGGGAGTCATCGCGGAGGCGGCAGTCTGCTCGCTGCGCTGCGCCGCATCGACCTTGGCGACCTCGCGGCTACCCAGCAGCCCGCGGATCCTTCCATGCACCTCCACCGGTATCATCCGCAGACGATCGCCCCACCCGTGGAGAGCAAGTACGTCGGCGACACTCTGATCACCCGGCACGGCGGTCGCGACACGCCGCATCACGTCGCCGACGCGGAGCCCTTCGATGCTGTCGAGGATCTCCTGGCGACGCTTCGTCAGCGATGCCGCCTGGAGCAGGAACCAACCGATCGCCGCCAGCCACAGGCCGCTGAGATCTCTCTGCACCATCCAGTACACCATGCCGCCGAGAATCAGGACAAGGCCGAGCAGGCGCCCGGTCGTCGCCGCGATGGCCGTCGCCCGGCGCCGGTCGCCGCTGATCCGCCACACCACGGCCCGCAGGATGCGCCCCCCGTCGAGGGGAAACCCGGGGAGCATGTTGAAGACGGCGATGGCAACGTTGGCCAAGCCGAGGAGGAGAGTCAGGCGCTCGGTCAGATTCCAGCTCGCCGGGACCGCCCATGCTGCCAGGAGGAACAGCACCCCCAGCACCAGCGATGCCGCCGGCCCGGCGATAGTCACCGCGAACTCGTCCCGCGGGGTCTTGGCCTCGCTGCCGATCTCCGACATCCCGCCGAACATGAAGAGCCGGATACGCCGCACCTCGAACCCGCGTCGCAGCGCCACCACCGAATGGCTCAGCTCATGGATCACGACACTGCCAATGAAGGCCGCCCCGGCGCCGAGAGCCGCAACCAGCAAGGTCGTTCGTGGCTTGTCGGCGAAACGGTCCACCAGATCGAGATAGAGCGACCACGTGAGGAGAACGACGAGGAACAAGAGCGAGAAGTCGGCCCGTATCTCGATACCGAACAAGCACCCGAGGCGGATCCCCCGCTTCACCCGCTCAGCCTGAGCCCGGCGTCTACCTCGGCATCCCACGGGGTGATCAATCCCCGCTCCAGCCGCAGCGTGGCGGCGGCCGCGATCATGGCGCCGTTGTCCGTGCAGAGAGCCGGCGTCGGGAGGTAGAGCTGCACGCTGTGCCGATTGGCCTCGGCCGCGAGACGGTCTCGCAGCCGGCCGTTGGCGAGTACCCCGCCGCCGGCGGCAACCGCGGTCACCCCCGTCGCCTCCACCGCGTTGAACGTCTTGGCAACGAGAACGTCGATGATGGCCTCCTGGATCGAGGCGGCGACGTCGGCGAGTGGGGGGACGTTCCCGGTCGCTTTCGCCTTCTTGAGGTAGGTCACCACCGACGTCTTGAGACCCGAGAACGAGAAATCGAACGGACGATCGGGCAGAGCTCTCGGGAACGAGACCCTGGCGGGATCGCCGCCGGCAGACGCCTGATCGATGGCAGGCCCGCCCGGGTACCCGAGCCCCATGAAGCGTGCCAGCTTGTCGAACGCCTCGCCCGCCGCGTCGTCGATCGTCTGTCCCATGACGACGTAGTCGCCCCATGCGCGCACATGCACGATCTGACTGTGTCCGCCGGACGCAAGCAGCACGATCGCCGGCGGCGCGTAGTCGGCGTGGTCGAGCCGAGGAGCCATGAGATGGCCCTCCATGTGATTGACGCCGAGGAACGGGCGATCCAAGCTCCATGCCAGCGCCTTGCCGAAGGAGAAGCCGACCATCAACGCCCCGGCGAGACCGGGCCCCCTGGTGGCGGCAACGGCATCGAGCTGGTCGGAATGGATGCCCGCCTGAGTCAGAGCCATGTGGGTCAACGGCCGGATCGCCTCGACATGTGCCCGGGCCGCCACCTCGGGCACCACTCCCCCGAACCGGGCGTGGGCCTCGACCTGGGAGGCCAGCACCGACGATCTGACCTCGAGGCCCTCGAGCACGGCGACACCGGTCTCGTCACAGCTCGTCTCGATTCCGAGGATCAGCGGTCCGGCACTCACTCCGCGTCCTCCAGCGATCGTCGAATGGCGTCGAGCCGGGAGGTGTACTCATCGGCGTCGATATCGATCGCCCACATCACCAGCGCGTCCTCGTCGCGGTAGTAGTCCTTGCGCATCCCGACCGGAGCGAAGCCGAATCGCTCGTAGAGCCGCCGAGCCGCCGCGTTCGACATGCGGACCTCCAGCGTCAGGTGCCGAACGCCCGACTGGAGCGCCTCTTCCACCAGGGTCAGCATGAGGCGTGTGCCGATACGGCTTCGCTGCTCCTCGGGGAGCACCGCCAGAGTCGTGATGTGCGCATCGTCCTCGACGAGCAAGAGACCTCCGTAGCCGACGATGATGCCCCGCCGGTTCTCAGCGACGAGGTAAACGCGGTTCGATTGAGACAGCTCATCGAAGAAGACCCGGGCGGACCAGGGCTGCGGATACACCTCTCGCTCGAGGGTCGCCACGATCGGGATGTCCTGTCGCGTCATCGGCCGGATCGTGCCGCCGGCAGTCGTCGAGGCCTGGGCCATCATGCGACCTCTCCCGGCCACATGCCCTCTTCCCGGAAGTCCGACCAGTTGATGGCGGCGTCGGGTTCCCGCATGTACAGGGGCCGGATCTCCTCGGGACGGGCGAAATCGTCGTGCTGGGCCCGTAACACGGCCACGTCGAGCATCATCTCCGCCGTCGGGTACCGAGGCCGCCCCTTCCGGACGCGATGCAGGCCGCGCAGGGAGCATTCGGGGAGCGCCTCCCAGTCGCCGACAACGAGGGTGTCCGACGGGTCCGATTCGATGAGGGCACGGAACCGGTCGGGGGAAACCACCTCGGCGCTGCCGTCGGGAACGACCCCGCCGGGCACCGGGCGGTACGGAGCGGTGGCGACCTGGCCGCGGCGCACGTCGATCACCGGCCATATGCGGCGGTGCCCCGTGGTTGCTCGCAGGGCGAGCACGGTGAGTGAGCTGACCGTCACCACCGGAACCCCGACCGCGGCAGCGATGCCCTGAGCCGCACTGATGCCGGCCCGGATGCCGGCGTAGCCGCCGGGGCCCACGTCGACCGCCACCAGGTCGATGTCCGCTCGTGTCCATCCGGCCCGCCGGAAACAGAAATCGATCGCCGGGATCAGGAACCCAACGTGTCCCCGCCGATCGACCTGCAGCGAGAGCGCGACGGCGGTGGCGTCCTCTCCCAACGCCACCGAAGACGCCGCAGTGGCGGTCTCGAGTGCCAGGATCCTCACGCGCTCAGCTCCGTGAGCGGCCGATCCACCCAGCTCCCGGCTGGAATGAACTCGAAGCGCCGGCTGGAATCGCCGGTGGATTCAATGCGGATCACGAGGTGGTCCGCCGGCACTCCCATGGTGACGGCGTCTCCCCATTCGATCATCAGCACGCCCCGGCGGGCGCTGTCGGGGAGCTCGAGATCGTCGAACTCACCCGTTGAGCCGAGCCGGTACACGTCGGCGTGCACGACCGGGAGAAAGCCCTCGTAGGAGCGCACCAGCACGAAGCTCGGGCTCGTCACGGGCTCCTCGACGCCCAAGCCTTCGGCGACGCCCGCCGCCAGCAGTGTCTTGCCCACTCCGAGCCGGCCCGAGAGGAGCAGGACGTCGCCGGCGCGCAGCGACGCGGCAAGGCGACGACCCAGCGCCAGCGTCTCCGCAGGCGAGCCGGTCTCCACTTCGATCATGCACTCCCCCCCGGACACCGTCGGATATCGCGACCTCTCGCCCGGTACGTTCCGCCGGAGTCGCTCCTCACGAAGACGTGCATGTCGATCATCCGAACAGATCCAATTGCTCCGGATCGGGTGCGGACGGGCCGATCTCGATCTCGGAGGAAGAGTCGGCCTCGCTCACCCGGAGCTTACCCTGGAGGACGCTCTCCACCAGGCCGAAGTCATACCGCATCTCTTCGAGCACCCGGGCGCTCCCCCGCAGGGCAGCGGCAGGATGGAAGGTGGGGACCAGGAAGCGGCCCCACCACTCGTAGGCCGTTCCCCGAAGACGGGTGATTCCCATCTCGGTGTTCAACAGCAGCTTCGTGGAGAAGTTGCCGAGCGTCACCACGACCTTCGGGTCGACGAGCCGGAGCTGCCGCCGCAGGTAGGGCTTGCAGGCGTCGATCTCGTCGGGCCGAGGATCACGATTGCCCGGAGGCCGGCACTTGACGACGTTGCCGATGTAGACGTCGCTACGGGCGAGCCCGACCTCGCCAAGCAGCTCATCGAGCAGTCTGCCCGAAGGCCCCACGAACGGAAAACCCTGCTCGTCCTCGCGCTGACCGGGACCCTCGCCGACGAACATGACGTCGGCGTCGGGATCCCCGGCGCCGAACACGACATTGAGCCGGCCCTCGGCGAGCCGGCACTTGGTGCACTGCGCCGCCTCGGCGGCGAGTGCCGCCAGCTCGGCGGCCCGATCTTCCGGTAGCTCGATCATGGCGTGACTTCCTTCCATCCCGCGATCCCGCCGATCGGCCCCACCGAGCTGGTGAGCGCCGCCGGAGCACCCCACTGCCCCGCCCAAATGCCGGGCACCGGCGTCAGCGTCTCCTCAATCATCAGCCAGCTCGATATATCGGCGCGGTAGCCGCGGCCCGAACTGGCACACGATCTCGTAGTTGATCGTCCCCAGCCGCTCTGCCCACTCGTCGGCGGTGATGGCGGCGTCACCCTGGGCACCGAGCACGACCACCTCGTCACCGATCTCGATGGGGTCGTCTCCCACATCGACGACGATCTGATCCATCGTCACCGTGCCGGCGAACGGGTAGCGCCTGCCGCCGATCAATACCTCGCCGCCCACATCGGACAGGCGGCGGCACACACCGTCGGCGTAGCCGATCGGGACCGTGGCTACGGTGGACTCCGCCGGGAGCGGGTGGCACTGCCCGTACGACGGTCGCTCTCCTGCGGGCAGGCGCCTCACGAACGTGACCTCTGAGACCACCCGCATGGCGGGACGAAGGCGCAGACCGGGCCCGGTGTCGGACGCTGGACGCAACCCGTAGATGCCGAGCCCCACTCGCACCATGTCGAGGCGTGATTCTGCAAGATCGAGGGCGCCGGCGGTGTTGGCGGCATGGAGCACCTCTACGTCGATGCCCTCGGCGGCGAGCGTGTCGCGCAGCCGCATCAGGTCCGCCACCTGGCGGCGGGTGTAGTCCGGGTCGGATTCGGAGACCGGGAAATGGGTCCAGAGCCCTGCGAGCCGCAATCGGGAATCGTCGGCCACGTCACGCGCCAGCCGCTCCGCTTCGGCGGGATCGGCCCCGACACGATGCATCCCCGTGTCCACCTTGAGGTGAATGGGATATGGCACGGCGCCGCGGCGAGCCGCCGCCGCCGCCACTTCCTCACAGAACTCGGCCCGGTAGCCCGTGGGCACCAAATCCCACTCGACGATCCTCTCGGCATCCCCGAGCTCGGATTCCGACAGGAGGAGAATGGGAGCGGTGATCCCGGCTTCACGAAGCCGCACCCCCTCCTCGACCAAGGCCACCGCCAGCGACTCCGCGCCGCCGGCCAGCGCCGCCTCGGCACAGGGCACGTCCCCGTGCCCGTATGCATCGGCCTTGACGACCGCGCACACTTGCGCCGGCGCCACATAGGCCCGGATCGCCGCGACGTTGGAGCGAATCGCGCTGAGATCGACCTCGACCCACGAGGGCCTCACCAGGCGTACCTCCCGATCGTGGCGGAGAGAACGTCGGCCGTGACGGTACCGGTCTCCGCCAGCTCGGCGCCCGCCCGGCCGTGCCAGTAGGCCGCGGAGCGAGCGGCGACCTCGGCAGACAGGCCCCGCGACCACAGCGCCGCCATAAATCCGGCGAGCACGTCACCGGTCCCGATCGTTGCCAGCTCGGCTCCTCCACTGGCCACCACCGAACGTTCTGCACCCAACACGAAGGTGGGGTTGCCCTTGAGGACCACCACGGCGCCGGTGCCGGCGGCGAGCGTGGCCGCCGATCGGTAGTCGGCTTGGGCGCCGGTGAGACGGGCGAACTCGCCGGCATGAGGGGTGATGATGGTGGGGGTGGTCCGCGCCGCGAGCTGATCGGCGCCAGCCAAGGCGTTGATGCCGTCGGCGTCGATGAGCAGCGGCTTGTCCCATGCGGTCAGGAGACCATCGACGAAGGCCTCGTGTCCACGCCCGAGGCCGGGACCGAGCACCATCACATCGAAGCGGGACGCTTCTTCGAGCGTTGCCGGAACATCCCCTTGGCGGAAACGATCCGCATCGCCGACGCCGCGGGTCATCACACCTGCCGACATGCCGGCATAGATCGACTGGAGCGCACCCGGGCAAACGACGGCAACCGACCCGGCACCACCGTGGAGGGCCGCCGTGGCGGCCAGCATCGCAGCACCGGTCAATCCCGGTGAGCCCCCGACGACGGCGACCGAACCGGCGGACCACTTGTGCGAGGTGCGGAGACGTGGCGGCCGGGGAGCGTCGACCTCCTCGCACAACAGCAGCTCGGCGTTTCCGCCGGACAGGCCGATGTCGACGATCGAGATGCTCCCGCATCGTTCGGGGCCTTCTCCGAGCAGGTGGCCCGGCTTGAGAGAGTGGAAGGTGACCGTTCGATGCGCCGTGAAGGCCGGGCCGGCCACAGCGCCCGAGGCGGCGTCGAGCCCACTGGGCACGTCGACGGCCAGCACCGGGTGCGGCGTGCCGGTCCACGGCGCGATGACGTCAGGAAGCGTGCCGTGGAACCCGACACCAAACAGCGCATCGATCACCAGATCCGCCGGCACCGGATCGGCGAGAGCATTGATCCGCACGCCCGCAGCCGCCGCTCGGGCCGCGGCGTGGCCCGCCGGGGATGTCTCGTCCTGCGAGCCCCCGAGCGCCTGGACGGTGACGTCGACGCCACGCCGGGCGAGATAGCGGGCGGCGACATAGCCGTCCCCGCCGTTGTTCCCCTTGCCGGCGAGGATGACGACGTGCGAGCCGTAGCCCACTCCCATGTCGACCGCCGCCAGCGCCACCCCGAGCCCGGCGCGCTCCATCAGCACCTCGGCGGCCTCGACAGCGGCAGCGTCGAGCCTGGCCGTTTCCTCGGGGGTGATCACCGGTTTCACGCCGTTGATTCTACGAGACCACAGCCCATGGCTCGCGGCCATCCCAACCCAGGGTTCCCAGCCAGGAAAACCCGGCCTCACAGCCCACAGTTCACACCGTTCCCCAACCGTGGGCTGGTAACCACGAAAACCCGACTCCTCAACCCTGGGTTGGCAGCCTCGAAAACCCTGCACCACAGCCCACGGTTCACAGACAGTGGGCCGACATTCCACGAACCGTGGGCTGGTAACCATGAAAACCCGGCTCCTCAACCCTGGGTTGGCAACAGGAGGGTGTCTCAGTCGCCGAGGGACATGGCGAACACGAGCGCCCGATCGTCGGTATGGGTGATGGTCACCAGGACTCGCACGGCGCCGATCGCCTCCGCCCGCCGAGCCGCGGCGCCTGCCAGGTTCACCTGCGGGGCGCCGCCGCCGGTGATCTCGACGTCGCGCCAGGGGATGTGCCGCCACCCCGCTCCGAGGCTCTTCATCACGGCCTCCTTGCCGGCGAAGCGGGCAGCAAGTCGGGCCGACGGGTCGACATAGCGATGGGCATAGTCCCACTCGTGCTCGGTGAAGCAACGGGCGCGGAAACGCTCCCCGTACTTGCGGAGGAGGCGGCGCACCCGATCCACCTCGGTGAGATCGACGCCGATCCCGATGACGTTCATGGGCCGGGAGCCTACCCCGGCCGCAGGGACGAGAAGGGCGGCCATCTCACATCATCGAGTGAGGAGCCTCACTCCACCGTCACGCTCTTGGCTAGATTGCGCGGCTGATCGATGTCGTTGCCGCGAAGTCGAGCCACGTGATACGCGAGAAGCTGCAACGGAACGACCGCACACACCGGTCCCAAAAGATCATCGGCGCGCGGGATGCGCAGCACCATGTCAGCGAACTTGCCGATCTCGACGTCGTCCTCGTAAGCGACGGCGATCACCATTCCGCCGCGGGCCTTCACCTCCTGCACCGCCGAGATCGTCTTGCTGTACACGGCCTGCTGGGTGATGACCACCATCACCGGAACGCCGGCAGTGACGAGGGCCAACGTACCGTGCTTGAGTTCGCCGGCAGGCATCGCCTCCGAATGCAGGTAGCTGATCTCCTTCAGCTTCAGGGAGCCCTCCATCGCTACCGCATAGTCGAGCCCGCGGCCGATGAAGTAGATGTCATCGACGCCGACGATACGTTCAGCGACGGCGGCGATGCTCGCCTCGTGTTGCAGCACGTCCTCCACCTGGCCCGGGAGCACGCTCAGGCCGTGCACCACTCGTTCCGCCAGCTCGGCGTCTACGACGCCGCGCGCCCGACCGATATGAAGCGCCAGCAGATACTGGGCGATCAGCATCGCCATGTAGGCCTTGGTCGACGCCACCGAGATCTCTGGCCCAGCCCGGGTGTAGAGGATGTCATCGGCCTCGCGGCTCAGGGTGCTGCCTACGACGTTGGTCATCGCCAGCAGTCGGGATCCCCGCTGGCGCGCCAGCCGAGCGGCGGCGAGAGTGTCGGCCGTCTCTCCGGACTGGCTGATCGCCACCGTGAGGTTGCGCGGTCCCACCAGCGGGTCGGCGTAGCGCATCTCGTGGGCATACTCCACCGACGTCGGGATTCGCAGGATGCGCCGGAAGATCTCCTTGCCGACGAGGCCGGCATGATACGCGGTGCCACATGCGGTGATCCAGATGCGCTCCATGGAACGAGCGAAGTCGTCGTCGAAACGCACGTCCTCGAGCCACACCGTGCCGTCCTCGTGGAGCCTCCCCGCCAAGGTCTCGGTGATGACGGCAGGCTGCTCGTGGATCTCCTTCGCCATGAAATGCTCGAAGCCGCCCTTCTCGGCTTGCGCGGCATCCCAATCGATGTGCACCGGCTCCCGCTCGATGGCCTCACCGCCGATGGTCTCGATGCGAGCGCCCTCGGTGTTGATCACGACAAGCTCACCGTCCTCGATGATCTTGAACGTGCGAGTTCGGTGCAGCACCGCCGGGATATCGGATGCCAGGAAGGTCTCCCCGTCGCCGAGGCCCACCACGAGAGGGCTGATACGCCGCACCGCCACGATCGTGTCCGGCTCGTGACGGGTCATCACCACCAGGGCATAGGCACCCTGTGCCTTGGCCACTGCCGCTCTCACCGCGGCAGCCAGATCGCCCGCGTACTCCCGGGCGACCAAATGGGCGAGGATCTCGGTGTCAGTGTCGGAGGCGAACACGCAATTGTCCGCCTCGAGCTCCTCACGCAGGGTCTGGAAGTTCTCGATGATGCCGTTGTGCACCACGACGAAATCCCCCGACGCGTCGGGATGGGGATGGGCGTTGATGTCGCTGGGCTCACCGTGAGTGGCCCAGCGGGTGTGCCCGATGCCGATGGTCCCTGCAATAGGATCAGCGTCGAGGAGGGCCGCCAGCCGATCGATCTTGCCCTTTGCCTTCCGGACACTGATCGTGCCGCTAGTGACCGCGATGCCCGCCGAGTCATACCCGCGGTACTCGAGACGGCGCAAACCGTCGAGGAGCACCGGAGCGGCCTGTTTCGGACCGACATAACCCATGATTCCGCACACGCGCGCACAACCTCCAGTTGTGGGGACCGGAGGGCTGCGGAATCGTTGACCCCGCCTCACATCGGGGCGGTTTCTGTCCCCGGGATCGCTCCCGGGCTTTGCTCCACCCCGTCACGGCCGTGAGCGGCCGAGAGGGCACCCGCCGACTGATCGATTATCCCTCTGCCTCGTCACCTCACGCATCGTGAGGGCAGGCGCTCGAGTGTTGGATCTCCGGTCGGTGTTCAGTTGTATTAGAAAGGGTACCGGACCATCGAGATTGTGCTGCCGGCGGAGCGATCAGCCCAGCTCGCTGACGACGACATCGCGGACCGCGCCGGCTATCTCGTCGGCGACCCCACGGGTACGAGCCTCCACCATCACCCGCACGAGTGGCTCCGTCCCGGACGCCCGCACCAGCACACGCCCATCGTCGCCGAGACGTTCCTCGGCCTCGCGGACCGCATCCCAAACCGCGCTGCAGCCTTCCAGGCCTGCCCGATCGGCGACCCGGACGTTCTCGAGCACCTGGGGGAACTCGGTCATGACTTCGCGCAGCTCACGCAACGGTTGCCCCGTGGCGGCGAGAACCTCGGCGAGACGCACCGCGGTGCGCAGACCGTCTCCGGTGGTGCGGTCCTCCAGAATGATGTGGCCCGATTGCTCACCGCCAAGCACGGCCCGGATGTTCCGCATCTCCTCGAGCACGTAGCGATCCCCCACCGTCGTTTGGTGGACCTCGATCCCGAGAGCCTCCATCGCCCGGCGGAAGCCGAGATTCGACATGACCGTCGTCACAACGACATCGTGCTTGAGCTTGTCGCGCTCCTTCAGGTGCCTGGCGAGAATGGCCATGATCACGTCACCGTTGACGATGGCGCCGTCCTCGTCGACCGCCATGAGGCGGTCGGCATCACCGTCGAACGAGAAGCCGACCCGGCCACCGACCTTGTCGCTGAGGAACTCCGGACGGGTCGCGCCGCATCCCGCGTTGATGTTCGTGCCGTCCGGCTCGGCGTTGTGAACCTCCACGGCGGCGCCCAGCCGGCGGAACAGCTCTGGGGCGGCGGAGAACGCGGCACCGTGAGCGCAGTCGAGCACAAATTCCATGCCTCGCAGCGAATACGAGGCATCGGCCTTGAGACGATCGAGGTAGCGGTCGACGGCGTCGGCCATGACCGACTGCATGCCGATCAACGAGCCGGTCGGGCTCCGCCACGGCCCGCCCTTGCGGTAGCGGGTCTCGATAGCGGCCTCGCGCTCGTCCGAGAGCTTCGCCCCGTCGCGTCCGAGGAACTTGATGCCGTTGTCCTCGGCCGGATTGTGCGAGGCGCTCACCATGACCCCGTACTGGGCGCCCGTGTCGATGGTGAGTCGGGAAACCGCCCCCACCGGGATGACGCCGAGGTCGACGGTGTCGACGCCCACCGAGTTGAATCCGGCGTGAAGGGCATCGGCGAACATGGGACTCGAGCGACGGGTGTCTCGCCCGATGACGACGGGGCCGTCGCTGCCCTCGCCGGCAGCCCTGGCGAGATCGACCGCGAGGTCGACCGTCAACTCGCGGTTGGCATGTCCTCGAACGCCATCCGTTCCAAAGAGCCGGTCTCCGTTTGCCATCGTCGCCCGGCTCAGCGCTTGGTGAACTGGGGAGCGCGGCGGGCTTTGCGGAGGCCGTACTTCTTGCGCTCCACGCGGCGGGCGTCACGGGTGAGGAGGCCCTCTCTCTTCAGGACAGGCCGCATCTCGGCGTCCACCCCGACGAGGGCTCGGGCAATGCCGAGTCGCAGCGCGTCACTCTGCCCGGTGGTCCCCCCACCCTCGATCGTGGCGGTGACGTCGAAGCGCGCTTCGGAATCGGTGGTTCGCAGTGGCTCGAGGGCCCGGAGGCGAAGTGCCGGCTGCGGGAAGTAATCCTCGATTGTCTTCCCGTTCAGGGTGACCTTGCCGGTACCGTCATAGAGCCGGACGCGAGCGACCGAGCTCTTGCGGCGGCCGGTTGCTTGCACGAGGGGCTTGGCCATCAGGCTTCGACCTTTCCAATCTCGAAGGGCTGGGGATTCTGCGCGGCGTGGGGATGCTCCGGACCGGCGTACACCTTGAGCTTGCCGAAGATCTGACGGCCCAGCCGGTTCTTGGGGAGCATGCCCCGAACCGCGCTCTGGATGATGCGCTCCGGGAAGCGCTGCCGCATCTCGGCGAGCGAATGGCCACGCAGTCCACCCGGGTATCCCGAGTGGCGGTAGTACATCTTGGCAGTTTCCTTGTTGCCGGTAACGGCGACCTTCTCGGCGTTGACAACGACGACGTAGTCTCCTCCGTCCACGTGCGGGGCGAAGGTGGGACGGTGCTTGCCGCGAAGCAGGGTCGCCACCGTCGACGCCAGACGGCCCAGTGGAACGCCGGTCGCGTCGACGACGTGCCACTCGCGCACAATGTCGCCGGGCCGGGGCGAGAAGGTCTTCTGCAGCTTCGGTTTCATGCAAAATCCGTTGAGGAGGGCAAACACGGAGGCGCCCCCGGATCCGGGAGCGGCGCCGTATGTTACGGCAAGCCGGCGTGCTTCGCCAACTCACCGCCGATGCATCCCCGCGTGCCAACCCTGGGTTGACAGCCTCGAAAACCCTGCACCACAGCCCACGGTTCACAGACAGCAGACGACATTTCACGAACCGTGGGCTGACAACCATGAATACCCTACGTACCAACCCTGGGTTCGTAGCCTCGAAAACCCTACGTACCAACCCTGGGTTCGTAGCCTCGAAAACCCGGCGTGCCAACCCTGGGTTCGCCGCGGGTCACGGGTAGTCGACTCGCACCAGGGTGAGGCCATGAGGCGGGGCCGCGCCCTTGGCAGCATGACGGTCCCGCGCCGCGATGATTCCCGGCACGTCGTCGGCGTCCACCCGGCCACGTCCCACCTCGACACAGAGCGCGACGAAGGAGCGCACCATCTGATGACAGAACGAGCCGGCCTCCACGTCGAAGACCAGCAGGCCGTCACCGGCGTCGGACCACTCGGCGTGCCGCACCAGCCGCACCATGCTCCGGCCACGCGCCTTGCGGCAGAAGGAGCTGAAGTCGTGCTCACCGACGAGATGGAGGGCCGCCTGGGCCATCGCCCCCGCGTCAAGTGGCGTCTCGTAATGCCACGACGTGCGCGCCAGGAAGGGATCGGGCGCCTCCCGGTTGAGGACGAAGTAGCGGTAAGCCCGTGCGATCGCGGAGAACCGGGCGCTGAATCCGTTGGGGACGACCCGAACGGAACTCACCGCGATCTCGGGAGCGAGCTGCCGATTGAGGGAGCGGCGCACCCGGTCGACGTCGAGGCCCACCTCAGCCACGAAGCTCACGACCTGGCCCGTGGCGTGCACTCCCTTGTCGGTTCGCCCGGCCACCTCAGTGTCGACAGGACCCGTGAGCCGGAACAGCGCGTCCTCTAGGTCGGCTTGCACGGTGCGCACCCCCTCCTGGCGGGCGTAGCCGTGGAAACCGGAGCCGTCGTAGCCGAAATCGATCCGGAACGTGGCCATTGCCTTCAGAGTGGGAGCCCCCTGACCACCTGGATCACGATGGTCGCCCCCGCCAGGCCGGCGACGGCCGCCATCCCCGCCCGGTCGATCGGCAGGTCGGACACGAACTGCACGCCTCGGGCCACGATCGCCAGCATCCAGATTGCCCCCACCACGAAGGCGAGGCCCGGGTTGGCGATGAAGGAGTCGACGAACAGGATCACGAGCAGCGTGGGGTATGCGAAGCCGGTGATGCGAAGCAACGTCGCGAAATCGCCGCCGGCCTCGAGCAGATAGCGGATCACGGCCCAGGTGATGGCCGCGAAGAGGAGCCAGAAGAACAGCCCGCTGATGATCCAGCGCACCAGCGTGTCCCAGACTCGAAAGTCGATCAGGTCGTTGAACCGACCGAATCCGACGGCGCCGAGGAACCAGATGAAGCGGGTGCCCACAACGAGGAGGAGGGCGTCGCCGGTGGCACGGTCGTTGAGGTCCATCCACACGAAGGGATCACGCTCGAGACGGAGAGTCTGCAGGAGTCTGCTGAACACTTCACCCATGGCGTTCTCCCGGCCCCGATCCTGGAACGGGGAGCATACCCCGGCTCACGGCGACCTCATCTCCTCGACGAGCTTGCGGGAAGCCCGGCGCACCGAAGCGTCGGTGCCCATCGTCTCCATCTCGGAGAGCGTCACCCATTGCACGTCGAACGACTCGGGCGACACCCGCAGCGCCTCGCCGGTGGCCACGAAGAGGAATCGCAGATCGAAATGGCGGTGACTCGGGGCGGTGGGTCGTGCCGGGATGACGTGCACGTCGACGTCGAACAGCCCATCGCCGAGTCGCGCCAGGCCGTCGAGGCCGGTCTCCTCGTAGATCTCGCGCTCGGCAGCAGCGAGCACATCGGCGTCCTCGGGATCGACGTGTCCTCCCGGCTGGACCCACATCCCGAGTTGGACATGATGCACCAGCACGAGGCGAGAGCGCTCCGGTGCCAGCACGAACCCGCTCGCCGTGAAGTGACCGGGATCGAAGTGATTCTCCGAGAGCACCTCTCCGTCGCCGGACACGAGCCGCATCATGGCGTCGTGATCAGGCTCCTGCCCGGGATCAGGAACGTAGCCCTCGAGGAGCTGCTTGACGTGAAAACGGCGGGACCGCATCAGGGTGTCAGCCTGTGTCCCGATCAGGGACGGGGGAAAAGGCTGTTCCGCAGGTGTCGCTCAAACGAACTCGATCATCGCCAGCTCGGCGCCGTCGCCACGACGGGGGCCCAGCTTGGTGATGCGGGTGTAGCCGCCGGGCCGATCGGCATACCGAGGCGCGACATCGTCGAAGAGCTTCGTAACGACTTCGGTGTCCTCGATCTTACGGAGGATGAGCCGGCGCGAATGAAGGTCGCCCCGCCGGGCGGTGGTGATGATCTTCTCGACATAGGGCCGCAGCGCCTTGGCCCTGGTCACCGTCGTCGTGATCTGCTCCTCCTCGATCAGCGATGCCGCCAGGTTGGCGAGGATCTTGCGTTGGTGAGACGGGCTTCCCCCGAGACGGGGTCCCTTCTTCGGCGCAGGCATCAGGCCATCCCCGATTCATCCGAAGCCGAGCGCAGCGAGAGACCGAGCTCGTCGAGCTTGGATGCGACCTCTTCGAGGCTCTTCTGGCCGAAGTTGGTGATGTTGAGGAGATCGTCCTCGCTCTTCTCGACGAGTTCCCCGACGGTGTGCACCTGGGCTCGACGCAGGCAATTGCGGGGCCGCTCGGAGAGATCGAGCGCCTCGATGGGGAGATCGAGATCGGGGGAGGTGGACTCGGCCGTGACGACATCGCCCAGCTCGAGGCCGATGCCTTCGTCGAGATCGGCGAACAGCCCGAGCAGCTCGCGCAGAGTCTTGCCGGCTGACGAGAGGGCCTCGCTCGGAGACATCGACCCGTTGGTCTCGACATCGAGTACGAGGCAGTCGAAGTCCGTCATCTGCCCCACCTGAGTGCTCTCCACTCGGTAGGTGACTCTACGAACCGGTGAGAAGATCGAGTCGATCGGGATGATGCCGATCGTGTCGCTCTTCTTGTTGCGATCGGCGCTGCGATACCCGACGCCGCGCTCGGCCGTCAGCTCGACCTCGAGCTGACCGGATGCCGAGAGGCTTGCGAGGTGGAGATCGCCGTTGACGACCTGGACGTCGGCGGGAACCTTGAGATCGTCCGCCGTCACGTCGCCCTTCCCCTTCTCCGACAGGTACAGCGTCTGAGGCTCGTCCGATTCGACCCGGAGCACGACCTGCTTGAGGTTGAGGATGAAGTCGACAACGTCCTCGACCACACCTTCGATCGTCGAGAACTCGTGCTGCACTCCCTCGATGCGTACCGAGGTGATCGCCGCTCCGGGGATACGAGCCAGGAGGACACGCCGCAGGGTGTTCCCCAGTGTGTAGCCGAAGCCCGGCTCCAAGGGCTCGACGACGAAGCGCGACCGGACGTCGGTGACGTTCTCTTCTTCGATGTGTGGACGCTGGACGATGAGCACGGTGCGCTCCTCCGGACTCTGGGATCTGATTGTTGTGTTGTGAGCTCTGGCGGCGGGAGTCGTGCTATCTCGAGTAGAGCTCGACGATCAGCTGCTCCTGGATCTGGGTGTCGATCTGCTCCCGGCTCGGGATCGTGGACACCAAAACGCGTCGTTCCCCGGGATCGACGTCGAGCCACTCCGGGCTGGTGCGATCGAGAGTATCGATCGCCTGCTGCACCGGGAACAGGTCGATGCTCCGTTCTCTGATGGTGATGACGTCCCCGGCGCAGACCTGGTACGAGGGGATGTCCACCTTCTTCCCGTTGACGAGGAAGTGGCCGTGGTTGACCAACTGCCGAGCCTGGAATCGTGTCCGGGCGAAGCCGGCCCGGTAGACGACGTTGTCGAGGCGAGTCTCGAGAATCTGCAGCAGGGTGGTGCCGGTGATACCGGACCGCCGGTTGGCCTCGTGGTAGTAGCGGCGGAACTGCTTCTCGAGCACACCGTAGATGTGCCGCAGCTTCTGCTTCTCGCGGAGCTGGACCTGGTACTGCGACTCGCGGATACGACCCCGGCCGTGCTCGCCCGGTGGATACGGCCGTCGATCGAAGTACTTCGCCTTGTTCTCGTCGAGCAGCTGGCGAGCGCGGCGGCTGCGCTTGGTGCGCGGTCCTGTGTAGCGGGCCATGGTCTAGCGCCCCTTCCGCTTCTTGGGGCGACAGCCGTTGTGAGGAATCGGCGTGACATCGCGGATCCCGGTCACCTCGATGCCCATGTTCTGAAGAGTGCGGATGGCGGTCTCACGACCCGATCCTGAGCCGCGAACGATGACGTCGAGCTTGCGGATTCCCATCTCGCCGGCCTTGCGGGCAGCTTGCTCGGCCGCCACCTGCGCCGCGTACGGCGTCGACTTGCGGGAGCCCTTGAACCCCACCGAGCCACCCGACGTCCAGGCGACAACGGCGCCTTCCTGGTCGGTGATCGTGATGATGGTGTTGTTGAAGCTGGCCTTGATGTGGGCATGGCCATGCGGAATGTTGCGCTTGACCCGGCGCCGCCGCTGTGTCGTCTTTGCCACGTACTACCTCTCCCGAGCCCTTACTTGGTGACCTTCTTCTTCCCGGCGATGGGCGCCTTGCGGCCCTTCCGGGTCCGGGCATTGGTATGAGTGCGCTGGCCGCGCACCGGGAGGCCACGACGGTGCCGCACGCCTTGATAACACCCGATCTCGATTTTGCGTTTGATGTTCTGTGCCACGTCGCGCCGGAGATCACCCTCGACCTGGAGGTTGGAATCGATGTACTGGCGGATCCTCACGACCTCGCTGTCGGTGAGATCGCGGACCTGCGTATCCATGTCGATATCGAGATCCCGGAGTATCTGCTGCGACGTCGACCGGCCGATCCCAAAGATGTAGGTCAGCCCGATCTCGACGCGCTTGTCCCTCGGGAGATCGGTTCCGGCGATACGAGCCATTGAGCGATTACCCCTGACGCTGCTTGTGACGCGGGTTCGGGCAGATCACCCAGACCCGCCCACGACGGCGGATGATGCGGCATTTCTCGCACATCTTCTTGGCGGATGCTGAGACTTTCATCGGTATCGGTATGTGATCCTGCCTCGTTCGAGATCGTAGGGAGATATGGCAAGTCGCACTCTGTCCCCCGGCAGGATGCGTATGTAGTGCATGCGCATCTTGCCCGAGATGTGACAAAGCACATCGTGACCGTTTTCGAGCTTCACCCTGAACATGGCGCTCGGGAGCGGCTCGACGACGGTCCCCTCAACCTCTATGACGTCGTCTGTTTTTGCCACACGAAAAACACCGGCCCGGATCTGGGCCGGGCGGCAATACTAGAGGCCCCACGGAAACATCGGCAAATCTCTGCGAGGCGGCCGCTCAGGACGGGGCCGGGACCAGCTTCGGCTCGGGGAGCGTGAACACCTTGGTGCCTTCGGCGGTGATGGCGACGGTGTGCTCGAAATGGGCCGATGGGGAACCGTCGGCGGTAGTGACGGTCCAGCCGTCATCGTGCAGAACTGTGCTGCCGGTGCCGAGGTTGAACATCGGCTCTATGGCAATGGCCATCCCCACCTTGAGCTTGAGACCCTTGCCCGGCGTCCCGTAGTTGGGCACGCTCGGCGCCTCGTGCATCTGCCGCCCGATGCCGTGTCCGATGTACTCGCGTACCAAGCCGAGCCCGTGCTCTGCCGCGGTGGTCTCGATGGCATGCCCGACGTCACCGAGCCGGTTCCCCGCCTGGGCGGCGGCGATGCCGGCCCACAATCCCTGCTCGGTGACGGCGAGGAGCCGCTGGACCTCGGGATCGACGTCACCGACGGTCATCGTGAAAGCGGCATCACCGTGCCAACCCTCGTAGATCGCCCCGGCGTCGACCGAGAGGATGTCCCCGTCCTCGAGACGGTAGGAACCAGGGATGCCGTGGACGATCACCTCGTTGGGGGACGTGCAGATGCTGGCGGGGAATCCGAGGTAGCCGAGGAAGGACGCGCGGCAACCGTGCTCACGGATCACCTCGACGGCGACATGGTCGAGGTCCCGCGTCCGAGTGCCCACGACCGCGGCCTCACGAACCGCGGCGTGAACCGCGGCCACGACGGAACCGGCAATAGCCATCTTCTCGAAATCGTCTTCCGACTTCATCGTCATGAAGCTTGCGCTCATCGCGGCTCGCCCAGCGTCATGACGATTCTCGAGAACACGTCGTCGATCGAACCCACACCGTCGATCGTAATCACCTCGACCTGATGGGCCGGGTAGTAGGCGACGAGCGGTTCCGTCTCCTCGTAGTACACCTGGAGGCGCCGCCGGATGGTCTCTTCGTTGTCGTCGGCTCGTCCCTCCTGCCTGGCCCGAATGAGGAGCCGCTCCACCAATTCGTCCTCCGCCACCTCGAGCAACACCACTGCTTCGAGGACGCCCTCGCCGATGGTGCCGTCGAGGGCCGCCGCCTGGTGCACATTGCGGGGGAACCCGTCCAGGAGATAGCCGCAGGCGGCGTCGTCGCGCCCGAGGCGCTCGGCCACCATGGCAATCATCAGATCGTCCGGAACCAGATTGCCGGCCGCCATGATGGCCTCCGCCCGCTGGCCGAGGTCGGTGCCTTCAGCCACGGCCTGGCGCAACATGGCGCCAGTCGAGATGTGGGGAACACCAATGGCACGAGCCAGCCGCATCGCCTGTGTTCCCTTTCCTGCACCAGGTGGCCCGAGGAAGAGCAGGCGGCGTCCCATCAGGACAGGAATCCTTCATAGTTGCGCATCATGAGCTGGCTCTCGACCTGCTTCATCGTCTCAAGGGCGACCCCGGAAACAATGAGGATGGACACGCCGCTCAGCCCAACTGGGATTTTCCAGTACCACCCCATCACCGATGGGGCCACGGCGACGATCGCCAGATAGAGCGATCCGGGAAGCGTGATGCGGCTCAGCACGTGCTCGAGGTGATGCACGGTCGCCCGGCCTGGTCGAATGCCGGGAATGAACCCGCCCTGGCGCTGGATGGTCTCCGCCTGGCGCTCGGGATCGAACTGGATGGCCGTGTAGAAGTAGGTGAAGAACACAACCAGGATCCCGAGCATCATGATGTACGGCAGCGTTGGCGACAGGCCCCCCGAGCCTCTGGCCGACAACAGGTTCCGGTCGATCCAGGCCCGCACGGTGGCCCCCCAGCCGCTGGACGGAATCGAGGAGGCGACCAGCACCGGGAAGTACATGACGCTGGTGGCGAAGATCACCGGGATCACACCGGCCATGTTGACCTTGAGCGGGATGTAGGTGCTCTGGCCGCCGAGGACCTTGCGCCCCCGCACCCGTCGCGAGAACTGGATGGGGATCCGCCGCTGACCCTGGTCGATGAAGATGATCCCCACGGTGAGCAGGAGCATCAGCAGTGACACCGCGAAGAACTGGTACCGCTGCGAGTTCAGATAGAGGATCCCGAACTGGGACGGGAGCTGGCTGACAATGCTCACGAAGATGATCAGCGACATGCCGTTGCCGACACCGCGCTGAGTGATGAGCTCGCCGAGCCACATGATCATGGCGGTGCCCGCAGTCATCGTGAGGATGATCGTCAGCACGTTGCGGAGCGAGTAGTCCGGGACCAGGTCCGCCCCGAAGAAAGACCCGTTGTGGAACAGGAAGGTGAAGCTGGTCGACTGGATGAGAGCGATCGCCACCGTGAGGTAACGGGTCCATTGGGTGACGACCTTGCGGCCGGCCTCCCCCTCATCCTGGAGGGACTGCAGCTTCGGGATCACCACCGCCAGCAGCTGCATGATGATCGAGGACGTGATGTACGGCATGATCCCCAACGAGAACACCGAGAGGTTCTCCAACGCGCCTCCCGAGAACAAGTTGAGGAGGCCGATCAAGCCGTTCTGTTCCGCCGATTCCTGCGCCAGCTTGAGCGCGTCGAGGTCGATGCCGGGCACCGGCACCGCCGTGCCCAGGCGATAGATCGCGAAGATGCCGAGAGTGAAGAGGAGCTTGTTCCGGAGATCCCGAATCCGGAACATGTTGCGGAAAACTGAGAGCATGGGGCTTCGGTGTCCTTGTCCAGTTCGCTGAGAGGTTAGCTACCGACTCGGGGCGCGGGTCCGGCGGCGCCACCACGCCGAGTACCGACGGTGCTTGACACAGGCGATCGAGACATCAGTCGAGAACCTCGACCGTGCCGCCCGCGGCGCGGATCTTCTCCGCCGCCCCGAGGCTGAACGCGTGGGCCTTCACCGTCAGAGATCGATCGAGATCACCTCCGCCGAGGATCTTGACGCGACCGCGCTTCTTGGCAATGCCCCGCATCCGGAGGTCGTCGGGCGTCACCGTGCTACCGGCATCGAACTCGGCGAGGCGGGCGACGTTGACGACGACGAAGACTTCCTTGTTGCGGTTCTTGAACCCCTTGAGCTTCGGCAGCCGCCGCTGAAGCGGCATCTGCCCGCCCTCGAAACCGGGACGGACCTTGCCGCGAGCCTTCTGGCCCTTGGTGCCGCGGCCTGCGGTCTTGCCGCGCCGACCGCTCTCACCTCGCCCGACGCGGTTCTTCCGCTTCTTCGAGCCATCGGCGGGGCGCAGGTGATGGAGCTTCATTCGACCTCCTCGACGTCCAGGAGGTGCTCGGCGCGAAACACCATGCCGCGCACGTCCGGGGTGTCCGGACGCTCCACCGACTGACGGATCTTGCGAAGCCCCAGGCTCTCGACCGTCGCTCTGACCTTGGGCTTCTGGCCGATGGTGCTCCGCACCAGCGTGATCTTGAGCGTTCCGGCCATGGCTAGCTCCCCACCTCGGTCTTCATCAGCTCGGCCGACCGATAGGCGGCGAGCAGCGCCGGCGGGAAGATCTCCTCCGGCCGCTTGCCGCGAGCCCGTGCCACCTGATCCGGTCTTTGCTGTCCGGTGATGGCGTTCATCGTCGCCTTGGCGACGTTGACGTGGGTCGGCGACCCCAGCGACTTGGCCAGGACGTCACGGATCCCGGCGGCTTCGAGGATCTGGCGCACCGCCCCTCCGGCGATGACGCCGGTACCGGGTGCCGCCGGTTTGAGCAGCACGCGCGACGCGCCCTGGATCCCGGTGATCTCGTGGATCACGGTGGTGCCGGCCATCGGCACGTCGACCATGCTCTTGCGTGCGATCTCGATGCCCTTCTGGATGGCACTCGGGACCTCTTTGGCCTTGCCGTAGCCGATGCCGACCTTGCCCTTGCCGTTGCCGACTGTGACGAGCGCGGTGAACGAGAAGCGCCGGCCACCCTTGACGACCTTGGCAACACGATTGATGGCGATGACCCGCTCATCGAACTCGGGAACCTCCCGGGCCCTGTCGGATCCTCGCCCACGATCTCTGCCGCGGTCCGATCGATTCTGGGTCACCCTGCCTCCTCCATCACTCAGAACTCGAGCCCGGCTTCGCGAGCCGCCTCGGCGACGGCCTTCACCCTGCCGTGGTATGCGAACCCGCCACGATCGAAGACGATCTTGGACACTCCGGCCTCGGCAGCGCGGGCGGCGATCAGTTTCCCGATCTCGGCGGCGGTGTCCACGGTCAGCGTGCGATCCTCGAGGCCGCCCTCACGCGACGAGGCAGCGGCCACGGTGCGGCCGGCATCGTCGTCGATGACCTGGGCATAGATGTAGCGGTTGCTGCGAAACACCGCCAGACGGGGCTTCTCTGCGGAACCGTGAACCGTCTTGCGCACCCGCAGGTGCCTGCGGCGACGAGCATCGGCGCGGGAACCTCTCATGCTGTCACTCCTGCCTTGCCGGCCTTGCGGCGCACGTGCTCGTCGGCGTAGCGGATCCCCTTGCCCTTGTAAGGCTCGGGAGGACGGACCTTGCGAATGTCGGCGGCGACCTGGCCGACAAGCTCCTTGTCGATGCCGAGGACGATGATTTTCGTCGGTTCGGGGACCTCGAAGGAGACGCCGTCCGGAACTGGGATGACGATCGGGTGGGAGAAGCCCACTTGGAGCTCGAGCCTGGAGCCTTGGAGATTGGCGCGGTAGCCCACCCCCTGCATCTGCAGCTCCTTGCGGTAGCCGTCCGACACTCCGACGACCATGTTGCTCAGCAGGGCCCGGGTCAGCCCGTGGCGAGCCCGGGTTTCCGCCTCGTCGTCGACACGGCTCACCGTCACCACACCGTCCTCGACGTCAACGGTGATACGCGGGTCGATGACGCGCTCGAGCGCGCCCATGGGGCCCTCGACGGTCACCTTCGTCCCGTCGACCTTCACGTCGACGGCGCTTGGCAGTGCGATCGGGTTGTTGCCTACACGACTCATACGTTCACCACACCTCGCAGAGCACTTCGCCGCCGACGTTGCGGCGCCGAGCCTCCCGGTCGGTGAGCAGACCCTCGGACGTCGACACGATGGCGACGCCGAGACCGCCCCTCACTCGCTTGATCTCCGAGGCTCCCCGGTAGACCCGGTGTCCCGGTGTAGACACACGCTGCACGCCCTTGAGCACGCGGCTGCGGTCTGAGCCGTAGCGGAGCCTCACGGTGAGCTCCCTGCCCACAGGGGCGTCCTCGACCTTGTAGCCGTCGACATACCCCTCGGCGGAGAGGACCTTGGCGATCTCCTCCTTGAGACTCGAAGCCGGCATCTTGGCCTCGGGATGCAGCGCCTGGTTGGCGTTGCGGATTCGGGTGAGCATGTCGGCGATGGGATCGGCATACACGGCTACCACGAAGCCTTTCTCACACCAGGGAGCTCGCCTCGGTGAGCCAGCTCCCGCACACAGATGCGGCACATGCCGAACTTGCGCAGGTACGCCCGGGATCGCCCGCACCGGCGGCAGCGGTTGTAGGAACGGACCGCGAACCGCGGTTTTCGATTGGCCTTGGCGATCAGGGCCTTCTTTGCCATCACACACCTACCTGTTGCCGGCGGAACGGGAATCCGAACGC